>CAZWRK010000160.1:5552-8069 GCA_964635875.1 uncultured Aquaspirillum sp.
GACGAGTACGGCTACTGCAACATCGTTGACTGTAAGTACTCTAGAGGGTATCGTAAACCAAAGGAAAAGAGGAGATTTTAATGTTTGACAAGAAAGCATACCAAGACCGCCGTTACAACGGTGAGGTCTGTGATGAAGATAAGACCAAAGGCTATTTAATTCTCTGTTACCTGATTTGTAGCAAAGAGGACGGCAACAAGACTCTTGGTGGTCAGTATCGAGAGCGCGAAGAGGCACAGAAAGCCTTTGATGCGTTAAGCAAGTCTGATCAAAAGAAGCATTATATTCGTGTATTGATTCACAAGCCGTTATCAGGACGACAACCGAAAAAGATAATCGAAAAGACGCCAGGCGATAAGCATTTTGCAACTGGTGAAACTATGGTGCAGATGCCAGGCAAAGGCATCATTAAAGTTAATCGCAGTCAGGCTCGTAGACGGTCTCCAAACAGAGACGGCAGCAAGCCGCTTAAACGTAGGAGCGCTGAAGATAGAAAGGCAGACAGACTTATTTCTCTCGGCAAGAAACCCGCTAGTAAGCGACCGCCATTTGAATTTCGTCACACTGTTAATAAACATTCAAAACGCACAATAGAACAACTTAAGCCACGCAAAAGACACCATGCATACCCGCCAGAAATGACGAACAAAGAACGTCACGAATATCGTGCTGATCTCCGCAAAAGAGATGCAGAAATAAAGCGCGAGGCTAAAATGAAATCAGAGGCAGCCACAAATGGTAGCTAGACCAGTCGGTAATAAGGCAACGGGTAATAAGGCCTGGCAAACTATGATTAAAAAACATGGTAGCGAAGAGGCGGCAAAAGCAGCCATGCGCGAAGCTGGGCGCAAGGGAGGCAGCGTTAAGGGCAAATCTAAGCGTCGTGGGGATAGTAAGTACTACAGCAAAATAGGCAAAATAGGTGGTGCAACACCTGTGCATAAAGCGGTTGACTCTTAGAAGCGCAAGGGGTACACTTTAAGTAGTCTGAAATGGGCTGCGGGGCCAACAATACTGGCGCGCTAGACCCGAGAGTAAGGCGGAGTTACAATAGGGGAGGGCAACCTCCCCGCGAGGATTCATTAACAACCTAGTTTGAACAGACTACAGTCTTCGTAAGAGCGACCCGAGCTGTGCCTCCAGTAGAGAGTGCACTTGCGATTCAGCTCAGGCTTACGGAGGTAGGTGGCTGCCGCAAAGGTTTCTACGAGCACCTTTATCCCCTTATGGTTACACATAGGCGCGGCGGTTTCTGGTAGTACTTATGGCGCACACCCTCGGCGTTCTGGCATGCTTCGGAGCGTTGATCAATAAGACGTGAACGTAACAGAGAAGAGCATCTGCTGACGTGTAATTACTACCAGCACTGTAGTCTGCTTAAGCTAGGGCTAACAATAAGTTTTGAGAGACTTATGTGAGGCGGTGAAATGATTGAGTCATTAGGCAATACGCCGATAGACAAGATTGATAAAAAGGTGTGGCGAAGATATGAAACAGAAGATAAAACAGGAAGGCAAAAGACATGGTCAATTACAGAACCATTCACAAAACTGACAGGAGAGTTCAAACGCTACTATGGGCGTCGATCACGATCCTAGTAGCAATGATTATTACGGCGTTTATAGTAGCGCCAGATCACATGATAGAAATGATTGTAAGCGGTAAATTATAGGAGAGCTAGTATGAAGAGGCAACGCAAGCAAAAGAACGTCTTTGTAGACGCAAAATCTACAAAGACTAAGCACAGAAGTAAAGACAGGCACGGCAACCCTGACGATAAGTACACAGAGAAAGAGGCTGTTGCTATGGCTAAGAGCGATGGCTTAATACCAGTAGACACCTTTCAAATTATGAAAATTGATAAAACCGATCCATTGGGCGGAGATGTTCTAGTCAACGAAGAGCTGAAAAAACAGGATGAAAGCATAAATGTCCCTCTGCAATTTGATACTTCTGAAGAAGCACAAAACCACATAGACAGTTTGGAATCCCCTAAGTCTTACACGGTACTTCAAGTAAGGACGATGGTCCAGTCAACAAAAGCATTACTACTCGGCTTATTTATAGGCGCTCTAGGCTTTGTAAGTACCGCAGATGCCCAGAAATACCCACTTCCCGACAACAGCGCAACACGCGCCCTGCAGCAGGCCACAACGCTAACGGCTACAGGTCAGCTACAGTACGGCACACCAGTTGAGTACGATCCAGGCACAGTAAACTACCTACAGCCAGCAGGCCAGAGGCACTAAATGTTGAGCGATGAGCTAGACGAACTCTCGACAGAAGAGTTGTTAAGCATGGCTGATGCAGAGGAGTGTGCTGCTGTAGACAGGGGCCAGCAAGAATGATTGAGTTTAAATTTCGAGTGGTACGTGGCGAAAGGATAGTCGGCTACGAAGCCCTTATAGACGGCTACTGGTGTCGAAGCGACAACGGCAAAGATTGGCAGTTTGGCACACTTAATAGTAGCGGACACAAACGCTATCAATACACAGGTCTCAAAGACAAGAACGGTGT
>CAZWRK010000161.1:0-8054 GCA_964635875.1 uncultured Aquaspirillum sp.
AATGACAGGGTGAAGCCAGTGCCGGTGACTGCCACGGGGCTGGTGAGGGTGATGCAGATCCAGGCGTTGCCGGCCGACGAGGCGTCCATGAACCAGACGCTGACGAGGTTGGCGGAGGATGCCCAGGCGCCGGTGGAGGTGGAGAAGGTGACGGCGCCGTTGTTGCTGGTGGTGCCGCCGGTGCCTGAGCTGGCGGTGGTGCTGCCGCTGGATTGGCTGCCCGCCCAGTTGGCGAGGGAGGAGGCGACCGAGGCGCGGGCGTAGCCGTTGCCGGAGGGCTCCGTGGGCGAGCCGCTGTCGCTGCAGGCGTTGGTGCCCAGAGCCAGATAATAGGTGGCCGGCAGGCTGTTGGCCTGGCCGCGGATAAGGTTGTCGAGGAGCTTGTTCTCGCCGTAGTCGGTGAGGGCGCCGGCCTGTACGCCGCAGGCGAGGAGGCCGAGGACGACGGAGAGGAGGAGGTGCTTGAGGGTTTTCATGGGGGCTCCGTTAGAGTTTGGCGAGGGTGACGGTGGCTTCGAGGCCGTCGGCGAGTTCGGACGGGGCGGCGCTGGCGAGGTAGTCGGCGCCGCCGATGGTGAAGCGGTCGCCGCGGGAGACGGGGAAGGTGGCGGTCGGGTAGCGCAGGGTGTAGTCGGTGGTGGAGACGCTGCCGTTGAAGAGGTTGGCGCCTGGCTGGTCGAGAATGACGCGGCCGGTGACTGGCGCGCCTCCGGCGGCGGGCCGGAGGGTGGCGGATTCGCCGTCGACGTAGAAGGCGGAGACGTCGCTGGGGAAGGCCATCGTTATTTGGCCTTGGCTTTCTTGGCGGCCGGCTTGGCTTCTTCCGCCTCGATAAGGCGGACGCGGCCGATGCCTTCGAGGTAGATGGCGTCGGCGCGGGGCAGCGAGACGACCGGGAAGGCTTCGCCTTCCTTGATTTCGATCTGCTTGCCGCCGATCCAGCAGGGCTTGATGACCTGGACTTCGAGTTCGGTTGACATGTTTTCTCCTTGGCGAGCGGGCGGGCCGCTTGGCCCGCCCTGCCCTATCAGGTGATGGAGGAGGCGGCGGAGAAGGCGCCCGCCGTGCGCACGCCGACGTCGCAGGTGTAGAAGGCGCGGATGCCGGTGATGCCGGCCGGGAAGTTGGCGTAGGGGTTGGCGGCGATTTCGACGGCGCCCCATTCGGCAAAAATGACCTGGCTGAAGTCGCCGAAAATCATGGTGGCGGTGGGCATCTGGGTGGTGGAGGCGCCACGGAAGCCGATGACGTTGCCGTCCAGGATGTTGCCTTCCCACAGCGGGGTGTCGGTGCCGGAGAAGCGCTGGCGCTGGGCCAGCAGGGCGGCGACGAGCGGCGTGGTGAGGTAGGCGCACTGGGTGGACAGGGCGTTGGCGGTGGCGACGTCGGTCTGGAATTCCAGGATGCCGGAGAGGCCGAGGGTGGTGCCGGTGACGGAGCCGATGCCGGCGGTGCCGAGAATGCCGACGGGTGCGCCGGAGCCGCCGGTGTTGATGGCGGCGGCGTCCTTGGCGATGGCCAGGACCTTGGTCAGGTCGTCCATGACGAACATGTCGGCATCAGGGGTGGATTGCTGCAGGAGCAGGCGGGAGACTTCGGTGTAGGCGCCGAGGACCTTGGGACGCAGTTGCAGCAGGCCGACGGTCTGGTTGGATTCGGTGATGGCCGTGGCTTCGTTGGCGAGCCAGTAGGCGGTGCCGGCGCCGGTCTGGCGGGTGATGTCGGCATTACCGACGAGGCCGGTGAGGGAGCGGGCGCCGAGCTGGCTGATCAGGGTGCGGGCGCGCAGCAGCTCGATGAAGTCCTGCGGGCGCAGGTCGGTGGCGACCATGTTGCCGCCGGCGGTGGCGGTTCCGACGGTGAGGTCGCGCTGCTGGACTTCGACCGGCAGGAAGAAGGAGTTTTCAGCCTGGCGCTGCAGGCCGGCTTTTTGGGCCTTTTCGGAAAAGGCGACGGAGGCTTCGCGTTCGAAGCCGGCCTTGGACCAGTCGCCGGAAAGCATGGCGTTGATGGCGCGGACGACGGAGAAGCGCTGGGCTTCTTTCTTGGTCAGGCCGATTTCCGGCTGCCACTTCTGGCCTTTTTCGGAAATATGCTTGAGCAGCGCGGCGGTGAAGTCTTCGACGGGCTGGCCGGTGCGGATGGCGGCTTCGGACAGGGCCTTGACGCCGTCGAAGTCCTTGAATTGTTCGCCCATGGCGGCGATGTCGTTGATGCGCTTGAGGGCGCGGGCGGAGGCGTCGCGCTCGATGGCGGCGATGTCGATTTCGGGTGCGGTCTGGGTCATTTGGGGCTCCTTGATGGAAATGTCGGGAAGTGCGGCGGGTTGTGCCTGCGGGGCGGGCTCGGCAGTGCGCCCGAGGCCGACTGACGGGTCGGCGGGTACGGTGACGAGGGAGTTTTCGAGCACGCCCCAACGGGTGACGACGTAGGTGGCGGGCTGGTCCGCAGCACGCTCGAACGGGCCGGCCTCGGCATCGAGGGCGCGGCGGAAGGCGGCGAGATCGCCCGGGGCCTCCCGCTGACTGCGGGTGAGCACCCGGTCGAAGAGCCGACCGTCGAGAGTTCTTTCGAGGGGCGCGTCGGCGCCCTTGGCGGTCGATTTTTCGACGACCTGATAAATTTCGTAGCCGGTGGAGGTCTTGGTGAGGTGGCCGCCTTCGACGAGGGCGATGGTGCGGCCGGCGTCGGCGGCGTGGCTGATGGAGACCTGGCCGCGGATGACGCGGTCGGCGTCGGCGCGGACGGTGCCGGGGACATGGTGGCCGCGCAGGTCGTCCCAGTTGTGGTTGTAGAGCAGCGCGCCGCCGTCGTTGAGGCGGGAGAGATCGACGGCTTCCGGGGAGCAGTCGAGGATCTCGATGCCCCACCAGCGCTCATAGGGCAGCTCGCTGGCGAAGGCCATTTCGACGACGAGGTCGGCGCCGTCGGCGCGGGTTTCGTCGCTGGCGAGGGTGATGCGGTGTTCTCGGGTCAGACTCATGGGCAAACCTCCATGGGTCCGAGTTTTTCAAGGTGGCGTCAAACGGTTAATGGACGCGATTTGACGGATTACGCGGGCGGCGGGTCCGGCGGTTGGGAGACAGGCTGGCCGGCGTTGATGGCGACGTCGTATTTCTGCGCCAGCTTGGCTTCTTGCTGGCGTTCGTCGAAGACTTCTTCGATGTCGCGGCCCATGTCGCTGGCGATGCGGGAGAGGCTGGTGATGCCGAGGTCGTAGGCGGCGCGAGCGGCTTCCATGTCTTTGAGGGGATCTACCCAGGCCCAGCCGCGGAAGCGCCAGGCATGTGCCTTGAATTTGGGGAGTTTGGCGAGGGGAAGCGGGCTGCCGTTGTCGAGCAGCAGGGCGCTGCCGAGCAGGGACATGCGCAGCCATTCGGCATTGATGGGATCGAGGAGGGCGGAGCCGAAGAAGCGCTGGCGTTTTCGCCATTCGTCCCGGGCGGCGAGGATGGCGGCGCGGATGCTGGAGAAGTTGACGGCTTCGTAGTCGTTGCAGAGTTCGGGGTAGCTGGCGCCGGGCAGGCCGCTGGCCATGCGCTGGTTGGCGGTCTTGAGGAATGGGCCGAAGACTTCGTTGGGGTATTTGCTGTCGACGGTTTTGACGTCGACGCCGTCTGGCAGGGTGTCCCAGGTGCCCGGGGCGGTGGTGGCGATGCGGGCGCCGTCTTCGTCGGCGGCGGGGTCGCCGATGGGCGGCGGGTTGCCGTCCGGGGTTACGAAGAAGCCGAGGTGGTCGGCGCCGTGCTTGGCGGCCATGAGGGCGGAGAGGGCGAATTCTCCGGCGTAGTGCATGGAGAGCATGCTGGCGTGCATCCAGGGGATGCCGCGCTTTTGTTCGGGGCGCTGGACGACGAAGCGGTGGAGCATGGCGCCGGCGTCGACACGCACGGCGCTGCGGCTGCCGGCCCGGTCGGTGTTGTTGAACCAGTAGCCGACGGCGCGGCCGTAGGCGTCGATTTCGATGCCGGAGACGATGGCGTTGATGCCTTGCGAGGCGGGGCGGCTTTTCCAGGTGGCGAGGCGGTCCACGTCGAGGAGGCGGATGGCGAAGCCGAAGCGGTTGCCGGCATCGGGGCCGCGGATGAATTCGACGAGGGTTTCGCCGTCCCGGGCGAGGCCACGGGCGAGGACCTGGCAGACTTCGTCGAAGCTGTAGTTGCCGGTGATTTCGCAGGTGCCGCGCTGGCACCATTCGGCCCAGCCGTTGGCGACGGCGCGGCGGGCGCCGTCGTCGGGGACGCCGGGGGAGTTGTCGATGAGGGGGACGAGGCGGGGCGCTTGTTCGCCGATGAGGTTGGTTTCGACGATGTCCAGGTAGTTGCGGGCGTAGTCGTTGTTGTTTTCGAGGGCGCGGCTGCGGATGCGCAGGGCGTCGAGGTCGTTTTTGAGTTCGTCGTCGATGCGTTCGGCGGTGGCGCGCCAGCTGCTGGTGAGTCGGTTGAGCTGGGCGGCGGCGAAGGAGCGGGAGATGGAGGCGGCTTGTTCCTGGCGGGCTTTGGCTTCGCGGGCGGCCTGCATCTTCCGGGCGTGCTCCATGAGGATGACGGAGCCTTTGAAGGGGGCGACGGGCTGGACTGCCATGTCAGAATCTCAGGTAGATGCGGCCGGATTTGCCGGCGGTGCCGCGCACTTCGCGGCGGTAGCGGTCGCGCAGGGCGAGCAGTTCGGCGATGGGGATGTATTTCATGCGCCGGCCGGCAATTTCGTATTCGGCGACGGCTGAGTCGTGGTTTTCGATCCAGGCTTCGATGGCGGCGAGGGTTTTTTCGGAGTGGCTGCGGGCGTCGAGGCCGGCGGCGGTGGCGGCGGCGAAGTCGGGGAGGATTTCCCAGGTGCCGGTGCGCAGGGTGTGGGCGTCGGTGCCGTTGCTGATGCGGGCCTGCCAGTTGTAGGTGCCGGGGGACCAGTCTTTGGTGGTGGCGGGGGGGACGCTGATGCGGTGGTCGTCGCCGTCGGCGGCGCTGGCGAAGGTGATCTTGGCTCCGGCTTTGACGGCGGTGTAGGTGATGCCCCAGCCGTCGCCGGCCGGGTAGTCGGGCAGCGACAGGAGCCAGGTTGCGGTGTCGCCGGCCCGTAGCTTGGCCGGCTCGCTGGTGGGGACGGGTGCAGTCATGCCGCCAGTTATAGGCGGCGGGCGTCAAGCAGTTAAGGAGCGGGGTTTGACGGGAACTGGCGGATGTTCCAGACCTGTTGGCGGGTTATGCCGAGGCGTTCGGCGATTTCGCTGTTGCCGAGGCCCTGGCCGATGAGGCGACGGACTTCGGCGTGGCGTTTCTGGACTTCGAAGGCGCGCAGGCTGGCGACGTAGTGGGCTTCGGCACCGTATTCGAAGCGAAATTGCCGTTCGTAGTATTCCCGGCGCTCGTCGGTGAAGATGTCGGCGCCGAGTTCCTGCTGGATTGTGGAGAGTACCCGGTTGAGAATGTCCATTTACCACCCGATGATCGGCGCCGGCGGCCGATGAACGACCGGGCGGCGTGGCTGATCTCTGCTTTCCTGCGGCGCCGGTGCGTTGCCGGCGGGTTGTTGGGGTTGTGTCGGCTGGGCAAATAGGTCAAGCACTTTGGGCTGTACTTTGGCTTCCAGGTCATCCCAGAATTTGGCTGGAGCTTTTGCCAGACCATATCTACCATTTGAAACTTTTATGCCTTCTTCAAGCCATACGGTATATGCTGCGCAGTCCCATTTTTCGTTTCTCCGGCCTGACGGACATACCCATACAGTTTCTGTGGCTCCACGCTGGTTTCGCCTTGAAACTCTACCCTCGGCAGTGTATTGCTTGAACCAGTTTTCAGATAATTCATCCGAAAAGTGTATATAGCCTGGTCCAGGTTTAATTATTTGCAATCGGTTGTAAATCGTGTCTTTTGCAAGGTTTGTTCCGACATGCCAAAGCATGAGGCCACGCTTTCTGAGACGACCCCGATGATCGTATTCAATTTTTACCGACCCATCGCGAATTGCTTTTTCTTTTCCTGAACGACCCTTAATGGCGAAAACATTTCTGCGCTGGTTTTTTTCTACCCATCGATATACGGATTGGGTATTGTGCCCGCCGGTATCAATTGCCGATTGAGCTATTTTTAGTTTCGTTCCGGACGCATGTTCGAATTCCGTTTCAAAGAGAAACTCTTCGAGTTCAGCCCATACTTCATCCTGATCAGGGTTTCCGAAAAAGACGCGGTCGGCGATGGTCCAGGTTTCGCAGCCGCGGCCGTAGCCCCAGACGTTGCATTCTAGGCGATTGGGCTGGGTGTCGATGCCGGCGAGCAGCAGGACGCAGCCCATGGGGACGCGCTCGAGGGGGAATGGTTCGGCGCGGGCGCGGAGTTCGTTGTCGTCGGCTTGTTCGTAGTCTTCTGCCCAGTATTCGCCGAGGGTTGTGTTGACGAACGCTTGCAGGTTTTCTTTTTTTCCTTCGCCGGCTTCGCGTTTGGCGGCCAGGAAGTCTTTGACGATGCTCACCCAGGAGACGTTGGGGCTGTAGGCGCTCCAGGTGTGAAAGGCGATGTGGGCGGGCGGCTGGATTGTCTGGCCAGCGGCGTCTCGGAATGTGCCTTCGTGGTCGAGCGTGGTTCCGTCTTCGGATTGATAGCGGCATGTTTCTCCGTCGATGGCCAGGTATTGGGCCTGGGTAATGAGGGCTCCGCAGTGGGGGCAGAGGTGGCGGACGGTTTCCGGGTCGTTGTCGGTCCATTTGAATCCATGCGGGTCGTCTTTGTCGCCGAAGCGCAGGTCGTGGTAGCCGCCACATTCCGGGCACGGGATGTGGGGGGTCAGGAATAGGTCGGCTTCCTTTTCGTCTTTTTCAATGTTGGAGAAGCCCTTGAGCTTCGGCGTTGTCCCTTTGACGATTTTCTGGAAGGTGGCGCCTTCGACGCGTTTTCCGGCCAGTTTTCCTGGCGATCCCTCTTTTTCGATGTTGGCGTCGAAGGCGTCGTATTCGTCCAGGTAGGCGGTGTCTGCGCTAACGCGGCGGTAGTTTTTGGCGGCCTTTCCGCCTTTCATGTGGGCAATGGAGCCAAGGAATTTTTTGGCCTGCAAAGTGTTGTCTTTGTGGCGTGCTAGGTAGGCCGGGAAGACTGTCTGCATGATGGCGACGTCGCGCAGCATGGGCTCGAGTTCGGTTTTCACGAACTCGTCACGGTCGTCGTCGGTTGGCTGCCAGAGGATCTGGTTGCGCCGCTTGTGTTGGGCGAAATAGCCTATGGCCGCCAGAATAATCTTGGTGTAGCCGACACGGGCTGACTTTCGCCAGTTGATTTCCCGAATGTCGTCGTTGCTGATGCAGGCCATGATGGCGCGCTGAAACCACCACGGCACCCACTTTTGCTCGACGTAGGATGATTCTGCCGACAGGTAGAAGTGTTCACGCGCCCATTGATCAAGGGTTTTCGGCTCCGGCACGGCGAAGGCTGATAGTCCGGCCTTTAGTCGCAGCTCAAGGCTTTCTATGCCAAACTTGACGTGCTCGGAGAGGTCCATCAGATTTCGACCTCGGCAGGATCGGCTTCCGGCTTGTCTGGCACCTCATCATTGAGGTCAGCCAGCGACATGCCTGCGACAATGTTTCGGACCTTTGCGATCTCGCCACCGATCAGTGAAATGGCGTCTGCTGACAAGTCAGGAAAACGGCGCCGGACAAGTCCAGGGATAGCGTCGAACAATCCGGCTACCTTGGCGGCAGCTTTTGTAAGCACCTCTTCGATCAGAACAACCGGCGCCAGCTCGCCACGAGTTACGGCGTTCTGCATCGCTACTTTGTCAGCCTGCTCACGGGCCAGACGAGCCCGTTCTGTTGCAAGATCGAGGTCGCCGGCAGCAGCACGACCGGCAGCCTGCTCACGAAGGTGAGAACAGTACGAAATGAGCCATTCACGGCCAGTCCCGCTACCTTGAAGTACCCCACGCGACATCAAATCGGAAACGGCTGGCTGACTTATTCCGACCATTTCACCGAATTGTTTCTGCGTAAATACTTCATTCAAATCAATCACATAACCCCCTTAGCAATACTTCGTGACTAGCGACAAAGCGGGGCGCGAATTACC
>CAZWRK010000162.1:0-8042 GCA_964635875.1 uncultured Aquaspirillum sp.
CCACCGCATCGGGCAGCAGATCATGCGCCTGCGCCAGCGAAGACACCAACCGCACGCCCTCAGGCAAAGCTTGACGCGCCCGCTCCGGCTGCCGCGACAACCCCGACACTTGATGCCCCTGCGCCACCCAGAACCGCGCTAGTTCGCGACCGATCAAACCCGAAATGCCTGTGATAAAAATATGCATCGTCATCCCCTTCCAAGGTTGAAGTCTAGGTATCGTGCAATGCACCACGCCGATTCACAACATTTTGACCGCCTTCGCAGCCGCTCGAAGCTGCAAAGCCTCCGGCACACCTTTTTTCGCGGGATGGCGCACCGCATGACGAATCAGCCAACGTGTTTCATTCGATGCGCCCTCATCCAACCAGCGCCACCCCGTCGCCAACACCAACGCCAAATGATCTTTGGCAATATCGCCCAAATGATTCGCGACGCTGCGCACCACATAGCGATCGGGGTCATCTTTGAGCGCCTCCAAAATTGGCAAAACCGGCGTCGGGTCTTGAATCAAATTGGGAAGACGCATCGCCCACGGCAAGCGCGGCCGCGTCCCTTCTGAGCATAGCCGCCGAACGTGTGGGTCGGGGTCAAATACCCACTGATTCAAGTACGACAAAGTGCGCTCGGTGTCTTGCAGCAAAAAGTGACGGATGGAAAACTCCGCGCTAAAGCGCTTCGTCAGTTCATATTGCGCCTGCATCGACACAGGAAACGGATCTTCACCGGCGTTATGCGCCGGATCAATACCGTATTGGGCGACAAAAAATACATGCGGTAGATAGAAAAACACCGCCAAGCCCAGCTCATCGGTTCGCGACATCGGCGGCGTCAGCGAAGCCAGTAGAATCTCAATCGCGCGGGAATACGGCGTCGGCAGACACGCACGCAAAGCCGCCGCAATCGCCCGCCCACGATCCATGATGCCCAGCGGTGCCAGCTCTGCCAACGCCATGTTCACAAAGCGTTGATGATCAAACGCGGGGTAGACCTCGGCGATATTGCTCGCCAAACACGACACCGCCTCGACATCCAAGACCGATGTTAACGGCACGCCTTTTTGGATGGATCGCGGGGCGGGAGGAAGTTTCAACATTTTGGGTCCTAACGTTTCATTAACGACTCATTCGGGCTGACCGCGCCCTCATTCAACTCCGGTTCACACGGCAGCCACACACAAAAACATGCGCCGCCTTCGGGTTGATTGGTCGCGGCGATATGGCCGCCATAGCGCTCAACCAAACCCAAACACACCCACAGCCCCAAGCCCGTTCCATCGTGCTTGCTGGTAAAAAACGGATCAAATACTTTGAGCAAATCCTCATCAGCAATCCCACGACCACTATCGCACACCGACAACCGCACCCCTTGAACGCCCTGCTCGACACTGTCCACGCTTTTTAAGGTCAACATCCCACCATCGGGCATCGCCTGCAGCGCATTCACCATCAAATTAATCAGCACCTGCAGCAACTCATAGCGGTTCACCAACAGACTGCCTTTAGCGTGCATTTCGCTACTGACCGCAATATTGGCGCGATTAAATTGGTGCTGCACCAACAGCAAACTATCTTGAAACACCTCCTGCGGCCGCACCTGCTGTAGATAGCCGGAATACTCGCTCGGCTTGGCGTATTGCAACAATTTGGCGACGATCAAGCGAATTCGCTGCACTTGCTCACGCAATAGACGGAATTCCGGCTCGACCGGCGAACCCGCCTCACCGAGCAGCTCTTGCATCAAATCGAGATTACCCTGAATCACCGCCACCGGATTATTCACCTCGTGCGCAATGCCTGCCGCCAACTGGCCGATTGCCGCCAGTTTTTCCGATTTAAACAGCCGCTGCTGCGCGGTCATCAAGGTGTGATTCGCCGCCGCCAATTCACGGGTACGCTCGGCCACTTTGTCATCCAAGGCGCTCGCCCAGCGGGTCAGTGCGTCATTTTGGGTTTGAATCCGCGCCAGCAAATCATCAAAATGCCATGCCAACATCGCCAATTCATCGGGGTACGGCAACGCGCCCACCCGCGCGCCCAAATCGCCTGCGGCGACTTGCTGCATAGTACGGCGTAAGCGTTCCAAGGGTTGCACCACCGACTGCACCACCTGCCAGCTCACCCACGCCGCAGCGGCCATCGCAATCGCAAACAGCGCCAACAATACCGCCAGCGCCAGCCACTTCGCCCACTGAAAAGGCTGTTCTGGGAAACCGACATAGAGCATCCCGACCCGCTGACCGGTGCTGTCCAATAACGGCTGATAGCCCGACACATACCAATCCGCCAACACCTGCGCCCGATCGAGCCAGTCTTCACCTCGCGCCAGCACCTTCTCAGCCACCTCCGCCGAAGCCCGCGTGCCAATCGCTCGCCCACCCTTTGGCAAAGACAGCGTAGTAGCAATCCGCACATCGCCTAAAAACAAGGTGGTCGCGCCCTGCGAGCGATTCGGCAAAGCATCCGGCGGGTACACCAAGTGCTGAATCCGATCGACAAAACCAATATTGCGATTCAACAACATCCCGCCGACTAAGACCTGTTGCTGCGCCGGGATCGCATAAGCCGCATGCAGCACCAACCCATGCTCGCTCACAGCGTCGCGCGGAGATGTCGTGGGCAAAATCGACCTCAAAGGGATCCGCGCTTGTTCACGCAAGGCGGGTGACAACTGCTGCAATTCTTGTGGCGATAAACTGTCGAGCACCGCCCGCCCTTGCCCTTGAAGCGCTTGCGTGATCAACGACAACTTGGGATAAGGCGTAGACGAAGAGTGCAACAACGAGCTGGCCAAAACCTTGCCGTGTACATCGACCAGCAACAGGTAATCCAAGCCCATACTTTGCGCCCGCTCCGCCAGCAATACCTCCAATGCGCGCCCCCCGCCTTGACGCTGGGCGCTCACCAAGGCCTCTGACGTGGCGACCGCATCGACACTGCGACCGATTTCGGCTTTGACACGACCAAAATAGGTTTCGGCCACTGCCAAATCACTGCGCACCTTAAACACCAGCAGCTCATGAAACGTCGCGCCGCCCCAGCCCGCCAGCAATAACAGTAACACCGGAAAGCCCACCACCAGCGGCAGCACAGCCAAAGCCACAAAGCGATTGCGAATCGAGCGCGTCAGCGGCGAAATCAGACCCTGCCAACGCCGACTCATTCGCCCCACGCCAAACATTTTCGCTCCAGTGTTTTTCGTGAAATGCCCAGACGGCGAGCCGCTTCAGATTTATTGCCGTCACAAGCCGCCAACACCGCGCGCAGATGGCAGATTTCGACTTCTTCTAATGTGCAGGCGCTCTGATCCACCGCCATATCAACGGCCGAAGCTGAACGCAAAACCCGTGTGCAAGGCAGATCCTGCGGCACGTAGCCCATGATCAAAGAGCGCTCAATCAGGTTTTTTAACTCGCGGACATTGCCCGGCCAGTCATAGGCCATCATCGCCGCCAGCACCGCCGGCTCGACCTCAAGTGCGGCCACGCCCAACGACGGGCCGAGTAAATCCATAAAATGCTGAATCAAGGCGGGCAAATCTTCGGTGCGCTCCCGCAGCGGCGGCAACGATAGCTCTAAGACTTGCAGCCGGTAATACAAATCGGCGCGGAACCGACCCGCTTCGACTTCTTGCGCCAAGCGTTTATTGGTCGCAGCAATCACCCGCACATCGACCTTAATTTCCTGTTCGGAACCAACCGGCCGAATGCGCCGCTCCTCAAGGACGCGCAATAATTTCGCTTGAATCGGCAAGGGCAATTCGCCGATCTCATCCAAAAACAACGTGCCGCCGCGCGCGTAGTAAAACAGCCCATCGCGACTGCCGACCGCACCGGTATACGCGCCTTTGACATGCCCAAATAGCTCGCTTTCGATCAACTCTTGCGCAATTGCCGCACAGTTGACCGGCACAAAACTGGCCTGCGCACGCGGGCTAAGCTGATGCAGCGCTCGCGCCACCACCTCTTTGCCGGTGCCGGACTCGCCCTGAATCAACACTGTTGACGGCATCGGCGCAAATCGCTGCAACAACTGCCGCAGCTGCGCAATGCTGTCGGATTGGCCGATCAGACCGTTGTCGCCCAAGCGGCTCCGGCTCGCGCGCGAGGCCAATTCACGGCGCAACACCCAGTTTTCCGCCTCCAGCCGCGCACGCTCAAAAGCGCGTTTTGCAGCGTTGATCAACTGCGCCAGCGAAAACGGCTTCAGCAAAAAATCCGACGCACCCGCCCGCAAGGCATCAATCGCGGTTTCGACATCGGCAAACGCGGTCATCAGCATCACCTCGCTGTTCACCCCGCGCTCACGCAGCACTTTCAACCAATTCACCCCGCTCATACCGGGCAGCGAAATATCCAACACGATCAAATCAAAACGCTGCTGGGCCAATAAAGGCTCGGCCTCTTCGACGCTGCCCGCCGTCACCACCAAGCCGCAACGACTGTCCATCGCACGCTTAATAAAATTGACCATCCCCGGTTCATCATCGACCACCAAGACGCTATATCCGGCCCAAATTTTGGCGTTGGCCTCTTCGGTTTGTATGTGTTCCTGCGACAAAGCCCTATTCCCTTCATGGACAAATTGACCCAATAACCCTGATAGCGTTGCGACTATTTGTCCGTTTCAATCCGGCCAAACTGGCGACAATCACCGCTAAGCCTTTGATTTTACTAGCACACAAAATCTTATCGCCCTAGGCATAGCAAATGCTATGCAAGGGTATTGCGCGTCTTACGATGCGTCAAACGGATGAGACACAGAGGAGAATCAATATGGAAGTGAACCGGCGGCAGTTTTTCAAGCTGGGTGCCGCCCAGCTTGGCGCGTCCAGTCTGGTCGCCATGGGCTTTTCGCCCGGCACCGCCTTGGCAGAAGTTCGGCAATTTAAACTCATCGGCACCAAGCAAACGCGCAATATCTGTACCTATTGTTCGGTGGGCTGTGGCTTGATCATGTACAGCATCGGCGACGGCGCAAAAAATGCCCACGCTGAAATCATCCATATCGAAGGCGATCCCGATCATCCGGTCAGCCGAGGCGCATTGTGCCCGAAAGGCTCCGGCTTGTTGGATTTCATCCATAGCCCCAACCGCGTGCAATTCCCCGAAGTCCGTGAACCGGGCAGCAAAGAATGGAAACGGATCAGCTGGCATGAAGCGATTACGCGCATCGCCAAGCACGTTAAAACCGACCGCGATGCCAATATTCTCGAGAAAAATGCCGAGGGCGTCCCCGTCAACCGCTGGCTCAGTACCGGCGTATTGACCTGTTCCGCCGCGTCCAACGAAACCGGTATCCTGACCCAAAAAGTGATTCGTTCGCTGGGCGTGCTCGCGACCGATACCCAAGCCCGCATTTGCCATTCGCCAACCGTCGCGGCGCTCGCGCCTTCGTTTGGCCGTGGCGCGATGACCAACAACTGGGTCGATATCAAAAACGCCGATTTAGTGTTGGTGATGGGCGGCAATGCCGCTGAAGCACATCCAGTCGGTTTCCGCTGGGTCATCGAGGCGATGAAACAACGTGGCGCGAAGCTGGTGGTGGTCGATCCGCGCTTTAACCGTACCGCGTCGGTCTCGGATTTGTATGTGCCGATTCGCTCCGGCACCGATATCGTCTTCTTGGGCGGCGTGATTAACTGGTTGATCAATCACGACAAAATTCAATGGGAATACGTCAAAGCCTATACCAACGCCAGCTCGATCATCAGCGAAGGTTTCCACTTCGAAGACGGTCTGTTTAGTGGTTTTGACAGCGAAACGAATAAATACGACCGCAGCAGCTGGAACTACGAATTCGACGAAAAAGGGATGGTCAAAACCGACCCGACCTTGCAGCATCCGCGCTGCGTATGGAATCTGCTCAAAACGCATTACGCCCGCTACACGCCAGACGTGGTTGCCAACCTGACCGGCAGTCCGAAAGAAGCCTTCCTGAAAGTCTGTGAACTATTGGGCGCGACTTCGGTGCCCGACAAAGTCGCGACCGTGCTGTATGCGCTAGGCTGGACCGAACACACCGTCGGCACCCAAAACATCCGCACCATGGCGATCATTCAGCTATTGCTCGGCAATATCGGTATGGCCGGTGGTGGTATCAATGCACTGCGCGGCCATGCAAACGTGCAAGGCATCACCGATTTGGGCTTGCTCTCGACCAATCTACCCGGCTACATGCCACTGCCCAACGAAAAAAATCACCCGACTTTTGCCGACTATCTCGCCAAAGTCACGCCGAAACCACTGCGTGAAGGGCAGATGAACTACTGGGGCAACACCTCAAAATTCTTTGTGAGCCAGCTCAAATGGTTCTGGGGTGACAAAGCCACCGCCGAGAACAATTGGGGCTTTGATTGGCTGCCGAAATGGGACAAGGTCTACGACACCTTGCACCTCACCGAGCTGATGTTCCAAGGCAAAATGAATGGCCTGATCGTACAAGGCTTTAACGCGATGGGCGCATTCCCCGACTCGAAACGCGTAGTCGAAGCCCTGTCGAAGCTGAAATATATGGTCGTGATCGACCCGCTCAAAACCGAAACCGCAAGCTTCTGGCAAAACCAAGGTGTCTTCCACGATGTGGATAGCGCCAAGATTCAAACCGAAGTCTTCCGCCTGCCTTCGACTGTCTTTGCCGAAGAAGATGGCTCGACTGTCAACTCGGGTCGTTGGATGCAGTGGCATTACAAAGGCGCAGAACCGCCCGCAGAAGCCAAACCCGACGTAGAAATTCTCGCCGAGCTGTTCTTAGCCTTGCGCGATTTGTACACCAAAGAAGGCGGCAAAGTCGCCGAGCCGATTTTGAATTTGGCATGGCCGTACAAGAACCCGTACAACCCGACCGCCGAAGAATTGGCGAAGGAAATGAACGGCAGCGCCCTCGCGGATGTGACCGACCCGAAAGACCCGACCAAAACGCTGGCGAAAAAAGGCGAGTTGCTTTCAAGCTTTGCGCATCTGCGCGATGACGGCAGCACCAGCTGCGCCTGCTGGATTTACACCGGCAGTTGGACGCAAGCAGGCAATATGATGGCGCGCCGCGACAACACCGACACCGGCTTGGGCTGTACGCCGGGCTGGGCGTTCTCTTGGCCTGCGAACCGCCGCGTGCTTTACAACCGCGCCTCCTGCGACCCATCCGGCAAGCCGTGGGACCCGAAACGGAAAATCATCGGCTGGAATGGCGAAAAATGGGCTGGTGTCGATATCCCCGATTACAAAGCCGACGAGCCGCCAAACAGCGCCATGTCGCCGTTCATCATGACCGCCGAAGGCCAATCACGCCTGTTCTCGGTCGATAAATTGGTCGATGGCCCCCTGCCAGAACATTACGAACCGATGGAAAGCCCGATTGGTGTCAACCCGTTGCACCCGAAAGTGATTCACAGCCCGACGGTGCGCCTGTTCAAAGGCGAACGTGAACGCTTAGGTGAAGCCAAAGAATTCCCGTATGTCGGCACCACCTATCGCCTCACCGAACATTTCCAAATGTGGACCAAAAATGTCCGCCTGAATGCCATCGCCCAACCAGAGCAGTTTGTCGAAATTGGCGAAGTGCTGGCGAAGGAAAAAGGCATCAAGATCGGCGACATGGTGCGGGTCAGCTCCAAGCGCGGCAGCATCGTGCTCAAAGCGGTGGTCACCAAACGGATCAAGCCGATGACCGTCAACAAACAAACCGTGCATCACATCGGCATCCCGATTCATTGGGGCTGGGAATCGGTGGCGAAAAAAGGCTACCTCGCGAATACGCTGACCCCGTCAGTGGGCGACAGCAATACCCAGTGTCCAGAATATAAAGCCTTCCTAGTCAATATCGAGAAGGCATAAGGAGAAGACATGGCTCTGCAATCATTAGACATTAAGCAGCGCTCGGCCAGCCCGACCCCGCCGCCGGGCGAGCGCCAACCGATCGAAATTGCCAAACTGATCGACGTCACCACCTGTATCGGCTGCAAAGCCTGTCAGGTGTCGTGTTCAGAATGGAACGATATTCGCGAAGAAGTCGGCAGCAACGCCGGTGTCTACGACAATCCGACCG
>CAZWRK010000163.1:0-8004 GCA_964635875.1 uncultured Aquaspirillum sp.
ACTATCTGGCGCAAGCAGGTTTTAAGGGGCGTGTGAGTGCATTTTGTGCTGCGCCAAAGCAAAAGCCCCCAATTTTTTGGGGGCTTTTGTGTGTGTGATTCTGGCGGTGTGCGCAGAATGTCTAATCTAGATTAGAAGTCACGCGGAGGGCGGCCGAAGTGTTGACGACGCTCACCGCTGTGGCTGCGTTCGCCGCTGCGGGGTGCAGACGCGCTACGGTCGCCGTAAGGCTTGCGGTCGCCGCCACCAAAGCCATGGCCTTGAGCGCGATCACCGAAGGGCTTGCGGTCGCCGAAAGATGAACGGCCACGGTTGTCGCCTTGGCGGTCTTGGCCAAAACCTGCGCCTTGATGACCGAAGCCACGCGGTTGTGCGTCTTGGCTGGTGCGTTCACGGTTGCCGTTTGGCTCGCGGTTGCCGAAGCTATCGCCACGGGGGGCTGCTGCACCGCCACCGAAGCCACCGCTGCGACCTTCGCGTTGGCCGCCGAATGAAGAGCCGCCACGATTGCCACCGCCGAAGCCACCGCGGTCGCCGTACGGCTTGCGATCGCCGAAGCCGCCGCGGTCGCCAAACGGTTTGCCACCACGGCCACCGGATTTGCCACCAAAGCCACGCTCAGGACGGGCTGTCGGCTCAAGGCCTGCGATTTGTGAAACGGCGATGCGCTTGCCGGTGTAGCGTTCGATCGCTTGAACCAAGCGTTTGTCACGATGGCCTGCCAAGCTGACTGCGACGCCCGAGCGACCAGCACGACCAGTACGGCCAATGCGGTGAACGTAATCTTCAGCTTGACGTGGCAAGTCAAAGTTTACAACGTGGCTGATGCCTGCAACGTCGATGCCACGAGCAGCAACGTCAGTTGCAACCAGAATGCGGGTATGGCCGTCACGGAGGCGTTTCAGTGTGCGGTTACGTTGGTTTTGGTGCATATCGCCGTGTAGGGCTTCCGCACTGTAACCTTTTTCACGTAGCTCATCAGACAGGCTTTCTGCCGAGAGTTTGGTTGCGGTGAAGACAACAGCTTGGCCTTCGTCTGCTTCTTTGAGAACTGCATCCAGCAGGCGGGTCTTATGGCCCAAATCATCTGCAAAGTGAAGGCGTTCTTCGATTTTCGATTCGTGGCTCGGTACGGCTGCGATTTCGACGCGCTCAGGATTGCGGGTCAGTTGTAGTGCTAAAGCACCGACAACGCCGTCGAGTGTCGCTGAGTACAGCAGTGTTTGGCGGCTTTCTGGGGTGCGGCTAACAATGGCGCGGATGTCATCAATGAAGCCCATGTCGAGCATGCGGTCAGCTTCATCAAGAATCAGGACTTCAAGTTGGCTCAGGTCGACACGGCCACGCTCCATGTGATCCATCAGGCGGCCCGGTGTGGCAACGATCAGGTCAACACCTTGTTGCAAGCGGCGAACTTGCAAACCAAATGAAGTACCACCGACCAATGCAGCAACGCGGAAACCACGAACGCGACGGCCGTAGGTTTCAGCCGCTTTTTGGACTTGTTGAGCCAGTTCGCGAGTCGGAGCCAGAACCAAAACGCGCGGAGCTGCACCTTGTGCGCGGCGTTCGTTTTGTTGGGTACTGTTGGAGATGCGAGTCAATGTCGGCAGCAAGAAGGCTGCTGTTTTACCGCTACCTGTGTGCGAAGACACCAGCAAGTCAACACCGGCAATCGCGCGCGGAATCGCTTGAACTTGTACGGGTGTTGGGGTGGTGTAGCCTTCAGCTTCGAGTGCGGTAATCAGTGTTTGGGGTAGACCGAGATCAGAAAATTGCATAATTATTCCTTCTGCATGGCCCTGACGCAATGGCGTGGGGCGCATTTAGATTTGGTGAGGTGGCTGGCCCTAGCGTTGGGGTGAGGGCCGATCAGTGTTCGTCAGCGCCTTAAGGGTAAGGCTTGCGAAACACAAGGCACCGGCGCCAACCGGAAACGTTGTCACCAAATCGGCAGAAAGTCATGCAGCCGCGGTGCAAAGAAAAGGTCGGGGACGATGGGGCTGCGAATACAGTCCCGTGAACAAACCTGCCGAAGAATACGGCGGAGGTGGTCAACTACTGCACTGCAACTACAAGAGCGCAATATTACGATATTTTTTCAGTAAGCGCTATTGTTTTTTATTGTTTTGCTTAATGAGTGGCATTTTATTTTTAATGGCTTTGGATGGAAGTGACTTTTATGTCAATTCCATCCTTATTTTGTGGTTTTAGTGGGGTTTGGCTTGCTGGGCTAGACTTTCGTCACGCAAAGCTCTACGCAGAATTTTTCCGACATTTGTTTTGGGCAGCTCGGATCGAAATTCAACTTCTCGTGGCACTTTGTAGCCGGTTAAATTCTCTTTGCAGTATTGAATCAATTCTTTCTCTGTTAAAGAGGCGTCTTTCTTTGCAACGTAAATTTTTACGACCTCTCCCGATTTTTCATCTGGGATGCCAATGCACGCAACCTCAAGTACTTTTGGATGCGCAGCTACGACATCTTCGATTTCGTTCGGGTAAACATTAAAGCCCGACACCAAAATCATGTCTTTTTTGCGGTCAACCAGTTTGACAAAGCCCGCCTCAGTAATAACAGCCATGTCGCCAGTTGCAAGGAAGCCATCTTTGCCTAGAACCTTTTGGGTTTCTTCGGGGCGATTCCAATAGCCTTTCATGACCTGTGGGCCTTGAATATAGAGTTCTCCTTCTGTGCCCACGGGTACTTCTTGTCCTTCCGTGTTTCGGATTTGAATGTCTGTAGAAGGGATGGGAACGCCAATTGTGCCGTTGTAATCGGTGATGTTGAGCGGGTTAATGCAGGCCGCTGGCGAGGTTTCGGTTAGTCCATAGGCTTCGATGAGGCCTGTGCCGGTGACTTTTCGCCATTTGTCAGCGACCGCTTTCTGTACCGCCATGCCGCCGCCCAAGGCAATGCGCCATGTTGAAAAGTCGATGCTTGCAAAGTCAGGATGGTTCAGTAGTGCGTTAAAGAGTGTATTGACGCCGGTAATGGCCGTTACGGGGTATTTTTTGATTTCTTGAATAAACCCGCCGATGTCTCGGGGGTTGGTAATCAGCACATTGAGTGCGCCGACTTCCGTGAAAATCATGAGGTTCGCGGTGAGAGAGAAAATGTGATACAGCGGTAGTGCGGTCACAATCACTTCTTCGCCTTCATGGACAAAGTGCTTTAGCCATTCACCCGCTTGCAGCATATTGGCGATAATGTTTTTGTGCGTCAGCATTGCGCCTTTAGAGACGCCGGTAGTGCCGCCGGTGTACTGCAAAAAGGCAATGTCATCGTGCTGTAGGGCGACAGGCTGGAAGGTCTGCGTTTTGCCTCGTTTGAGTGCGTCGTTAAAGCGAGTGTGGGTGAGGTCCCATTTTGGAACCATCTTTTTCACGTATTTAACAACGGCATTCACGATCAGCCGTTTCGGGAAGCCGAGCAAATCGCCGATAGATGTCACTACGACATGCTTGACCGTGGTTCTTTTGATGACGCTTTGGAGTGTTTTGGCAAAATTCTCCAAAATGACGATGACTTCTGCACCAGAATCTTTGAGCTGGTGTTCAAGTTCGCGCGGGGTGTAGAGCGGGTTGACGTTAACAACGGTCATCCCTGCGCGAAGTGCGCCGAATACGCAAACGGGATATTGTAGTAAGTTCGGCATCATGATGGCGATGCGAGTGCCGCGTTGGAGTTTGAGCTCGTTTTGGAGGTAGGCCGCAAACTGGATGGTTAGGATGTCAAGTTCACCGTAGCTCAGCACTTTGTCCATGTTGGCCATGGCCGGTCGGTCTTTAAATTTTTTGACCGCATGGTTAAAGACTTCTGGAATAGATTGAAAGCTATTGATATCGATTGTGGGTGAGACGCCCTGTTGGTAATTTTTAAGCCAAATTTTTTCCATGTGAATTTTCTCCTTCGTGTAGGGTTGTGGTCATCTTTGTTGGGTGTGACCTTAAAAGCGATCGGGGCAGCGCACGATTGCTAGACATATTAAAGAAGGTATTTTGAGTGTAGTGTAATTAGACTGTCGGTCCGCGCTTAATCCGAACGATCGTTTGAATTAATTTGCACTGTAACGGAATTGCTTTTGAAGAGAAAGCACTTTGCATGCTGCGACTGCAGCATAAGCGTTTGACGGCTATTTCACTTTGTTGTAAAAGCTGTTAAGATCAAGATGATTTACCGATGGGCATTGCGCCCATTTTTTATTTGCGGAACAAAAATAATGGACGTTCGTTCGATTCTGGAAAATACCCTGCCAGGCTTGGGTTATGAGTTTGTAGACCTTGAATTAACTCGAGGTGGCGGTATGCGGCTTTTTATCGACAAGCCGGAGGGGATTACTGTTGAAGACTGTGTACGGGTAAGCAATCACCTGACGCATCTTTTTATGGTAGAAAATGTCGATTACGAACGTCTGGAAGTGTCATCCCCCGGTCTGGATCGTCCGCTTAGAAAAGAGGCGGATTTCATCCGCTTTGTTGGATCCCTTGTCAAGATCAAGACACGTGTATCGATTGATGGACGTAAGCATTTTGTTGGCCGCCTATTGGGCCTCGAAGAAGATGCTGTACGGATCGAAATTGAGGGGCGCGAATGGGCGATCCCCCTTTCTTCAATTGATCGCACACGGCTTGAGCCGGAGTTTTGACCTGTTGTCCGAGCAAGGGCTGGGCAGACACACGTATTCGGAGGAAACATGAATCGCGAAATTTTGTTGCTAGTGGATGCGCTGGCACGTGAAAAAAATGTAACTCGAGACATCGTATTTGGTGCGCTCGAAGTGGCTCTAGCATCCGCCACCAAGAAAAAGCTGAACGAAGACGATATCGATATTCGAGTTGAAATTGATCGCAATACTGGGGCATACCACACCTTCCGTCGCTGGACGGTTGTCGAAGACAACGATCATGAGTTTCCGAGTCGTGAAATTGCGGTTTCTGATGCTGAAGAGCACGGGGTTGATCGCATTGTCGGTTCTGTCAAAGAAGAGCCGGTGGCTGCGATTGAGTTCGGTCGCATCGGTGCACAAACAGCTAAGCAAGTGATTTTGCAGCGCATCCGCGATGCGGAGCGTGAGCAAATTCTGAATGACTTTTTGGATCGCCGTGAATACCTCATTAATGGCAGCATCAAGCGTATTGAGCGCGGGAATGCCATCGTTGAGTGTGGCAAGCTAGAGGCTGTCTTGCCTCGTGATCAAATGATCCCCCGTGAAAATTTGCGTGTTGGTGATCGTGTTCGTGCGTATTTGTTGCGTGCAGACCGTGCAGGGCGTGGCCCCCAGCTCATTTTGTCGCGCACCACGCCTGATTTGGTGGTGAAGCTATTTGAGCTGGAAGTGCCAGAAATCGAAGAAGGTCTGCTTGAGATCCGTGGTTGTGCGCGTGATCCCGGCAGTCGTGCAAAAATTGCTGTAAAAGCAAATGATCCGCGTATCGACCCTCAAGGCAGTTGTATTGGCATGCGCGGTTCCCGCGTTCAAGCTGTGACGACCGAATTGGCGGGTGAGCGCGTTGATATTGTGCTGTGGGCTGCAGATTCTGCGCAGTTCGTCATCAATGCCTTGTCTCCGGCTGAAGTCAGCCGGATTATGGTGGATGAAGAAAAACACAGCATGGATGTTGTGGTTGAAGAAGATCAACAAGCTTTAGCTATTGGTCGTGGTGGGCAGAATGTTCGTCTAGCCTCTGAACTGACTGGCTGGTCATTGAATATCATGACTTCCTCCGAAGCAGAGAAAAAGCACGAAGCAGAAGATGCAGCATTGCGTGATCTGTTTATCCGTGCGCTGGACGTTGACGAAGAGGTCGCCTCTATTTTGGTCGGCGAAGGCTTTTCAACGCTTGAAGAAGTCGCTTATGTTCCGTTGTCTGAAATGCTGGAGATTCCATCTCTGGATGAAAATACCGTCAACGAATTGAGAAATCGCGCTCGCAATGCCCTTTTAACACAGGCTATTGTGTCTGAAGAGCAAGTTGAAACCGTCTCTGCTGATCTAAAAGATCTCGCAGGATTGGACGCCGAAACTCTCCGCATACTTGCCGAAAACGATGTCAAAACCCGTGATGAGCTGGCCGATCTTTCCGTTGATGATTTGGTCGAGATGACCGGCGTCAGTAGTGAAGTTGCTCATGCGTTAATCCTTAAAGCTCGTGAGCATTGGTTCAAGCAATCAAGCTGACATGGTGATGCTGGAGTAACGCAAACGGACACGTATTAGGACAGGAGAATTCATGCTTGAAACCAATGTAGGACAGTTTGCAGCTGAGCTGAAAATGCAACCCGAGCAGTTGCTTGAGCAACTGCATAAAGCAGGTGTTAATAAAAGCTCGGCAAAAGATATCTTGACGAAAGATGATAAAACCCGCTTGTTGGGTTATCTGGAATCGGCTCATGGCCGCGCCAGTGATGCAGAAAAAATTACAATTAAATGTAAAGAAACTTCTGAGATTCGTCGCTCAGATAGCACCGGAAAAACCCGCTCAATTCAGGTCGAAGTCCGGAAAAAACGCGTTGTTGCTCGGCCTGCCGAGGCGGTAGCTGCCGCTGATGTGGCTGCCAAGGTTGTTTCATCGGATGCGGTGAAAGTACCGGAAGAGGTTGTGCCTCAAGCGCCTACGCCTGTTGCTGCAGTAGAACCCACGTCGGCTACAGCGGACCGCGTGGCTAAAGAAAAAATTGAGAAATCCCCCGAACCTATAGCGGTTCCGCCTGCTGAAGTGGTTGCAGTCGAAGTCGCCGTCAACATTACCGAACCTGAGCCGGAGCCCATCCCTGTGGTTGAAAAGAAAGCTGTGGAAGTGCCGTCTGAGAAAGTCAAAAAGCCTGTTGCAGAAAAACAAGTTGCCAAGCCTGCTGTCCCAGTGGCACCCAAAGCTCCTGTTTCTATTTTAAGTGCAGCAGAAATTGCTTCTCGTGAAGCTGAAGAACGCAGAACGGCCGAATTGCGTTCCCGCCAAGAAGCGATGGTTCGCGAGCGTCAAGAGCGTGAAGCACGCCGTCAAGCTGCCCGAGTGGCTGCGCAAGAAAGTGCTGCAAAACCTGCTGCACCGCCTGCTAAAAAAGTAGAGGCGCCTGCTGCGCCGGTTGCTGCTGCGCAACCAGCAGCCTCAAAAACGATTACTGCACCGAAACCGGGGACGCCTGCACGGACGCCTGCGGCCCGTGCTGCCGCCTCTTCGCATGGCAGCAATGCTGCTGCACCACAAGCAGCCGCGCCCGCAGACGCAAATGCTCGTCCCGCTGCAGATAAAGGTGGCGATGCGAAAAAAGGCAAAAAAGGTGCATCGAATCGACCTTCTGCGAATGCGAATGAAGGCGCTGGCAATAATAGCGGTCGTAAAAAAGGCCTGCGTACGCGTGGTGCTGATGGTGCGAACTCCGATTGGAAGAGCAAGAAATCTGGCGGTCGTCATTCTAAGCAGAACAACAATCAGCACGCATTCCAAGCGCCGACCGAGCCAGTGTCGCGTGAAGTGTTGGTTCCAGAAACCATTACGGTGGCCGACCTGGCCCACCGGATGTCGGTGAAGGCTGCTGAAGTCATTAAAGTGCTGATGAAAATGGGCATGATGGTGACGATTAACCAAGTTCTTGACCAAGAAACAGCCATGATTCTGGTCGAGGAAATGGGGCATATTGCTAAGCCCGCGAAGCTTGATGATCCAGAGTCTTATCTGGAAGGCGTTGAAGAGGGTAGTGAGCACGCAGCTGTCTTGGAACCTCGTGCGCCAGTCGTGACTGTTATGGGTCACGTCGATCACGGTAAAACCTCGCTTCTGGATTATATTCGTCGCACTAAAGTGGCTTCTGGTGAGGCAGGTGGGATTACCCAGCATATCGGTGCTTATCACGTCGAGACGCCCCGTGGTATGGTCACTTTCTTAGATACCCCAGGTCACGAAGCCTTTACCGCGATGCATGCCCGTGGTGCAAAAGCGACCGATATCGTGGTTCTGGTTGTCGCCGCCGATGATGGTGTGATGCCGCAAACAATCGAAGCGATT
>CAZWRK010000164.1:0-7765 GCA_964635875.1 uncultured Aquaspirillum sp.
CCGTAGCCGTCGCCGTAGCCGTCGCCGTCGCCGTAGCCGTAGCCGTAGCCGTCGCGGAGCATCCACGGCTCCGCGACTCCGCTGAGCGGGAGCCAGATCACCGGAGGCTCCAGGCTGCGGCTGCGGCCTCGCTGCACTTGAACACTGCGGTCACGTTGTGCAGCTCCACGTCGGCGGGCGCCCCGACCTTGGTGGCTTCGGTGGGCCCCGTCGCCGCGAGCTCGGCGACGCCGCGCGTCGTCCCGAACCGGATCGCCATCTTGGCGCCGGCGAGCTTCAGGCGCCGGGTGCTGGACTGCTCGGCCAGATCCTCGGGGCTGGCGTGGCCGGCGAACACACCGCGGTGCTGGGTACAGACGAGAACGAATTGCATTGGATCTCCTGATGGGGACGGACCGGCCCCCTGCGGGTTGAATTGTCAGCCGCCGTCGTCGCCATCTGCCCGCGCGACAGCCCGGCCTGCTCTCGGCTCCACACAAGGTGGAGGGGGAGCGTCGACCAGTCGGGCCGGACGCTACTCATCGTCCTCACCCTCCCCGCCCTCCTCATCGAGCCCGACGTACACCGACTCCGGCGCCGAGGCGTGGAGCCACGTCAGGACCGGGTCCGCGCCCACGCGCCGGTGCAGCTCCGCCACGATCTCGTCGCGCACGCCCCCCATGCGCCCGGCCGCGGCCTGCACCGAGGCCAGGTACGCGAGCGCGTGCCGGTCGAGGGTGATGTCGGTCCCGTCGATCGACAGGTCGATGCCGACGCCGGGCATGAGGAGCAGCTCCCGCGCCTTCCGCAGCACGGCCACCGCGTCGTCTGACCACGTCTTCCACCGGCGCCCACACCGCGCGCAGATGCCATGGACGTTGGACGCCTTCGGGAGCGGCTCGGCAAGGATCCACCCGGTCGCGCACCCCGGGATCGAGCAGGCCTCCGGCGCGGCGGGCTTGAAGCGAGCGTCGAAGGCCTCCGCCGCCGGCCCCTTCAACGTCCAGGGCGGCACGCAGTAGTACTCGAAGACGTCCACTGGCGCCGTGGTCACCAGCTCCACCTGCCGGGCTGCGTCGCTCTCCGCTCCGCGGATCTCGTCGCGCCAGTCGCCCCGGGTCTTCGGTGGCGCGGCCGATGCCGCGGCGGAGCGGAGCTCCTTCACGCGCGCGACGAGGGCCGGTCGATGGCGGATCCGGGCTTCGATCTGGTTGAGCTCCCAGGTCTGGATCGTGGCCTTGCCCGCCAGGCGACGGGCGTCGGTCACCGCGGCGTAGATCTCGTCGAGCTTGCCGGCCTCCCGCGTGGCGGCACATGCCGCGATCTGGAGCAGGTGGTCGACCGTGTCGCACGTCACCATTTCGGTGCGCCGCTCGGCGGTCGTCTCCTGGTCATGCCAGGGCCACTCCTCGATGGCGAGCTCGGCGCGGCGGAGCTTCACCGCCGCGGTCATCGCGCTCCCCGTCCACCGCGGCTCGGCGGCGATCAGCTTGGCCGGGGTCGGCGCGAGCCGGACCTTCTCGAAGTCCTCCATCTCGTGGCGCTGGACCTGCGCGGCGATGGCCTTCCACTCCTTGGACATGAGCCCGTCCACGCGGTCCGCGTGGTCCGGGTCGAGCACCTTGCCCGGCTTCACGCCGTAGGCCTGGCGCCGGCCGTCCACGAAGCTCTTGCTGACCGACAGCCGCTCGGCCAGGTCGGCCCCCTTGAGCTTGCAGAGCTGGGCGTCCTCGAGGGCAAGGCGCACGGCGCGGGCCTTGTCCTTGCCGGTGCGGTGGAGGCCGTGGGCGCTGTTGGCGGCGAGCGCCGCGAGGAGAGCGTCCCGGCGCTTCCCGGGGCGGACGCGACACCGGGCGACGCGAAGCTGCGCGCTCCGGTGGGCCAGGGTCCGGTGGAACCCGTCCGTCACAAGGAACACGGGATCGCGACCGCCCTCGTCCACGGCGATGACGTCGATCGGCGGGAGCTCCACGCCGTCGATCAGGAGCTGCGCGTAGTCGCGGACGACCTCGTCGTCGACCTGGACGCGCGCCTGAAGGGTGGGATCGAGGACGAGCGCGCCGACGTCGATCTCGGTGACGTCCAGGTCGGCGGCTTCGGGGCGGGGTGTGGCGGTCATGGGCTCTCCAGAGGGGTGAGGACGGCGAACGGGCGGGGGCTTGGGGCGTGCGCCGCGACCAGGCGCTCGTAGGCGGGCCGCGGGACGGTGCAGTCGCGGAGGTGGCGCGTCCCTGTCGAGGGGCGCCACTCCAGCTGACAGCGGACGGTGTCGGCGTGAAGCGCCAGGACGCGCAGGGCGATGCCGCTGATGGTCACGACCTGGCCGACGCGGAGGGCGCTCATCGGCTGCCCGCCACGGGGACCAGGCGCACTCGGCCGCCGATCGGGAGCGGAGAGGGCCGGTCGCCGTGGATCACGACCTGGAGCGTCCCGTGGCCGTAGGACGCGGCGCTCACCCGGAGCTCCGGAGCGTCCCGGAGCAGCCCCACCATGTCGGTCACGCCGTCGTCGAGGGTGAAGCCGAAGGCGGCGCGGAGGCCCTCCTCGAGGGCGCCGAGCCGGGCCGCGAGGTCGACCGCCCGGGCGGAGCTCGCCAGCGGCGTGGGGCCCACCGCTGCTCCGGCGGCGTCCGCGGCCTCCCGGAGTGCGCGATGCCGATCGGCGAGCTGCTGCGCGAGGTCGTCCATCGCGACGTAGGCGATCGACGGGTCCGCCTCCGCGAGAATCCCCCGCACGTCGGCGTAGGCGCGGCTGAGCTCGCGGTAGCTCGCCGCCGTCGTGTCGAGGTCCCGCCGCGCACGGACGACCGCGGCGATCAGGTCCTCGTCCGAGACCTGGCTCTCGTCCTCGAGGCCGAGGGCGGCCATGAGCGACTGCCGTAGCGTCCGGGTCGAGGGCGCGTCCGGCGCGAACCGCGTGGCCGCGGCCAGGACGGCCAATTCGCGCATCCGCTCGAGGAGCGCCTGATCATCGTGGTAGGCCTCGGTCCTCGTCCCAAGCGCGTCCAGGATGCCAGTCCGGAGCACGCTGACGCGATCGATCAGGATCGCGTGGTGGCGCACGACCTCGGCCACGACCTGCGTTGGCTCGCCCTGCAGGTCGCCGATCGCCGTGATCGTCCGGAGACGGAAGGCCCGCAACCCGTCGAGCTCGGCGTTGAGCATCTCCACCTGGCGCTTGAGCTTGTCGATCGCCTCGGCCCGGTCGCCCTCTGTGCGGGGCAAGCCGGCCTTGTCGAGGCCGAGGGCGGCGTCGACCCCGGACAGCTCCTGCTCCACGAAGGCCTCCCGAGCCGAGAGCACGCGCTCAGCGACCTGGAGCGGCGCGACGGCGGGACCGGACTCGACGCCCTTCTGCTTCGGCTCCCTCGTCGACGGCAGCGCCAGGGCCGCCAGCCAGCCGGCCCGTGAGCCGCGCTGGTAGTCGATTGCGCACAGGCCCCGTTTCCGCGGTTCGTTGGGGCACCCGCGGATCCGGCAGGCCTCCGGGTGTGCATCCGCGTCCTCGCGGAGGGTGGGGGTGCTTCGGTCGGTGGGCATGGCGGGCTCCGGGGTTGGGGGCGGCTCAGGCGGGAGGGGTGCCCCGACGTCCGCCTCGAGGGGCGGACTGTCGGTGTCGTGGACGCCGGGGGCTTCGGCGACCACTACGGCCTCCGCCCCCGGCGCTGACGCGTCCACGTCCACGGGCACCACGGCCGGGTCGATCGCCCCGGCGTGGGTGGTGCCATCCACCGCGGAGCTGCTCGAGGCGTCCCTCGAGCTCGGCGCCGACGCAGGAGCGACCGCCCCTCCCTGCGCTGCCTGGGCCGCATCCCCCGCGAGGGACTGCGCCCGCGTCGCCGGCGAGCGGACCGCCGACGACCTACACCCCGGCGTCGCTGCCGGTCCCGTCCGTGGCCCCCCTCGCGCTGCGGTGCGCTTGGGGTGGGCGGGAACGTGGGTACTCTTGGTGATCTCGTTGGCTGCGGCCTCGAGGTACCGCGGCGCAGCGGCCGCCACCTGGGCCTCCGTGGCCCGCGCGCCCAGGTCCGACTGCGCAAGGCCGTGGGCGAGCTCCTGCGCCAGCTGGGCCAGGCGGCGCTCCTCGTCGATGATCTCCGGCTCCGGGCAGGGCTCGTCAAGCGGCGCGTCCCAGTGGGTGACCACGCCAACCACGCGCTTCGTCGCGGCCGCGAGGCAGTCGATGCACAGGCGCATCGGCCGGCCTCCGACATGCGCCCACACCTGGGCTCCGGCGTCGCAGGTGCGCAGCTCGCACTTCATCTCAGGCCTCACCCATCGGGCCGCCGGCCGCCGGGCCCCGCGATGCGACCGCCACCTCGTACGCCGCATCGTCCGCGTGGACGTGGAATGCCGGCATCCGGCCGTACTTGAGCTGGTACGCCGTTTGGCAGGCCATGAGCAGGCACGGGAGTGGCTCGTCGGAGGAGGACCGGATCGCGGCGTCGAGCGCCCGCGCGTTCAGCCCCTCGACCTTTCCCACGTGCGGCGCGTCGCCGCGGCCGATCGCCTCGAGCAGTTCGCGGGCGGCGGCGATCAACGTCCGTCGCGTGTCGAGGCCCTCATCGCGACCGATGCGCAGCAGCTCCTCCACGTCCACCGGTCCATCGGCCACCACATCCGCGTGGTCGCCGTTCGCGGTCACCTGGACCACGAAGGTCACGCGGGGGCCGAACACCACCACGATGTAGAGGGCTTGGAAGCCTCCGGGCGCGGCGGGGATCACGCGACCTCCGGACCGGCCAGGTGGACGACGTCAACTTCAACGGTCGGCGAGTGCCCGTGTGCCAGCTGGAAGGCCGCCTGCCACACCGCCAGCATCGCGGCAAAGCTGTCGTCGTGGCTGACCTCGATGGTGACGTCGAGCCAGTCGGGGTTGACGCCCCGGTCGGAGAGGTACTGCTGCGCCGCCAGGTGGAGCGTCGTCGGCTTGTCCAAACCGCGGGCCCGGCCCTCCTCCAGGATGTCGTCCTTGTTGGAGTGCCGCATACGCTCGCCGACCTTCAAGCCCTCGCCGCTCTCCGGGACCTGGACGACCCACAGCGCGGTGGGCCCGAACACGACCACCAGGTAGCTGCGCTGGGTGCCCTCACGCGGCGCCGGGATCACGCGACCTCCGACGAGCCGATGGGGTGCTCACGGTGAGCGCGGTCCCGCATCACGAGCGCCTCGGTGAAGGCCGCCGACGGGGAAGCGCCCTGCCCGTAGTAGCGGACCGGGCCGATGCTCAGCTCGGCTGACCAGCTCCCCACCTTCTGGGTGAGCGTGGCCATGCCGGGCACCACGCCGTTGGGCAGACGCACGTCGCAGCCGCGGATGATGCCGCCGGGGAGTCGCTCCCACGTGGCGTAGGGATGGTCGTTGATCAGGTCCCTCAGCGTGCTGAGGGGAGGTCGGGCGACGGGAGGGTTGGGCACTGCACACCAGTTGAGGCCCCCTCAATATCGTCAGCCGTTGAGCATGGCGCAACACCGCGGACGGAAAAAGTTACATTCGTCGCGTCCTCGCCATCAACCTTACGAGGTAACAACGACGGATGAAGCCAAGGAATGCCCTTCTCAGTGCGTGCTACGACCTCCTCAACCGGACCCCGACGTCTCGGCTTGAGGCGGCCATAGCTGCCCTATCCGAGCTCGCGCTCCCGGTTCCGCTGGTCGTCCATGCGGGCAGCGGAGGCCGTCACGAAGTCTGCGAAGGCGTGGAGGCTCGACAGCGTCGCCCCGTCGAGCTTCGGAGCAGCCTGGACGAGCCGGAGAAAGACGGCCCGCTCGTCCGGTAGAAGAGCCTCGATAGCCTTCACAAGAGTCGCGCCGTCGCCGCGAAGAATTGTCAACTCACCACCACAGGCCTTCGCGTAGGCCTCCAGCGTCGCCACGCTGGGATCATTCTCGCCCGCCTCCATGCGGCTGAGCGCCCCTGGTGTGAGTCCAGTCTTCAGGGCGGCCTGCCGCTGAGATAGACCAGCGACAAGGCGAAGGTTCAGCATTTGCGACCGGAGAAGTGGGCTCACTCGCCCGCCTACACGATCCGGCCTTGACGGGCGATGTTGAGCGGGACACAATGGTTGAGGAGTCCTCAATGTCACCTCCTAAGACCTTCGCGGACTGGCTTTCCCGGGCCGTCGACGCCTGGCTGGCCGACGTTCCGAGTCGGCGGCAGGGCGACTTCGCTGATGCGATCGGTGTTGACCCAGCCACGGTGACGCGGCTGCGCAAGGACCAGCAGCGGCCGACGCCGGCGCAGTTGAGCGCGATCGTCCGGGCGTTGAAATGCGGTCCAGACGATGCGCGAAGGGCCTACACCCTCGGCGGCGTCGACGTGACCCCGCTGCTGTCGGAGCCCGCCGCCGACGCCCCCGAGGCGGCGTGAGCCTACTCGGCCTGCGGCAGCACCACGTCGTCGGGCGATGCCTCGGCGGCACGTGCTCGTGCCGTGGCGTCGAGCTGGATGGCCTCCATGCGGCGCTTGAGGGCGACCTCGGCGCTGGGCGCGAGTTGACCCGCCATGATCCAGCCCCAAGGCCCGAAGGCGACACCGAGGATCAACCCCGCCCCACCACGGCCGTTGCGATCGCCCCATGCCATCCCCACCAGCCCACTGATCAGCGCGTAGGCGAGGAGCGCGCAGAGGAGTTGGTTGGCGGCATCCGCCGCGGCCTGGTCGTCGACGTAGCCCCCCGCGAACGCGGCGGAAGCCAGCAGGAAGATCATCGCTCAGCCCTCGTCCCCGGCGGCACCTCAGTCCGCCGACGGGCGGCGAGGGCTGGGGATTCGCTGACCGTAGCACACCGACTGCTCCGGCCTCCTCGAGACACCTGGCCCGGAGGCGCGCGGCTGGGCGGGCTGGGGTCGAAGGGGAGGCCGGGCTTGTCGAGTGCATGCCGACAGCGTCGCACTGGAGCTGGTGTTCCGGACGTGACGCGCGGCCACCAGCTCCACCGAGGATCCCGATGATGCCGACGCCCCCCGAGGAGACGCCGCCCACTGTGGGCCTGTACTGGCCGGGGTACACCGTGCCGGTCTACGAGTTGCCGGCGACCGCCGAGGGCACGCTCGTGGTCGCGATTCGGCGGCTGGTGTCGCTGTACGCGGTGCTGTCGCCTGGGCGATCGATCCACGTGGTCGACGTCGGCGGGCACACCCCGGCGGTGATCGCGCCGCGGGTGGAGGGGGTCCGTGCCCGTTGGCCCCGGCTGGACCCGATGGCCGTGGTGGTCGCGGGCCTCTACGACAGCGAGGCCCGGGCCGCGGCCGAGGAGTTGCGCGTGAAGCGTCTACCCGGCCGCGTGCGGTGCGGGCGGGTGCCCCTGCCGGTGTTCGGCGTGCTGACGACGACCCAGGCCGCGCTTCAGCGCGAGCTCGTCAGCAGCGAGCCGGGCCTCGGCCTCATCCAACGGTCGGCGTCGGCCTGGTCCGGGGGCTACGACGGCCTCCTCGCGCCGCTCTTCGCGATCGGGCTGATCGCGAGCCAGCTCGACCGCATCCTGCGGCGACACCCCTGAGCCCACCGCCCACGGCGGTTCCGTGGACCCAACCGAACGAGGACACAGATGGCACGGACCTACAGCGCCCCCCCCCCCCCAGGATTTCCATGAGGCCGCGCGCCGGCCTCACGCCACCCCAAAAGAAGTCGCCCCCCGTGTGGGTCGGCCGCGTTGGGGTGCGGATCCTGGATCACCTCCCCCACCCGACCCAAAAGGACCTGCCCGCCCAGACCGGGGCCACGACCCCCTCCGTCGACCGGAGGTGTGGCGGCCTCCCGCGGATCGAATTCACGGGGGCGGTCGC
>CAZWRK010000165.1:0-7723 GCA_964635875.1 uncultured Aquaspirillum sp.
ACCACCCGCCGCTCATAAAACGCCTGCGCCAGCGTGCCCGCATCAACAAACTCCAACTCACCACCGCTCGGCAAACCGCGTGCCATTCTGGTGAGCTGCAAGGGCGTTTCTTTGAGAATTTCCGCGATGACATGAGCCGTCGCCTCGCCTTCGGCGGTGAAATTCGTCGCCAAAATCAGTTCTTGTACCTGACCATTCAGCGCCCGTTGCAGTAGCGCCTCCAGCGGTAGCGCCGCTGCGCCTTGGCCGTCGAGCGGCGACACCCGACCCATCAGCACAAAGTACAATCCGTCATAGCAGCGCGTCGCTTCCATCACCGCCATATCGGCGGGCATTTCGACCACGCACAGCCGATCCTGACGGCGACTACTATCGGCGCACAGGCTACAAATCTCGGTTTCGCTAAAGGTATTGCACGACTGGCAATGCAAAAGATGATCAAGGGCATGACGGAGCGATTGTGCTAAACGCGCCGCGCCCGCTTGGTCACGCTGCAAAAGATGGTAGGCCATACGCTGCGCCGATTTAGGGCCGACACCGGGCAAAACCCGCAACGCAGCAATCAATTGTTCGAGGGCGGGAGGAGTTTTCATAGGCACACTCAATAAAAAACCGGCCTTGCTGCACATCGAGGCATTGGCCTACGGATGCAGCAAGACCGGCAGACCGATCATCGGGCGTTTAGAACGGCAGCTTGAAGCCAGCAGGCAAATTCATTCCTGCGGTAAAACCCGCCATCCGCTCTTGCGAAGTTTGTTCCACTTTACGATTCGCATCGTTGACGGCCGCGGCGATCAAGTCTTCGAGCATTTCTTTATCGTCCATCACAGCATCATCAATCACGACGCGCTTCACGTCGTGGTTGCAGGCCATCACAACTTTGACCATGCCTGCGCCCGATTGGCCTTCGACCTCGACTTTAGCCAACTCGTCTTGGGCTTTTTTCATGTTTTCTTGCATTTGCTGAGCCTGTTTCATCAGACCTGCAATTCCGCCTTTCATCATTGCGGCTTACTCCTGTTGAGGTTGGATAGAGTCCGGCACCAGAGTGGCGGCAAAATTTTGCGCCAAAGCCTGAATCACCGGATCGGATTCTAATACCGCGCGCGCCGTCTCAATGCGCTCGCGCTTCTGCCGCGCTTGTTGTGCAAAGTGATTTTCTTGCTGCAATGCACCTTGCTCAAGCTGCACCGAATACGGCTGAGCGAAATACTCGCTCAAGAGGGCGGCAAATTTATCACGTTGGGCGCTGGCCAGTTCAAAAAATCCCTGCGGCACCCGCAGATGAAACACGCCATTGCGCAACGCCAGCAATTCAGCATTTTGCGCCAGCACGCGTGCTGCGCCTAAACGCGGCTTGAGCGTTTCGACCAAACCCAGCCAATCCCCCGAAAACACCGGTGCAGCCGTCATCTCAGGTGCTGAAATAGGCTCCAGCACCGGGGCAGAAACGGGTGCAAACACCGGCGCAGGCTCCGAGAGCGTCCGTGGTGGCGCAGGAGTGATTTCTTCAGGCTCGAAGAGAGGCTCGACTGCAGGCGGTGGCAGCTCGTCTTCCCACGGCGGGGGCGGCGGCGGGGGCGGTTCAGGCGGAGAGGCAAGCTGCGGCGAAACCCGTTTTTCGAGAATTTTGTTGAGCACGGCGCGCGCACCACCCGCAGGCTGTGGAGGTGGGAGCGGCGAAGCCACCGGCTGCTCGGTAACGGTTGGGCGAGTGACTGCGACGGCAGGGGGCGTGCTCGTCGGGATCGGTAAACTCGGGCTATGCAGCGGATGAAACGCCAGCATCCGCAGCAAGGTCATATTGAAGCCCAAATGCTCGTCCGGTGCTAATCCTAAATCGCGCTTACCGGTCAGGGCAATTTGGTAATACAGCTGCACATCTTCGGGCGTCATTGTGTTCGCCAAAGCTAACAGCGTCTCGCGGTCGGGGTCTTCGGGGTCGAGCGCCTCGGGGACGGTTTGGGCCAAGGTGATGTCGTACAACACTGTCGCCATTTCACCGAGCACTGCATCAAACCCCGCACCGTGCGCAGCGAGCTGCGCGGCTTCGGCAAGCAGCATTTTCCCGTCGCCATCGGCTAATGCGGCCAGCAGGGCAAACAGGTGACGACGATCGACCGCGCCCAACATAGCACGCACGCCGCTTTCTTCGACCTGCCCAACGCCGTAGGCAATCGCTTGATCCAGCAAGGACAGTGCATCTCGCATCGAACCCGAAGCCGCCCGACCGAGTAAGGCCAAGGCGGTGGCTTCAAAGGGAATGCCTTCGGTGTTTAACACCCGCTCTAAATGACCGGCAATTTGCTGCGGGGTCATATTGCGCAAGGAAAACTGCAAACAGCGTGACAAAATCGTCACCGGCACTTTTTGCGGATCGGTCGTCGCGAGAATAAATTTAACGTGCGAAGGCGGCTCTTCCAGCGTCTTGAGCATGGCGTTAAACGCGGGCTTAGACAGCATGTGGACTTCATCGATGATGTAGACCTTGAAGCGGCCCGCCGTCGGCGCGTACTGGGCGTTTTCAATCACTTCGCGAATGTTGTCGATACCGGTGTTCGAGGCGGCGTCAATTTCGAGCAAGTCGACAAAGCGACCGGCATCAATTTGCCGACACGCCGCACATTCGCCGCACGGGGTCGCCGTGACCCCTTGTTCGCAGTTGAGCGATTTAGCCAGAATCCGCGCGATGGTGGTTTTGCCGACACCACGCGTACCCGTCAATAAATAAGCATGGTGCAGGCGATTGTCCGCAAGCGCGTTCGAGAGCGCCCGCACAATGTGTTCTTGCCCGACAAGATCGGCAAAAACGCGTGGCCGCCATTTTCGCGCCAGAACTTGATAACTCATTGTGGTGCGGCCTTGTTCGCCATCCGAATCACCCATGCCTCACGGATCATACCGGCCAAGTCGCCCACGGCTTTGGCGTAGAGCGTGCTTTTGTTGTAGCGGGTGATGACGTAGAAATTTTCGAGTCCCAGCCAGTATTCGATCACACCGGGTTGGGTTTCGAGCGGGAACACCACCGCTTTGACGCTATTGGGTACCGGCGATTGCGGCACCACGCCTTTGGCACGCAAGTCGGCAATGGTGTAGTGCAGTTGGAATTTGTCTGCAACCAGCACATCAACATTGGTGACTTTTTTCACATCAGCAGGCACGACCATATCGGCGTTGCGCTGCCAGCCGTGTTCTTTCAGATAGTTGGCGACGGAGCCAATCGCATCGGCGGAGTTATTCCAAATATCGCGATGACCATCACCGTCAAAATCGACCGCCCACTTGCGGAAGCTCGACGGCATAAATTGTGGCCAGCCCATTGCGCCGGCGTAGGAACCTTTATAGAGCAAGGGGCTACCGCCTTCTTCTTGCGCTAAACGCAGAAAGTCCCGCAGTTCGCCCTTGAAGTAATCGGCACGACGCGGATAGCCAAACGCAATGGTCGAAAGCGCATCGACGACGCGGAAGCTACCGGCCAAGCGGCCAAAGCGGGTTTCGACCCCCAAAATCGCAATAATGATTTCAGGCGGGACACCGTATTTTTGTTCGGCCCGCGCCAGCTCGGCCTCGTGACGAACCCAAAAATTTAGGCCTTCTTTGCTGAGGGCGGTATTCACAAAATTCGGGCGGAATTGGAACCAAGGCCGCGAGGTGGACGGGCGATCCAAAATCGAAATAATGCTCGGCTTGAGCTGAACTTGGGTGAAAAGCTGCTCAAGCGCAGTCCGATCCATGCCGTCTTCTTGCACCCGTTGGTCGATAAAAGCACCGACTTCAGGATTGGCTAACAGTGCGGCATCCGCTTGTGACCAAGCAGAAAAGGCCATACAGCTCATAAACAAGGAAAGACGCAATAATTTAGACATGGCGGAGGGGATAAAAGCTTCGATAGAAAGCCGCGATAGTAACCCGAAACGCACATCAACGGCGAGACGCGGCCGGTGACGGTACGTAAAACATCAGCGTAAATCGCGACGGGATAAAGCGCTCGAAACCAAGCGCGCCGTAATATCCACCAGCGGAATCACGCGCTCATAGGCCATGCGTGTCGGCCCAATCACCCCCAGCGTGCCGACGACTTGACCATCAATCGTATAGGGGGCCGTGACCACCGAACATTCACCCAGCGGATGCACACCCGATTCTTCGCCAATAAACAGCTGTACGCCTTGCGCGGTACGGCTGGTATTGAGCAGGGCGAGTAAATCGGTTTTGCGCTCGAACATATCAAATAGCTGTCGTAATCGCGCCAAATTGGACGACAATTCGCCGACATCAAGCAGGTTTTTTTCGCCGGTAATCACCATCGCCTGTGCTTCGTCAGATAAGCCGGAGCGACTCGCATGAATCGCAGAGCTCATCAGCGAACCAATATGCGACTGCAAAGATTGCAGCTCGGTTTCTAAGGCCTCGGCGACACGGTCAAGAGCTTGTCCGGCGTAGTGATGATTGAGCCAATTTGCAGCTTCGATCAATTCGGTGGTCGAATAATCGCGCTCAGGCAAGAGCAAATGATTTTTCACATCGCCATCTTGAGTCACGATAATCAGCAAAATTCGCCGCTCGGATAAGCGCAAAAACTCGATTTGCCGAAACGCGATATTCGGGCGCTGCGGCGTCATCACCACCCCCGCAAACTGGGTCAGCTCCGACAACACATTCGATGCCGCTTCGGCCAAGCGTTGCGGACTATCGGGGTGTAGCTCGTGCGATAACAGCTGTTTACAAGCGGCATCGAGCGGCTGAATCGTCAGCAAACGATCGACAAATAAGCGATAACCTTTGGCGGTGGGAATCCGTCCGGCCGAAGCATGTGGACTGAGGATTAAGCCCATATGTTCAAGGTCGGCCATGATGTTCCGAATCGACGCCGACGACAGTTTCACGCCCGACAAATGCGATAAGGTTTTTGAACCGACCGGCTGACCATCGACGATGTATCGCTCGACTAGGGCCTTGAGAAGATGTTGTGCGCGCTCATTTAACATGGGTTGGATTATATACAGAGTTTGGTGAAAGCCATCGCCTCGCGCGATACATTCACACTACATGCGTCGCCAATCAAGCCTTTTCAAGACGCGATACAGCAAACGCAACACCCACTACTCCGAAACCGAACAAGCCGCCGCGAACAGGCTGGCTTGTGCAATAATCCTCCCCATTCATTGCGACAAAACGCGGAGACAAAATGGCAGTCGACCAAGATAAAAGCAAAGCCCTAAACGCAGCGCTCGCCCAGATTGAAAAACAATTCGGCAAGGGTTCGATCATGAAAATGAGCGACACCCAAGTCAACGAAAACCTCCAAGTCATCTCCACCGGCTCGCTCGGTTTGGATCTGGCACTCGGTGTCGGCGGTTTGCCGCGCGGCCGTGTGGTCGAAATCTACGGCCCAGAATCCTCTGGCAAAACCACCTTGTGTTTGCAAGTCGTGGCCGAGGCGCAAAAACTCGGCGGCACCTGCGCCTATATTGATGCCGAAAACGCCCTCGACCCGCAGTACGCCAACAAGCTCGGCGTCAAAGTCGATGACCTGCTGATTTCCCAGCCCGACACCGGCGAACAAGCCCTCGAAATTTGCGATATGTTGGTGCGCTCCGGCGGCGTCGATGTGATCGTAATCGACTCGGTCGCTGCCTTGGTGCCGCGCGCCGAAATCGAAGGCGAAATGGGCGATAGCCACGTTGGTCTGCAAGCGCGCTTGATGAGCCAAGCGCTGCGCAAACTGACCGGTAACATCAAGCGCACCAATACCTTGGTGATCTTTATTAACCAAATCCGCATGAAAATCGGCGTGATGTTCGGCAACCCCGAAACCACCACCGGCGGCAATGCGTTGAAGTTCTATGCTTCGGTGCGTCTCGATATTCGACGCGTTGGTGGCATCAAAAAAGGCGACGATGTCATTGGTAACGAAACCAAAGTCAAAGTTGTGAAAAACAAAGTGTCGCCACCGTTCCGCCAAGCCGGATTCGACATTCTGTACGGCGAAGGCATCAGCCGCGAAGGCGAAATTATCGAGCTGGGTGTGGAACATGGCTTTATCGAGAAATCCGGCTCGTGGTACAGCTACAGCGGCCAGAAAATCGGTCAGGGCAAAGACAATGTCCGCGAATACTTGAAAGAGCGCCCAGAAATGTCGCGCGAAATCGAGAAAAAAATCCGCGACAAAGTCGGTGTCCATTTCGAGATTCAAGACACGCTGGAAGACGCCGAAACCGCTGCTGAATTCGATCAGGCCTAATGTCGGCCGATTTGCAGCAACGACTGTTAGCACTGCTTTCACGTCGTGAATATAGCCGGGCCGAATTGGTCCGGCGTTTTTCTGGCGATGTCGATGCCGATGAATTAGCGGCATTGCTCGACAACTTCGCCGAACGCGGCTGGCAATCCGATCTGCGCTTTGCGCAAGCGTGGATCAAAAGTCACGCATCGCGTCATGGCCGCTTGCGGCTGATTTACGACCTCAAAAGCCGAGGCATTCACGCCGACCTGATCCAAACCGCCTTGGCCGACTACGCCGAGACCGAGCACGAAGACGGCGACAGCGAGTACCAACGCGCCCATGCCGTCTGGCAGAAAAAATTTCGCGCGCCTCCGCAAGACCCCAAAGAATACGCCCGCCACGCCCGCTTTTTAGCGGCGCGCGGCTATAGTGGTGAGCTCATTCGGCGGGTGTTGGCAGGGGGATAATGAACAACTAATTTCATTGTTATTTTCTTTGTTTATGTAAACATTCCCTTTTGTATAAGCATAGAAAATCCCGACGAGAACCGGAAAATCATGGTGCACCGATTTCCAGCTGTCTGGCTTTTCAGAAAAGACCTTAATCAGATCATTCTTATTTTCTTTAAGAACAAATGACATAACCTCTACTATCTGATTATTCTGAATCTTGCCACAAGGAATATTCATATCAACATAACGACTCGGCGCTCCATCACTAGTTAAATTCGACCAAAATATAGAGTCAAACTCTTTCAGACGCTCAGCATTTCCATAAACATCACCTATGCTTTTACAAACAGAATTAAAATTCTTCTCTGATTCGATGCCTAGAACCTGCTTCAAAGTAATTTCACTAAAAATATAGCATAAGATGTCAAAAATTAGCTTTTTCTCTGGTAAGTTTTTATTTTGCTCAAATTTCGGATTTGCGATCAACTCCAAATAAGATAAAACTACATTTAGTGTGATTTTATTAACCGAAAAATCTGCGGCACTCACATATTCAATCAATTTGAAACTTAAAGACTTTATTTGCTCTCGCTCAACATCTACTTTCTTTTCTGCATCGGCATGTGCAAAAATATATATACCCCACATCAAAGTTGCACTTGTAGCAATTTTTGAAACCACATCAACAAAATTAAAAAAGCCCTCACCCACCTCACTAAAAACCAAAAAATAAACAGAAAACTGAAACAAAATTATTTGAAAAACAATAAAAACCGCTACTACTGCACCATATTTTTTTATGGAACTTAATTCGATCATTTTTTAACCTTTATAAAGTTAGATTGTAACGCCCATAAAAAATCAATTGAATCTACCTCTCTCCATTAACAACTCACACCAACCAAACCTGCTATCAAAGATAAAAAACCAAGAATTTAGCATTCTGACTCAAAAAATAACCATTCACAGCAAGCACCACGACACGCAAACAAAAAAACGCCCCCACATTCATGGAGGCGTTTTGTTTTAAAGTTGCGGTCAAAAT
>CAZWRK010000166.1:0-5434 GCA_964635875.1 uncultured Aquaspirillum sp.
ACCCCGCCGCGGTGTATTGGTCGATCTTGGCGCCGCCGCGCAGGCCGCCGACGAAAACGCCCGCGCGCAAGCCGCTGGCGCCCGGCCGAAGCCAAAGACCGGCGATTACGGCATTAAGGACACGGCCGCGCAAATCGAAGGCGCCCCGCCGCGCTTCGGTGAATTCGCGCTGCCGCATATTTTTACCTTCCAGGGGCAGCAAGGATCGATTGCCAAGGTTTACCGGGCAAGCGACGAAGCGCTGCGCGATAGCTACGACAACGCGCGTTATATGCGCAATGACCCGACCGTCATGGAGTGCATTGAGCACCGCCAGCGGTCAGTCGCGTTGCTCGATTGGCATATCGAGCCGGAAGACGAGACGGACGCCCGCGAATGCTACGTGCGCGACGAAATCACGAAACTGTTGCGCCGCATGAACGACTTTATGCAGTACCGCCAAGCGTTGCTGTCGGCTGTGTGGTACGGCCGGGCAGGTGTGGCGCAGGCGTGGACATGGGCCGACGCCGCTCGGCAGTTGTTGCACGTTAAGAAGTGGAAGCCGATCAACGGGGACAAACTTTGTTTTCGGTACGACGATGGCCGGCGCGAGTATGACCCGGATCAAGTCGGCATTCGAGTCGGCGCGGGCATTCACCTCGGCGACCGCATTTGCGATCGGTGGACCGTCGACATTGCCAACAAGATCGACCAAACGGACCGCGGGCTAGCGTATTTTCTCGAACGGTCAGAACGGCACTTGATCGCGATTCACAAGCATCAAATCGAGGACGGCGATTTTGAGGCACCGGAAACCGCCGGCAACATTCATGGCGTGGGCGTGCGCTCGCGTATCTATTGGATGTGGAGAATGAAGCAAGAAACGCTAGCGTTTCTGATGGAATACTTGGAACGCTCGGCGTTCGGTATCGAAATTTGGTACTACCCCTGGGGGAGCGAGCAAGGCAAGCAAAAGGTGATGCAGGCGGCCAACGAGCGAATCGGGCAAGGCCGAAATACCATCCTTGTGCCGCGCCCCCTCGGCGAAGAGGGGCAGGCGTACGGGGTGGAACGGATCGAGCCGGGCATGGGTGGCGTCGAAGCCGTGAAATCGATCGCAATGGACTATTTCGGCCATTCGATCAAGCGGTTGATTCTCGGCCAAACGCTGACCACCGAAACCGGCGCCACCGGCATGGGCTCGGGCGTCGCTTCGGTGCATTTGGACACGTATTTGCAGATTGTGCGGTTCGACGCGATCAATTTGGGCGAGACAATCACCCGCGACTTGATCGAGCCGATGATTGCGCTCAACTATCCCGACATGATCGGCCGGGCATTTCGATTCGTGGTCGAAACCGAAGCCCCGGACGTCGACGCGAAGCTAGCAGCGTGGCGACAGGCTTTCGATATGGGGCTTAAACTGCGCGCCCGAGACGTGGCCGACATGATCGGCGCGAAGACGCCGGGCAAAGACGACGAGGTTTTGCAGAGCCCCGCGTTTATGCAGCAACCGACCGAGGGCGATCAGGGCGACAATTCGGCCGCGCTGGCTGGCATGAATCGCAAAACGACGATTGCAATGCCGGGCGACAACGAGTTCGCCCGCGAACTGTGTCAGGAATTACAGAAGGGCAAAGACGCCGGCAAGCTGCGCAAGTCGCTGGCCGATGCCGAAACCGAACGACGCAAGCCCAAGGCGATTGCCGCCAAGCCGGCGGCCGAAGCCGCGGCCGAGAACCCGGAAGACTCAGAGCGCCAACGGCTCGCGACTTACGACCGGACCGAGGGCGCTGTCGAGCCGGCCGACGATGGCGCGGCCGCATTCGTGACGCCGATCGAGCACTACCGGGCCGCCGGCGATCGGTTGCGCGGTGGACGGGCCGACAATATGAGCCCGAGCGACTTTGACCCGCTCGAACTGCAACGCGGCGCTCTGCATGAATCCGAGCATACGGACGATTGGCTACTTGCCCGCGAGATTGCCATGGACCACCTTGCCGAAGACCCGAATTATTATTTGAAGATTCGCAAGATGGGCCGCCGCATTCCGGGTCGCCGCTCCGACGGCCGGCGGAAGGATTACGCCGCGGGCTCGCTGTTCGACGATCACGACGACGATGGTTTCAAGCTGACCAACAAGCCGGCCAAGCCGAAGCCGGCGACGTTTGAGAACAACCGCGGCAAACAACAGTCCATGTTGCACGGGATGAAGGATTTGCCCGGCCAGAAAAACTTGTTCGGTGGGCTCGATCTACTGTCGGGAAAGGGTGACTGATGACGCGGCTCGTAATGCTTCCAGCGGACCCGCACGAACTTTGCAGCAACTGCGGTGTTGGCTATCTGTTGCCGAGCGGGGTTTGCGATCATTGCAACGCTGCGACGGCGGGCCATGCTCCCGAAAGACATTTCGGGAACAGGTCGGCCGTTTCGGTGCCGTGGCAATGGCTGCGCCGGACCGTGGCCAAGCTGCTCCGGCTGGTCGAGCCCACGGCGATCGCCACCGCGATCGATGACGCGCCGCAAACGTCAATCCTGGCGAAGACATACGGCGACGCTGTGGCCCGCGTGATCCGCGTGCATGACGGAGACACGATCACCGTGGCCATCGATTGCTGGCCCGCAATCGTCGGCAGCGCTATCGACGTGCGGTTATTCGGCTACGATGCGCCGGAACTAAAAGACCCGCGGCCCGACATGGCCGGGCTGGCCGCGAGCGCACGCGATTACGTGGCCGGGTCATTGCCGCCGGGGACGCTGGTCACATTGAAAAACGTGCGTCGCGACAAGTATTTTCGGATTCTCGCCGGCATTCACTTTGCCGACGGCAGCAGTCTCGCCGACCGGTTGTATAGCCTCGGGCTGGTGCGACCGTACACGGGGCGCGGCCCGAAGCCGTGGTAGGAATAAAAACGCCGCCAAGCGAAAGAGTGTTGACAGTATGGCCGACAGTAGCAAAGATCATAAGGAAGATCGCCACCGGGATATAAGGATCAGGGTGGCTCGAATCGTTAGCGACTTCCTTCAATTGGCCGATTCGGCCAGCTTTAAGGGTAGCCTAACGATCGAGATACCAGCCAAGGCCGGACACCTCGGGGCGATCAAAAACCAGTTGACGCAATTCGTCGACTAACCAAAAACCGGTCATTCCACAAGAAGCCGGCCGCGATCTTTCGATTCAATCGATTGATCGCGGCCGGCTTTTTTCGTTTGCAGTCACGCCGATGCCCGCAACGCTCGAACCACCATTAGACGCCAAGGCCACCGCCAAGCGAGGCGCAGACGTCGCGCCCGAACTTGACCGTGACCCCGCTAAATCGTCGACGCTACCGCGCGCATCGGTTCGCACACCCGGCAGTTTTCCCGACGCCGAATTCGACAACGTGCCAAACGTGCCGATTTTCGCGGAACACAAAACGCGATCGCAGCCGAGCGAGGAACACCCGGAAGGCCGCGAACTGAATTTCGGCAAAGACGAATTGAAAGCCGTTTGCGACCGTTGCAACCGACGGATCGAGGAAACCGGCGACTATGCCGCGATCGTGCTAGGCCACACGCCCACGCCCGAGCAAGTGGCGGCCGGCAATGCCAAGCAACCCGAGCTAGTCGGGTTTGCTGGCCCGTTTCGCCTCGGGTTGATCGGTTCGCACGACCGCCCACGGTGGGCCATCTTGGCCGACTTCCACACGTTCAAAGCCGACGCCGAAAAGGTGCGCAAAAACCCGCGGCGATCGCCCGAGCTATGGCTCGAAGACAGTTACGAGCAAATGTTTTTGGACCCGATCAGCTTGCTCGGCGCCGAGGCGCCACGGCTCGACATGGGTTTGCTTTATTCGGCCCGCAAGCAAGGGCGACAGGTCGAGCGCTATTCGGCCGTCGCACCGGCCGCAACGTCCGTTTTCGTACCGGCTCACGGCCCGTCGGCGCCAGAGCGCAAGCCGACCACAACCAGACCGAAAGCCTATTCAGCAACCGCCAAACCCCCAAAACAGGAATCTACGATCATGCTCGATCAAGACGAAGTTAAGCAAATCGCCGATGCAATTTCCCAACTTGATTGGGCGGTGTGGTGCAAGGAGCAAATGCAAAAGTCGGTAAGGCCGGCTGACGCTGCCGACGGCTCGGCCGAGCAAAAGCCCGTCGTAGGCGACGACGACGAGAAGCCCGAGCAATACGCCGCGGGCGATGACGACGACACCGACGAACCGGATGGTGACGAGGCCGACGACACGCTCGACGACACGCTCGACGACACCGAAGACACCGAAGACACCGAAGACGCCGAAGACGCCGACGAACCGGACGGTGACGAGTCCGACGACGACGACGAAGACCAGCCGAAGAAATACGCGGCCGGCAAGACGATCAAGATCGGGCCGAAGGTCACCAGGAAGAAGTTTTCCAAGGCGGCCGCCGGCGATGGCGGCAAGTCGCTGACTGTCGATCAACGCTTGGCAGCGCTCGAAGCGCTCAACGCTGATTTGAACGAGCAACTTTCTCACGAGCGCGGTTTGCGGCTCAACACCGAGCGCTATAGCAAGCTGCAATCGTTGCGGACGAAATACGTCTTCGACTTGGACAAGAGCGCGGAGAAGGTTCATTACAAGAAGATGAACAAGCAGGGCTTTGATGGCTTTGTGAACTTCATTCAAGAGAACTGCCAAGCGATCCACGCCGACACCTTGTTGCCCGTGCCGGCCGACGGCGGCAAGGACGCGCCAGCCCCTGGCCGCGGCGATCGTCGCGAGCGATACGCAAAGGAGTGTCGCACAAGGGCATTCGCAATCGCCGAAGCGCGAGCGTTGCGCGGGCAGGAAGCGAACTACGAGGGAATTCTCGAAAGTCTGCTCGACGGCACTTACAAGGAGCCGATTTAACGGGCCGCTAGTGCCCACAAGTTACCCACAACCGGCCCACAAACTGACCACCACAACCACGCTTTAGGAGTCCCCAACAATGTGCGCTTTCCCTGCTTTCATGGCAAACGGTGACATTAGCGTTTGCCGTTTTGTCAAGCAAGACACGACCGCCGACCACAAGGTTTTGCAGGCTGGCGCCGGCGAAGCCGTTATCGGCATTTCGCAGGAGGGTAGTAGCCAAGCCCCAATCCCCGAAGTCTCGACGCAATACGCCGCGCAGGCTGGCCAAGCCATCAAAGTTTATGGCGTGGGTGAGCGCTGCAAACTCGAAATCGGTTCAGGCGGTTGCACCGCCGGCGACAAGTTGAAGCCGGACAGCAACGGCAAGGGGGTGGCGATCACGGCCGGCGATGCTTACGGCGCCGTCGCGTTGACCACGTGCGCCGCTGGCGAGTTGGCCGAGGTTGTCGTGACGCCGAACGCCTTGTCGCACGCCTAATTCGATCCGATCGTTTTTCGTTCGTCACTCGATTGAAACTCAACACCACCACGGCCGCAACCGGCCAACACGTTTAAGGAGTCAAGACTATGGCCGC
>CAZWRK010000166.1:5534-7707 GCA_964635875.1 uncultured Aquaspirillum sp.
CGGCTCGACGTGACCGCGATCAGTGGCAATACCGGCACTTGGGCGCTGTCGACCACGGGCCGAGGTGACATTAAGCGTAGCCTGATGGCCGCCGCCGAGGTGATTCTCGACGACACCATCAACGCGGTGCAACCGAACGATTTGATTCTCGTCATCAATTCGCTCTTGGCGGCTCGCTTGACCCAATGCCAAGAAATCACGGATTACTTGAAGTCGAGCCCCGAAGCGCTCGCGCAAATTCGCGGCGAGTTGCCCGGCTCGAACGTGCTGTATGGCTTGCCCGACAAGCTCTACGGCTTCAACTTGGTCGTTGAGGCCACCCGCAAGGTTACGAGTCGCAAGGGCGCCACCCGCGCGGTTAGCCAAGTGCTGCCGACGGCCACGCCGTTCATGTGCTCGCGACCGGGCGGTTTGGTGGGCGTTGCCGACGCTCCGAACTTCTCGACGCACGTGCTGTTCGCGCAAGAAGAAATGAGCGTCGAAACTTTGGTCGACGTCAACAACCGCCGGACCACGGGAAGCGTGGTTGATTCGGTGGCCGCGAAGACGGTGGCGCCGGCTTCGGGCGTGCTGTTCAGCAACGCCGTTTAGTAGTTTGTAAGTCTGTACCGCTTGGCGGCGGCACACGCGCGCGGCTCGGGGTGTTTCACGACGCCCCGAGCCGTTGCGACATACCCACGCGAGGCTCGTCAAATGTCTTACGCAACGCCGGCCGATCTGATTATTCACTACGACCCCGACGACGTGGCCGATTGCGCGAGCAACGTGCCCGGTGCCGAAGGGGACGTGATAAACTCGCCGATCGTGATTAAGCACTTGGCGGCAGCCTCGGGCCGGATCAACGCCGCGGCAATCGCTGGCGGTATTTACACGGCCGAGATTCTTGCCGCGCTCACGGGCGACGCCGCGGAATGGCTCACGAAAATAACGTGCGACTTGGCCTATTGCTCGCTTATCAGCCGTCGGCCCGGGAAGTATTCCGAGGAAATCGTTTCCCGATTGATGCAGCAGGCCGAGGGCTATCTCGACTTGCTCCGCTCGGGCAAGAACATTTTCGCCACGGACGGCACCGCCGGCGCCAGCGTTCCGGCCGTCGATGGCCCGACGGCGCTCGAGTATGAGCGGCTAAACTTGTTTCCCGATCGAATCAAAAACACATTTCCCAATCGTGGGCGAACGCTGCCCATTGGTCGGGCTAGCGGTTACTAGGAGCGCAGACCATGGCAGTTACCCCCCGCGTTTTTGGCCCGGCCGTTATCAAGATCGATGCCGGCTCGGGACTCGAAATCCTCGGCTACACCCGATCGGGCGGCACGGTGCTTTTCCACCCGCGTACGCTCGACGTCCCGAGCGATCGCGTGGGCGGTGAGTCCGGCACGCCGGCCGACGTCGTGGCGCTGGGCATGATCGCCAGCGTGCGGCTCGAACTGTCGGAATACGATACCGACGTTGCGGCCAAAATCATGGCCATGATTGAGGGCGGATCATCCGGCACTAGCCCAGCGCCGGGCGGGCTCTATATTACCGACGGGCTCTATTATCGCTTGCTGATTCACTCAACCACGTTCCCGCTCAATTTCCCGATCGCGGTGCCGCGCGGTAGCATGGAGCAAGATCGGGCGTCGCGCTGGTCCCCGTATGTCTGCGAGTTTGAAATGTACCCAAACCCGACGACCCGGCTATTGTTCAACACGTCGACCAGCTAGGCCGGTTCCCAGGAAATACCCCGCTACGCCCCCGCGTAGTTCCCAGCAAATACCTAAACCGCGAGGCGCAAAATCGTGGCCAAGAAGTCGACGAAGACCACCCGGAAAAAAACAACCAGGCACAAGCCGGCCGCCGATCTATCCCGGCCGCTCGTTTACGAGTATTTCGACGGCAAGGCCAAGCGGTTTGGCGACGCCGCCAAGCTGTTGCAGCGGATCACGTACGCGCCGAGCGACGTGCCGCTGTTCAACGGGGATTTTTGGGCCCGTGTCGAATCGCGCGAAGCGATTGCCAGCCAAGCCGCTGCCGCCACGATCGCCGAGGTGTTCGGGCTGGTCCCCTGGAATGACGCCGACGGCACCGGGTTGACCGAGGATCAAATCATTCGAGTGTTCGGCGACTTCACCCTGTTCCTTGCCGACGAAAAAAAAAATCCTCTTGGATCGTCGATCTGGCCGCGGGCGCT
>CAZWRK010000167.1:0-7597 GCA_964635875.1 uncultured Aquaspirillum sp.
TAGGCCGAATGAAGGATGTTAAACCACACAGATGAAATTGAGAAACTTTCGAAAAACTGATCTACAGAAATAACTGCTATACACTACAACTGCATAGTCTCTATAACTGCTTGTCTGAAACGAATAGTGGATCTAAAAAGGGATCGAGTTAGACAGCTCAATATAGCTAAATAGTTATAAAAAAGGCTTAAATGCCTTAAATAAAAAAAGCAGCAAGAAAAGGTCTGACTGCTTTTTTTAAAATTTGATCACTGCCGATCTATGTGGTGTTCCCCACACTACTTGCCGTAATGGCTCAACTTAAACTTGGGTTATCGATTAATGATTAGTTTTAATTTGTATTTAAAAATAATTTGGCGGAAGCGGTGAGATTCGAACTCACGGAGGACTCACACCCTCGTCGGTTTTCAAGACCGGTGCATTAAACCGCTCTGCCACGCTTCCTTGTTCGTGTCGAACAGAGAACGCAATACTACCGAACAAATTTCGATTTGCCTAGAGGAAAATCGAAAAAATTTTCGACTTAATGCAAACTCAGCATTTCCCGCGCATGTTCGCGGGTGGTGTCGGTGATGCGCTCACCGCCGAGCATCCGCGCGATTTCATCGGTACGCGCCTGCGCGTCCAGCGGCGTAATCGTACTCACCGTGCGACCGTCCTGTTCATATTTCGCCACCTGCCAATGCGCCTGACCACACGCCGCCACTTGCGGCAAATGCGTAATACACAACACCTGATAATGCGCGCCCAACTGCCGCAACAAGCGCCCGACCACCTCGGCCACGCGCCCACCAATGCCCACATCGACCTCATCAAAGATCAACGTCGGCACACTAGCAATCCGGCTCATAATCACCTGCAGCGCCAAACTCACCCGCGACAATTCCCCGCCCGATGCCACTTTCGCCAGCGGTCGCAAACTCGTACCGGCGTTGGCGGCGACCAAATACTCCACCCCCTCCAAGCCATGCGCCGACGGCGCAGCCAGCGGCGGCAACTCAATCGCAAACCGCGCGCCCGCCATCGCTAAATGCTGCATTTCCGCTGTGACCCGTTCGCCCAACACATGCGCCGCCTGCTGACGCGCCAGCGACAACGCCTCAGCCTGCTCGCGGTACAACACCTCCAGCGCCGCCTCACGCGCAATCAAATCCGCAACATCTGCGGTTTCGGCCAGCTGCGCCAACTGCGTTTGCCATTCTTGCAGACGCCCCAGCAAGCCCTCGGGCGGTACCCGATATTTACGCGCCGCCTCGTGCAGGGTTTCCATGCGCCGTTCGACCTGCATCAGCTCTTCGGGGTTTTGATCCGCCGATTGCGCATAATCGCGTAGGGCATAGGCGCTTTCTTGCAGTTCCGCTTCGGCCGAGGCCAACATCGCTAACGGCCCCTCAAGACGACTATCCAAATGCGCCAGCCGCCCCAAGCGATTGGTAATCTGATTGAGCAAACTCAAGCAGGTTGTTTCACCATCGCTCAAGGTATAACGCGCAAACTCGGCCGCCTCAATCAACTCGACCGCATTCGCGAGTTGATTATGTCGCTGCCCCAACGTCGCCCACTCACCCTCGGTTAATCCCAACTCCGACAGCTCGTTAATCTGCCATTCCAAGCGTTCGCGCTCGACTTGATATTCGGCGCTGTGCTGCTCGGCGGCAATGCGCGCACGGCGGGCAATCTGCCACTGTTCAAAGGCCTTGCGCACATGGGCCGCCAACTCGGTTTGTTCGGCAAAAGCGTCGAGCAATTTGCGCTGCATGTCGCTTTTGGTCAGGGATTGGTGCGCGTGCTGGCCGTGAATATCCACCAAAAACTCGCCGACCACTTTTAATTGCGCCAGCGTAATCGGTTGGCCGTTGATATAGCTTTTAGAACGCCCCGACGCATCAATCACCCGTCGCAACAACAATTCATCTTCTTCGAGCGTCAGCGCTTGCTGGTCGAGCCATGCAGCCAGCTCGGGAGGGCACTGCAGCCGAAAACTGGCGGCCAGCTCGGCTCGCGCTGCGCCTTCTCGAACCAAGGTTCCATCGCCGCGCCCGCCTAACAGTAACGACAAGGCATCAATAATGATGGACTTCCCCGCGCCGGTTTCACCGGTTAACACGGTCAAGCCTGAGCCGAATTCCAGCTCAAGCGCATCAACAATCACGAAATTCCGAATGGAAAGGCTGGTGAGCATGTTTGAATCAGTGCAATGAAAAAAAGGCGGTTAAGACTTAAATCAGGCGCTCGCCCCAATGCAGCTTGTGGCGAAGCATGTCGTAATAGTTGTAGCCCAGCGGGTGAATCAGCTTGAGCGGGTTGCGATAACGCTGAATCAACACCCGATCCAGCTCTTGCAATTCGCAATGACCGTGACCATCAAAATGCACCCGCGCATCCACGCCCTTGGTCAAAATAAATTCAACATTGCTGGAATCGTTGACCGCAATCGGGCGATTCGACAGCGACTGCGGGCAAATCGGCACGAGGGCAATCGCGGGCACGGTCGGATGTAAAATCGGGCCACCGGCGGCCAAAGCATAGGCGGTCGAGCCGGTCGGGGTGGTGATAATCAGGCCGTCGGAGCGTTGGCTATACACAAATTGCGCATCGATAAATACTTCAAATTCGATCATCGACCCCATCGAGCCACGACTAAACACCACGTCGTTCAAGGCCAGACTACGGACAATTTCGGTGTCGCCGCGAAACACGGTGCACTGCAAAATCATCCGCTCTTCTGGCACAAACTCGCCCGCCAAAATCGCATCCATGCCCGACAACATCTGTGCCAGCGGCACATCGGTCATAAACCCCAAGCGGCCACGATTGACCCCCGCCAACGGCACCCGATACGGGGCTAAATGACGGGCGACCGAGAGCATGGTGCCATCGCCGCCAATCACAATCGCCAGATCAGCCACTTTGCCAAGGTCAGTGCGATCAATTAAGGTCAAAGACTCGGTGTCATGGCCTTGCGCACAGGCGCGATCGACCAACACAGAATAACCGCTCTCGGTGAGATGCGCGGCAAGGGTTTTGAGTGACGCAAACGCCCGCTCACTATTGTGACGGGCGACTAGGCCAATAGTTTTAAAGAGAGCTTCCATGGGGAGCGATTAAACCACAAGTCAGCGGCGATTGAGCCGAATAACAAAAAAGCCCGATTCGACTAGGGCAGCAAATAAGCACGTTCTTTTAGCGTCATCAAATACAAGCGAATCAGCTCGGCCAGCGAGTTGACCTGCAATTTATCAAAAATACTGCCGCGATGGCTTTCGACCGTTCGCGTCGATAATTTTAATAAGCCCGCAATTTGTCGCGATGATAAGCCCTGCACAATATATTCCAACACCTGCAGCTCTCGCGGCGACAACGGCGCGAGGCGGCGCTCGGCTTCGTCGGTACGCGCCTGCACCGAATGCTGCAAAATACTGGCCTGAATCGCGCCTCGAATACTACTGAGCAAGGCCATTTCATCGACGGGCTTGGTCAAAAAATTCACCGCGCCATGCAAAAAGGCATGCCGACATGAATCCACATCGCCATGCCCAGTGATAAAAATAATGGGCAGCGGGCAATGCTCCTCTTTCAGCTTGGCTTGTAGTTCTGGGCCAGACATTTCCGGCATCCGAATATCCAAGACCAAACAGCCGATTTGCTCGGGGGTATAGCACGCTAAAAACTGCTGCGCAGACGCACAGGCCACCGCCTGCAAACCATTCGAGCGCAACAACAAACACAACGCTTCCAAAACCGCAGAATCGTTATCCACCACATACACGATCGGCGCAATCGGCGACACCGCCGCAGGCCCCATCAACGTCGAAGTATCCGCAGAAGAAGTTGATGACATATTAAGATCCTTTGATTTCATGCGCCGCAAGCGAATTCGGCGAAGACGGTTCAGCGTCAGGCAGGTAAATCATCGGGAGTTGAATTTCAAAGCGGGCACCGCCTTCAGGATGATTTCCCGCGCTCAAACGACCACTAAACGACTCAATAATACTCTGGCAAATGGTCAAACCTAATCCCATGCCTTCGCTTTTGGTACTAAAGAACGGCTCAAAAACCCGATTTAAGCCTTCCTCCGTAAAACCACAACCATTGTCTTGAACCACCATATACACCTGATGATTCGCATGAAACGTTTCAATCACAATCTGCCCAAACGGACGACGAAACGCTGTCGCTTCCATCGCGTTGCGCACCAAATTTAAAACCACCTGTTCCAACTGAATCGAATCAGCCTCAACCAACGGCAAGTCGGGTTGTAAGCGAAGCTCCAGCTGCACTTCATGCTGACGTAAATCATATTCAGCCAGCAAACACACGCTCTCCGCCACCGCATTGAGCGATACATCATGCGTTTCCACTTCGCGCTTGGCGACAAAAGCACGCAATCGCCGAATAATCTCCCCCGCCCGATTCGCCTGCATCGCCGTCGATTGTAGGGCATGCAAAATCGTCGGCAAATCGGGATCTTCCTCTTGCAGCAAGCGCGATGCCGCTTGGCTGTAACTCAGAATTGCAGACAACGGCTGGTTGATTTCGTGCGCAATCCCCGAAGCCATTTCGCCCATGGTATGAATTCTTGCCACATGCGCCAGCTGTGCGCCATGATCTCGCAAGTATTTTTCGCGAATTTCCAGCGCCCGTCGTTCATTTTGACGTGCTTGAACCACCGGCCGAAACGTCAGCACGCCGCCTAAAATCTGCCCCTGCGCATCTCGCAAGGGCGCGAGACAGCCTTCAATCGCCAACCCTTCGCCCTGCTGAGGAATCAGCGCTGCATTGGCCTCGAAGAACTCAACCGTCACCCCTTGACGCAAACAACGCTCAAACGGCGGCAAACCTTGTGACTGTGAAAAGTCCTCTTGTAGACGCACAACATGCTCCACCGGCTGCCCCAGCCATGCCGATTCCGGCCGCTTCAGCCACTGACATGCCCTCGGATTCAAAGACTCAATCCGCTTTGACGCCCCAAACGTCATCACCCCATCACCGACTGCAGCCAAAGTCATCTCAGCATGCGAGAGCGCCGCAACGGGTGGCGGAGACACCGGCGGCACAACGGTCGGACGTGAACGCCGCAATACAGCAAACACCCCACCGCCACACAACAGACCCCACACCACCGCCCATAAACTCCCCGCCCAATTCAAGACCTCAAAACGAATGGGATAGCGCGTTTCGAACACCCACGACTGTTCACCCACGGCGATACTCTGCGCCCACGACAACGTTGGCAGAATGGAAAATAACGGCGCAGCTTGCAATTGCAGCGATGCCACATCCGCCTGCGACTCGGTTTGCGCATCGCGGTAGCGCAGACGAATCGAGGCGATTAAAGCCGGTGGCGCGCTCGGCTGCAGCATCGCAGGCGCATTCACCACCATCGCTAACATGCCCTCTGAGCGATCGGCACGGTTTGCAACAATCGACTTCACTATCAAATACGCCCGCCCGCCCTCGTACAGATCAAACGCTGGCGAGGTCTGAATATTCCCCGACACCAGCGCCTGACGGAGCACTTTTTCAAAGAGAGGACTGGCATCCAAATCCAAACCCAACACCGCTTGATTGGACACCGTCAACGGCATAATCGCCGTCACAGGGTAGTAATAAGGACGCGAAATTGCGCGCGACCACACCCGCTTATTCGCATGATCAAAAACCCGAATTTCGACCGGATGCGCATATTTCTGACTTAAACGCTGTTCAAATGCCTTGCGTTGGGAAAGCTCAACGCGCGATACAAATTCCACCGCGTATAGCTGTGGATAGCGACGCAACATCGTTAACGCGTAGCGGCGAAAGTCTGGATCAGAAAACGAATCTTGAGCTTCAAACAAAGCGGTGAGGCCATGCAAAACGGCTTCATTGTGCGCAACGCGGGTTTCGATCACCTGAGCCAATGCCTGACTTTCCGCTTTAAACAGCCGATCAATTCGTCGGTACTCAAGCCCCAACCAATACAGCCCACCCAGCCCCATCATCACGACCGCCACCACCGCGCTTTGCAGACCAATCTGCCACGAACGGGGGTACACGCACGAACAGACTGCACGAATAAACGAAGCGATGCCGAGCACTCCGCGATTAATTATTGGCCGCACACATGCCTTTCAAAAAAGAGAGAAACCCAGTCCGTGAATTTTAATTCCCGACAAAGCGGTACGACAGTTCCCGATTTTGCCTGCTTTTTGCGACAATAGCGGTTTTGTACAGACTGGCGCGCATTCTTACCATGTCCCATCCCCTTGCCATTATTGAATCCCTCGACCACGAAGGCCGTGGTGTTGCCCACGTTGACGGTAAAACCATTTTTATCGGCGGCGCATTGCCATTTGAAACCGTTGAATACTCGAGCTTCCGCAAAAAAACCACCTTCGAGAATGCCGATTGCGTCAAAGTCCTCGAAGAAAGCTTTATGCGTACCGCGCCGCGTTGCCCGCATTTTGGTGTTTGCGGCGGCTGTTCGATGCAACACGTCGAATTTAACGCCCAAGTCGCGGTCAAACAGCGCGTGCTCGAAGACAACTTCCAACGCATTGGCAAAGTCAAACCCGAAGTCATGTTGCCGCCGATTTACGGTCCCGCATGGGGCTATCGCCATCGGGCGCGGCTGTCGGCGCGATTTGTCGCGAAAAAAGGCGGCGTCTTGGTCGGCTTCCACGAAAAGCGCTCGAGCTTTGTGGCCGATATGCAGGAATGCCATATTCTACCGGCACGCATTTCAGCGCTCTTGATGCCGCTGCGTGGTCTGATTGCCTCGCTGTCGATTGCGCAACGGATGCCGCAAATCGAACTGGCCGTCGGCGAACAGGTCGATGTGATGGTGTTCCGCAATATGGACGCCCTCACCGCCGCCGACGAAACCACACTCAAAAACTTTGCCGATGCCCACAACGCGCAGAGTGAGCGGCCTTTGCAATTCTGGCTGCAACCCAAAGGACCGGACAGCTGCTACCCGTTCTATCCGCTGGATGTGCCCGCACTCAGCTATTCCTTGCCTGAGTTCCGCGTCACCATGCCTTACAAGCCGACCGAATTCACGCAGGTCAACCCGAGCATCAACCAAGTCTTGGTGAGCCGCGCCCTGAAACTGCTCGACCCCCAACCGCATGAAAAAATCGCGGATATGTTCTGTGGTTTGGGCAACTTTACCCTACCGATCGCCCGCAGCGGCGCACACGTACATGGCATGGAAGGCTCGAAACAGCTGCTCGAACGCGCCCTCGAAAACGGCGCCGACCTCATGGTGAACATCGACGCTGACGGCCAGTTCGACCCGAACGACATCGAGAAGCTCATCGCGCCGATCCTCGCAAACCGCGCCGACATGGTTTCGGCCGACCGCTTCTCCGGGATCAAGGCGAAGAACATCCCCTGGGTGAAAGACACACTGAACCGGCTCGCCGCATCCCTCATAGGCATGTTCATGAATACCGACATCACCGATCTCACCTGCGGCTTCCGCGCCTACAGCCGCGAGACGCTCCTCCGGCTCAACCTCCCCGGCGACTACACCTACACACAAGAGGTCATCATCGACGCGCTCGGCAAGAATCTCGCGATCGAGTGGGTCCCGGTCGAGGTTACCTATTTC
>CAZWRK010000168.1:0-7555 GCA_964635875.1 uncultured Aquaspirillum sp.
CGACCGCACCGTCCATGACCGCTTCGTACAGGTCGGCTACCTCAGGAATTCTTCCCTCCGCCTGGCGCCGACGTTTGATCTGGTCCCAGGCATGGTCCAGGTAGATCAGCATCACAACCCCCGTTTCGGCGGCCACACCCGCCAAGGCGATGAAGCCCACCGCCACGGCCACCGACAGGTTGTATCCCAGGATCCACATCAACCAGACGCCACCAACCAATGCAAACGGGACCGACAGCATCACGATCAAGGTTTCCGTCAGGCGTTTGAAATTCAAATACAGCAACAAGAAGATGAGCAGCAAAGTCACCGGAACCACGATCTTCATTTTTTCCACGGCGCGCTCCATGGACTCGAATTGACCACTCCAGGTCGCGTAGTAGCCCGGCGGAAACTTGACCTGCTCGTTCACGGCCTTTCGCGCATCGGCCACATAGCTGCCGATATCCCGTCCCCGGATGTCCACGAAGATGTAGGCTGACAGCAGCGCATTCTCGGTACGGATGCCTGGGGCACCTTTGCCGACCTCGACCCGGGCCAATTGACCCAACGGGATCATGGAGCCATCCATGGTCGGAACCAGCACCTGCTGAGCGATCTGCTGCGGGGTGGATCTCAATTCACGCGGATAGCGCACCGTCACGCCAAACCGCTCCCGACCTTCAATGGTCGTGGTGACCATCTCTCCACCCAGTGCAGTGCCGATCACATCTTGCAGCTCGCCAACTCCCAGCCCATATCGGGCCAGTTGCATGCGATCTGGTTCGATGTTGAGGTAGTAAGCGCCCGTGAGCCGCTCCGCAAAAGCCGAGGTCGTGCCGGGAACTTGCTTGACCACCGACTCAATCTCTCGTGCCAGGCGTTCCATTTCGCCGAGGTCCTTGCCAAACACTTTGATGCCGATGGGCGTGCGGATGCCCGTGGACAGCATGTCGATGCGTGCTTTGATGGGCATGGTCCAGGCGTTGGAGACGCCAGGAATTTGCAAGGCCTTGTCCATCTCCGCAATCAACTTGTCGGTGGTCATGCCGGGCCGCCAGGCCGTCTCCGGCTTGAGGTTGATGACGGTCTCAAACATCTCGGTCGGCGCTGGATCCGTGGCTGTAGCCGCGCGCCCGGCCTTGCCGTACACGGAAGCCACCTCAGGGAAGCTCTTGATGATCTTGTCTTGGGTCTGTAGCAGTTCAGCAGCCTTGGTGATGGACATTCCAGGCAAGGATGCCGGCATGTACAGGAGCGTGCCCTCATTGAGGGTGGGCATGAATTCCGACCCCAATCGGCTGGCCGGGTAAAGCGAGGCCGCCAAGATGATCAATGCGACCGCCACAGTGGCCTTCTTCCAGCGCATCACTCCGGCGATGATGGGGCGATAGAGCCAGATCAAGAGCCGGTTCACCGGATTGCGCGCCTCCGGCATGATCCGGCCTCGGATGAACAGCATCATGAGGACAGGCACCAAAGTCACCGACAAGATGGCCGCCCCCGCCATGGCGAAGGTCTTGGTGAAAGCCAAGGGGGAGAACAGCCGCCCCTCCTGAGACTCCAGCGTGAACACCGGCAGGAACGAAACGGTGATGATCAACAATGAGAAAAACAGCGCGGGCCCTACCTCTTTGCAGGCCGCGATCATGGCTTCAGCTCGTTGGCGGTGCTCGTGTTCGGGATCGAGGCGCTCCAAATGCTTGTGCGCGTTCTCGATCATCACAATCGCTGCGTCCACCATGGCACCGATGGCAATGGCGATTCCCCCGAGGCTCATGAGGTTGGAGTTCATGCCCAGCAACCGCATGGCGATGAAGGCCATCAGCACCCCAACTGGCAACATCACAATGGCGACCAGGGCCGAGCGCACATGCATCAGGAAGACGACACAGACCAGCGCCACGATCAGGCTTTCCTCCAGTAGTGTGCGTTTGAGGGTGTCAATGGCACGATGAATCAGGTCAGAGCGATCGTAGACCGCTTCAATGCTCACGCCAGCGGGAAGACCGGCGGACACCTCCGCGATCTTGTCTTTGAGGTTGTGGATGACCTCCAGCGCATTCTGGCCATAGCGGGCCATGGCAATGCCCGAGACAACCTCGCCGTCGCCATTGAGCTCAGAAAGCCCACGGCGCTCATCAGGAACCAGCTCCACGCGTGCGATGTCGCGCACCAGGACTGGTGTGCCCTTGTCTGCTTTCAGCACCAGGTTCTCGATGTCGGACGTGCCTCGCAGATAGCCTTTGCCGCGAACCATGTACTCGGCCTCCGCCATCTCCACCACCCGACCGCCGACATCTCGATTGGAATCACGCACCACCTGCGCCACTTTGGCCAAGGAGATGCCATACGCTCGCAACTTGACCGGGTCGACCGTGACTTGATAGGTCTGCACAAAGCCGCCCAATGAAGCAACCTCCGCCACACCGTGCGCCTTGGTCAATTGGTAACGCAGATACCAGTCTTGCAGAGTGCGCAACTCAGCCAGCGTCTTGTCCTTCGCGAGCACGGCGTACTGATAGACCCACCCCACACCCGTGGCATCCGGCCCAATTTGAGGGGTGACCCCTTTGGGCATTCGACCTGCTGCGAAGTTGAGGTACTCCAGGACACGCGACCGCGCCCAATAGATGTCGGTCCCATCTTCGAAGATGATGTAGACAAACGAGGCGCCAAAAAACGAGAAGCCCCGTACTACCTTGGATTTGGGAACTGACAGCATCGCGGTGGTCAATGGATAGGTGACCTGATCCTCGACCACCTGAGGTGCCTGACCTGGATACTCCGTGTAGACGATAACCTGCACGTCCGACAAATCGGGCAACGCGTCTAAAGGGGTTCGGAACACCGCCAACACACCGCCGACGACGACAAACAAGGTCGCCAGGAGCACCAAAAATCGATTCCGTCCAGACCAATCAATGATCTTTGCCAGCATGTCGCCTCCTGAAGATCACTGATGCCCAGCGTGGGCGTTGGCCGCAGCGGGGGCTTGCGGCTGAATCGATGTGATGACCCAGTCACCTTGTCCGCGCTCTACAAATTCGAACCGCACTTTGGCCCCAGGCTTCAGGCCTGCCAACAGGCCGCCATGACTCAACTTGAACTCCATGGACATGGCTGGCCATTTGAGGCTGGGCACTTCGCCATGGGCGATGGTCACGGTCGCGGCCTTCGCATCAATTTCTTCCACTTGGCCTTGGGTCTGATGCGTGACGGTCGCAGCCATCTTGGCACCCGCCGCGCCCTCCTGCGCAGGGCGCTTGCCGTGCCCTTCATGCCCTAAACCACCGATGGCGGCCTTGAGATTGCTCTCCGCATCGATCAGGAAATTGGCCGCAACCACCACCATCTCGCCTTCTTTGACGCCATCGAGAACCTCGATGCGATCTTCGCTACGTGCCCCGAGCTTGACATCGCGCGGCTCAAACCGCCCCTCGCCTTGCTGAATCAGGACGATCTGACGCGTGCCGCTGTCAATGACAGCCGACGACGGTACGCTGAGCACGGTCCCCCTCGCCAGAGCAGGCAGTTCCACCTGGGCATACATTCCCGGCTTCAGCAGCCCCGCCGAATTGGACAACTCGACGCGCACGGGAACCGTGCGGGTTTCGCTCTTCAGCGTGGGATAGACATAAGTGATAGCGCCGGAAAACGCCTTGTCCGGGTAGGCATCAACGCGTACTTTGGCTTGCGCACCTGCCTTGACCAGACCAATGTCTTGCTCAAACACATCGGCAAGCACCCACACGGAAGACAGGTTGGTGACCTGAAACAAAGCCTCTCCAGGCATGAAGCGCATTCCCTGAATTGCTTTTTTCTCCGTGACGACACCAGCAACCGGAGATCGGAAAGTCAGGGTTCGGCGAGTGGATCCCGAAGGGGACAAGGCCTTGATCTGCTCCTCGGAGACATCCCAGTTTCGCAGCCGAATCAAGCTGGATTCGGCCAATTCACGCATGCCACGTTGTGCCTCGTCGCTCGCCCCTTTCAGGGCATCGACACCTTGAGTCGCAATGAGGTACTCGCGCTGAGCAGACACCAGTTCCGGACTGTAGACCTCGAACAAGGGCTGTCCCTTGCTCACAACCTGTCCAGTGACATTGACATGCAGTCGCTCGACATAGCCCTCGAATTTGGGGGCGATGGCATACGTCAGCCGTTCGTCGGGTTCAATGCGTGCGGCCGCACGAACCAACTTGTTCCAAGGCCCCGAAGTAACGGCCTCCACACGGACGCCAAGCTTTTGGACTTTCTCGGTGCTGATCCGCAGGGTGTTGGGGGTGTTGCCCTGAGCCTCCGCCTCGGGCTCACCCGCGTAGACAGGAACATAGTCCATGCCCATCGGGTCCTTCTTGGGCGTTGGAGAGGTGTCCGGCAAACCCATGGGGTTGCGATAGTAGAGAACCTTGCGCTCTTTTGTAGCGCCGTCCTTCATATCGGCCGAAACCGACGGCTCGGTGATGTGTCCCGACACCTGGCGAGTGCCAAGCCAGTACCCACCGCCTGCAGCCAGCAAGGAAACTGCCAGTGCACTGACGCCTACCGCGAACGGCGTGCTCATAGATCTTCTCCCACAATGCGTTCAATTTCTGCCAGCCGCATCTGTGCGTTCATGCCTGCGGCAACCTGGTTCAACTTGGCTTGGCGAATCTGCTTCTGAGCATCCAACAACGTGGCGAAGTCGACCTTGCCGGACTCATACCCGGCCAGAGCCGATCGAAACGTCAATTCGGACTGTGGCAACAGGCTGTCGGCAATCAACGCCAGCGTCCGCCTGGAGGCCTCCAGGCCCACTACGTTCTCATAGAGGTCGGCCAAGATTTGAGTGCTGACCTGTTCTTGTCGAGAGCGGGCTGCATCCAGCATGGCTTCAGATTCGCGCTCCTGCGCGCGCCGGCTGTCTTGCTGCAGGGGGATATTGAGTTCGAGCATCAGCTCCCACTCTCGGAACGAGCCGCCGTACTGAATGGGTGAGACTCCAACCGTGAAATCAGGATATCGGTTCTTGTAGACCAGCTCCCGGTTCTTTTCAGCAGCCCTGATTTGAAAGGCTTCTGTTCTGAGAAGCGGGTTGTGCTCACGTGCGCGCTGCTCCAATGCAGGAAAGCTGGAGCGCTCGGGCGCAGGCAAAGATCGCATATGCTCAGGCTCAGCCAAGGCTTCGGCAGCAGAGCGACCGATGAGCGCATTCAACTTGCCCAGGAGTTGCCTGTGCTCGGTGTCCAGATTGATCAACTCGGTGCGCATGGCTGTCTGCTCCAACTGAGCCCGAATCACATCTTGCTGGGCCGCCAGACCACCGGCATAGCGCGCTTGGGCCACCTTTTCGAGTCGAATCATGAGATCAAGGATCTCCTGGTTCAATCGCCTGTTTTGCCCGTGGTAGTAAAGCTGCGCGTAAGTCGCCTTGATTTTGGATGCCAGCTCGTTCCATGTGCCTTCAGCACGTCCTCGCGCAGCATCCGCTTGCGATGTGGCCACCTCTCGTTTCAGCTCGCGCTTGCCTGCCCACGGCAGATCCTGCATCAACAGGTAACGCGTGCTGCCCACGCGCCCAGGGAGAAGTGTCGGATTTTGATCGCCGGCGCGGGTGATGTCTCGCCACTCTGTGCGGAATTTCGGGTCAGGCAAGGCGCCTGCTGGATCTATTCGCGCTTGGGCTGCCACCACATCAAAGCGCATGCTGGCGTATTCAGGATTGCTGTCCCTCGCATACTTCAACAGACTTTCGACGCTTTGTCCGAGTCGTGCGTCCTGGGCAAAGCTTGCAGCTGCAAGACCAACGGTGAGCGCAATAGCGCACAAATGGATGCGGTGTCTCATGCTGAGGGTCAATCCTGCTTGGAGCTTCTCAAGGCGGCATTCAGTTGATCAACAACCTCGGCCCAGTCGGCGTCTCGCATCAACTCGTCGCGCAGGAGCGCCGATTGAGCAGGGCTCCAAAAAGGCGCGTTCTCCAAGGCGACCTCGGACGCCAACGGGCTGTGCACCTTCAAAAAGATATTGATGCTCTCGATATCCGAGGGAAGGCCCAATTGCTTGAACAACTCGGAAAAGCGATGAAAAAACGGGTCCATGGCAGGAAGCCCTCCATATCGAAGTTGTTGAATTCTCGAATGCGCGGCCTGACGGGAAGATGTGCGGCAGATGACAAACCGGTCAGGTCAACGATCAATCCGCTTGCCGCAACCGCAAGGCATTGCCGATCACAGAGGCTGAGCTGAAACTCATGGCCAGGGCTGCGATCAGCGGGGATAACAGCCAGCCAGTGGCGGGATACAGAACACCGGCCGCAATCGGGATCCCCAGTGCGTTGTAAAGGAAGGCAAACATCAGGTTCTGTTTCATGTTGCGCACGGTGTCCTCGGACAAGCCGCGCGCCACCACGATGCCTCTCAAATCACCTTTGACCAACGTGACCTGGGCGCTGTTCATCGCCACATCCGTGCCTGTCCCCATGGCAATGCCCACATCCGCTTTGGCCAAGGCCGGTGCATCGTTGATGCCATCGCCAGCCATCGCAACCACCCGACCTTCGCTTTGCAGGCGCTGGACCAGTTCCAGCTTGTCCGCAGGCTTGACCTCGCCGTGCACCTCGTCAATGTCCAGCCGATTGCCAACGGATCGCGCCGTGGTCAGTCCATCACCCGTGGCCATCACAATGCGCAGCCCCGCTGCTTTGAGCGCTGCCAGGGCCTCAGGGGTGCTGGATTTGATCGGGTCGGAGACAGCCAACAGGCCGATCAGTTTGCCGTCTGAGGCCAGATGCATGACGCTGGCTCCCTCAGAACGCAAGGCCTCGGCCTGTTCGACCAAGGGATCGACCGAGATGCCAAGTTGCTCCATCAGCGCCGTGTTTCCCAACGCCAGTCGCCGATCACCGACCCTTCCTTGAACGCCAATGCCGGTCGCCGATTCAAACTGCTCAGGCTTTTGCAATGGCAGACCACGCTCGCGGGCTGCTCGCACAATTGCGTCGGCCAGGGGATGTTCACTGCCCTGATCCAGGCTTGCGGCCAAGAGCAATACCTCATTGGTCTCGTGTCCCGGCACTGGAATGGCGCGATCAAAGGCCGGACGACCTTCAGTCAACGTTCCGGTCTTGTCGATGATCAGGGTGTCGATCTTGCGCAGGTTTTCGATGGCAGCTGCGTCGCGGAACAGCACTCCGTGTGTTGCCCCGCGCCCGGTGGCAACCATGATGGACATGGGTGTCGCCAGGCCCAGCGCGCAAGGACAGGCGATGATCAGGACCGCGACCGCATTGATGAGGCCATAGACCCATCGAGGTTCTGGGCCAAACAATCCCCAGGCAAAGAAAGTGAGCACGGCAACGGCGATCACGGCCGTCACAAAGTAGCCCGCAACCATATCAGCCATGCGTTGCATCGGAGCCCGGGAGCGCTGCGCTTGTGCCACCATTTGGACGATCTGGGCCAGCATCGTGGCCGAACCGATGCGCTCAGAGCGCATCACCAGTGCGCCGCTTGTGTTCAGCGTCGCGCCGATGACCTTGTCACCCACCCTCTTGGTCACCGGTACTGGTTCCCCGGTCAGCATGGACTCATCG
>CAZWRK010000169.1:0-7547 GCA_964635875.1 uncultured Aquaspirillum sp.
TTGGCCCGCGAGTTTGACATCACCACGCGCACCATTCGTCACTACGAAGAACAAGGCCTTCTGAATCCAGAACGCCGTGGCCAGCATCGCATTTACTCTCGGCGTGACCGCACCCGACTCTTGCTCACCTTGCGTGGCAAGCGCATCGGCCTGACCTTGCAAGAAATCCATGAATTATTTGGCCTGTACGACGCCACCAATGACGAAGAACCCCAGCTGCTCGAGTTCCTCAAAATTTTGACGCAGCGCGAACAATCACTATTACAACAAATCGAAGACATTCAGGTCGTCACCCGCGAAGTCCGCAACCTTAAAGCGCAATGCGAGCGGCTACTTGAAAAACGCACCGGCGGGGCAGGTGCGGCACTAGAAGAATAGTGCCTTTTTTCGGCACCAAACTTAACGTTAACGTAAACGACAAACACGAGGAGAAGCAGTCCATGTCTCAAGAATCTATCGTTATTGTGGGAATGGCGCGCACCCCAATGGGGGGCTTTCAGGGCGACTTTCAGAGCCTGACCGCCTCACAACTGGGTGCCACCGCGATTCGTGCCGCGGTTGAGCGCGCGGGATTGACCCCTGAAGCCGTGGACGAAGTCATCATGGGCTGCGTTCTCCCCGCAGGCCAAGGCCAAGCCCCCGCTCGCCAAGCGGCGCTCGGTGCAGGCTTATCGCTCGATGCCAATTGCACGACGGTGAACAAAATGTGCGGTTCAGGCATGAAAGCCATCATGTTTGCCCATGATATGTTGCTTGCAGGCAACAACAGCGTGATGCTCGCCGGTGGGATGGAAAGCATGAGCAACTCGCCCTACCTGATTCCCAAAGCCCGCGCCGGATTCCGCCTCGGGCATGGCGAAATCAAAGATCACATGTTCTTGGATGGACTTGAAGACGCCTACGAAAAAGGCAAATTGATGGGCAGTTTTGCCGAGTTGTGCGCAGAAAAATACGGTTTCAGCCGTGAGATGCAAGACGAATACGCCATTCGCTCGCTCACCCGCGCACAGCAAGCGATCCAAGATGGGTTATTTAAAGCCGAAATCGCGCCCGTCGTCGTCAGCAGCCGCAAAGGGGATGTCACCATCGACACCGACGAGCAGCCGCTCAAAGCCAGTGCCGATAAAATTCACACCCTCAAACCCGCGTTCAAAAAAGACGGTACCGTGACTGCCGCCAATGCCAGTTCGATTTCGGATGGTGCGGCCGCACTGGTTCTGATGCGCGCTAGCGACGCCGAGCAACGCGGCCTCAAGCCGCTGGCCCGCATCGTCGGCCATAGCAGCCACGCCCAAGATCCGGCTTGGTTTAGCACTGCCCCCGTCGGCGCGATGCAAAAGCTGTTCGATAAAACTGGCTGGACAGCGGACAGCGTCGATCTGTTTGAAATTAACGAGGCTTTTGCTGTCGTCACGATGGCTGCGATGCACGATCACCAATTGCCCGCCGAAAAAGTGAATATTCACGGCGGTGCTTGCGCACTCGGCCACCCGATTGGCGCATCGGGCGCACGGATTGTCGTCAGCCTGATTGCCGCGCTTCAGCAGTACGGCAAGACCCGCGGCGTGGCCAGCCTGTGCATCGGCGGCGGCGAAGCAACCGCATTGGCCGTTGAATTGCTTTAAGCATCACGACGGTTAGACATAAAAAAACGGGCGACCTGTGCGCCCGTTTTTGATTGATGCCGGAGTTTAGTGCTTGCGATGAATGGCGCGCGCGCCAATGTCGCGGCGCATTTGCCGACCATCAAAATGAATCCGATCGGCCACTTCGTAAGCGCGATTTTGTGCCATTTTGACGCTATCACCCAAGCCCACCACACACAGCACACGACCGCCACTGGTGAGCAAGCGACCATTTTCATCCAACTGCGTACCGGCATGAAACACCATGCTGTCTTCAGTTGCCGCGGGAATCCCGTCGATCGCATCGCCCTTGCGTGGCGACTCAGGATAGTTCGCTGCAGCCAACACCACACCTAACGCCACTCGACGATCCCAATCCGCTTCGACTTTATCCAACTGACCATTCACACCCGCCTCGATCAGCGAAATAAAGTCGGATTTGAGACGCGCCATAATCGGCTGCGTTTCGGGGTCACCAAAGCGGCAGTTAAACTCGATCGTAAACGGATTGCCGTCTTTGTCGATCATCAAACCGGCGTACAAGAAGCCCGTGTAGCTGTGACCATCTTTTTTCATGCCTTGAACCGTCGGCATGATGATTTCGCGCATCACCCGTGCATGTACCTGCGGCGTGACCACGGGAGCGGGCGAATACGCGCCCATTCCACCTGTGTTCGGACCTTGATCGTCGTCTTTAAGGCGTTTGTGATCTTGGCTGGTGGCCATCGCCAAGACATGCTCGCCATCGACCATCACAATAAAGCTGGCCTCTTCGCCCTCCAAGAAATCCTCGATCACCACACGACTACCGGCATCGCCCATCTTATTGCCGAGCAACATATCGTCGATGGCCGCATGTGCTTCTTCTAGCGTCATCGCGACAATCACGCCCTTACCTGCAGCCAGACCATCGGCCTTGATCACGATCGGCGCGCCTTTGCCATCCACATAAGCATGCGCAGCAGCGGCATCGGAGAAGGTTTCATATGCAGCCGTCGGAATGTGATGACGTTTCATAAACGCCTTCGCAAAATCCTTCGAGCTTTCTAGCTGCGCCGCAAATTGGGTCGGGCCGAAAATTTTCAGGCCTTCTGCGCGGAAGGCATCGACCACACCGGCTGCCAGAGGCGCTTCGGGGCCTACAACGGTCAAATCGACTTTTTCGCGCTTCGCAAAGTCCAGCAGTTCAGGAATGGTGTTGACATCGACATTGTGCAAATCTTTGTCGAGTGCGGTACCGGCATTGCCCGGTGCAACAAAAATTTTTGAGGCGCGTGGCGAGCGAGCCAAGCGCCAAGCCAGCGCATGTTCGCGCCCGCCACTACCGATAACGAGAATTTTCATGGTCTAGGGAGGGGAAAAGTTAGAAAAATCGGGCGCGTTTTGCGCCCGAATTGCACGCGGTCTATTAGTGACGGAAATGACGGCAGCCTGTCAAGACCATCGCAATCCCGTGTTCATCCGCAGCCGCAATCACTTCAGCGTCGCGCAATGAACCGCCCGGCTGAATAATCGCCGAAATGCCTTGCTCGGCAATCACGTCAACGCCATCACGGAACGGGAAGAAGGCATCCGATGCCGCCACCGCATGCGCCAAGCTCAGGCCGGCATCTTGTGCTTTACGTGCGGCAATGCGGGTCGAATCGACGCGGCTCATTTGGCCTGCGCCAATCCCGGCGGTTTGGCCGCCAGCAGCAAATACAATCGCATTGGATTTCACAAACTTCGCCACGCGCCATGCAAACAACAAATCAGACAGTTGCGAAGCGGTCGGCTTCGCTTTGGTCACAATGCGCAGCTCATCAACACCGATATTTTTCAGGTCAGGCGTTTGCACCAACAGACCACCGCCCACGCGCTTCAGATCAAAACGGTTTGCACCGGCGGCCAACGGCACTTCCACCACACGCACGCTCGGTTTTTTTGCGAGTCGCTCTTTGGCTTCGGCGGTAAAGGCCGGTGCAATCAAGACCTCGAGGAATTGCGCGCTGACAGCTTCAACCGTTTGTGCATCAACTTCGCGGTTAAACGCAATGATGCCGCCAAAGGCGCTGGTGGTATCGGTCGCAAAGGCTAAGCGATAGGCCGACAGCGGATCGGCCGCCACCGCCACACCACACGGGTTAGCGTGCTTGACGATCACGCAAGCAGGCTCGTCGAAGGTTTTCACGGCTTCCCACGCGGCGTCAGAGTCAGCGATATTGTTGTAGCTCAGTTCTTTGCCTTGCAGTTGGCGGTAATGCGCCAAGGTGCCAGCAGCCGGATCGAGGTCACGGTAGAAGGCAGCGGCTTGGTGCGGGTTTTCGCCATAGCGCATGTCTTGCACTTTGACGAACTGGGCATTGAGGCGGTTCGGGAACGCTTGGCGCTCGCCGTTATCGACCAAGGCAGTCAAGTAATTGGAAATCGCGCCGTCGTAGGCCGCAGTGTGGGTGAAGGCTTTTTTGGCCAGCTCGAAGCGCGTGGCTTTCGACAACGCGCCAGCGTTGGCTTTGAGCTCTTCGGTCAACGCAGCATAGTCGGCACTATCGGTCACGATGGCCACATGCGCCCAGTTTTTCGCGGCAGAACGCACCATGGTCGGGCCGCCGATGTCGATATTTTCGATGGCGTCTTCGAGCGAGCAATCAGGATTGGCGATGGTCGCTTCGAACGGATACAGATTCACACAGACTAAGTCGATATTGCCAATGTTGTGCTCGGCCATTTTGGCGACATGTTCAGGTAAATCACGACGACCCAAAATCCCACCGTGCACTTTGGGGTGCAAGGTTTTCACACGGCCATCGAGCATTTCTGGAAAACCGGTGTAATCTGCCACTTCGATCACGGCCACGCCGTTATCGGCCAACAATTTGGCGGTGCCGCCGGTCGAGAGAATTTCGACGCCAGCGTCGGCCAATGCGCGGGCAAATTCCAGCACGCCGGTTTTATCGGAAACGCTAATCAGCGCACGTTCGATTTTGGTCATGGTGATCTTCCTGAAAAAGTGAACACATCAAAATAGAGAAAAGGCGGCGGCGTGTCGCCGTCCCGCCAGAAATCAAATTAAATCGTACTGCTTCATTTTTTTGCGCAGGGTATTACGGTTCAGCCCCAAGAACTCGGCGGCACGGGTTTGATTGCCCTGCGAGTAATCCAACACCATCTGGATCAGCGGTTTTTCGACCCGCGCCATCACCATATCGTAGATGGCCGACGGCGCTTCGCCATCCAAGTCTTGAAAATATTGCGCCATGGCATGCTGAATAGCATCGGCGATCTGGTCATGTTGATTCATGATTTTGTCATTATATGTCGTCGTTAATCGTTATGTAGACAGCGATTACTCCGCTGTCACATCCTTCGCGTCAGTCTCGCCCTTGACGTGTTCTGCTTCGTAAACCAAGCGCTCACCATACGTGGCCTGCTGCGCAAAGTAGGCGGCAACGGCAGCGTATTGCGCTTGCGTGTCTTCAATTTGATACATCTGCTGGCGAAAAGCATTGCTGCCACGCAAACCTTGGGTGTACCACGCAATATGCTTGCGGGCGACCCGACAACCGCCGTACTCACCATAAAAGGCATAAAGCGCTTCCAGATGTTCGAGTAAGACGGTCTGAATTTCGGCAACCTCTGGCGATGGCAAGGTCTCCCCCGTCGCCAAAAAATGGGCGATTTCACGGAAAATCCACGGCCGTCCCTGTGCCGCCCGCCCAATCATGATCGCATCCGCGCCGGTGTAGTCGAGCACAAAGCGCGCTTTCTGGGGGCAATCAATATCGCCATTCGCGATCACGGGAATCGCGATCGACTGCTTCACCGCGGCAATCGTGTCGTACTCGGCATCGCCCAAATAGCGATCTTCGCGCGTCCGACCGTGTAGCGCCAACGCCTGAATACCGGATGACTCAGCAATCCGTGCAATCGTAAGCGCATTGCGCTGATCTCGGCTCCAGCCGGTGCGAGTTTTCAAGGTGACAGGCACCTCAACAGCGTTCACGACGGCTTCCAGAATCCGCCCCACCAAAGCTTCGTCACGCAACAAGGCCGACCCCGCCGCAACATTGCACACTTTTTTGGCAGGACAGCCCATATTGATATCGATGATCTGCGCGCCGTATTCGACATTTCTTTGCGCAGCTTGCGCCATTTGCGCAGGGTCACTGCCCGCAATTTGCACCGAAATCGGCCCCGGTTCGCCAGTGTGATCGGCGCGCAACAGGGTTTTTTTGGTGGTCGCCAGTGCGGTATTGGCACTGATCATCTCGCTCACAGCTAGCCCTGCACCGAAGCGCCGACACAACATTCGAAACGGGCGATCGGTCACGCCCGCCATCGGGGCAACAATCAGAGGATTGTCGAGAAAGTAAGGGCCAATGTGCATAGCTGCTGAAAAAATGGGCAAGCCCAAGGCAGAAAGGGCGCTTATTCTAATGCTTTTCGGGCATGACAGCGTGAAACTTTTGCCTATTTTTTACACACTTTATCGTATCAAGAACTGTGCGCTAAACCATACCGCGCCAATGCGTATTAAATTTTGTGCCACACTTTTGACGATCTCCCGCAAAATTTAGGATAAATTGACGACGAAAGCCGGATCTCGCATGAAATCACGTTCTTTTGCTTAAGCCCATTCAGCCAAAATGATACGTATCCGCACGCAATATCCCGTGAACATCACCCGATTTTTTATATTTTTGGCATACTGACCGCATGAAAAGACTGCTTGCACTCCTCTGCCTTCCCCTGACCGGCTGTGGTTATGTTGGCGTGTATTCCGCCACGCATGGCCTTGGCGATGCGTACATTTATCAATACCACGCGGCCCCTCTCGACAATGCTGAAACCCAACTGACCGTGATTTCAACACCGCTCTCCGTCGGGGATAGCGGCCTAGAAAACCAACTCAAACGCTACGCCCGTGAAGAAGCCGTTCGCCAAAACTGCAATGGCTACACCCTGAACAAAATTACATTTGGCCAATTAAACACCGCTTGGGATGGCCGCCGGTACGCACGGGGCATCTTTCGCTGCACCACCGTCGATATTCCAAGCTACCTCCTTGAACAAGCCCAAACCCAAGCACCAGGCACGGTTCAAGTGATTCCCGCCGAAACCGCCCCGACGATCGATGCCGCCCCCGCACCCGCAAACAACACAGCGCAGCCATCCGCCACAGCCAAAACCAAGTCCAGCAAAAAGCCACAAAAAGCAAAAGCTGAAAAACCGGCCGCCAGCCAGCTCGACTTGCCTTCTGCAGAGGTCGCGGTGGGGGGGATTGATAGCCAGCGCGCGATTCGGCCAGAGGAATTACAAGCACCACGACCGGCACTGAGTGCGGCGGAGATTTTAAGCCCAGCTGCGGCCGCAAATACGGATCTACCGAAGATTGGCGGGATTGACGAGCAGCACGCTGTGGATCTGAATGCAGCGCTAAAACCACCCATTCCGTCCTTGTCGGCATCTGACATTTTGGTCGGGACCGACACCCCACGCCAACCCACACCGACACGCACGGCCAGTTTGTCGAGTCAGGACATTCTAAAAGCGGCAGAAAGTGAGACCCCTTTGGTGGGAGGCATTGATAGCCGTCGCCAACCCGAAAGCACCGATCTCACCCCGCCCCGACCGTCGCTGAACAAGAAAGGGATTTTGGATGGCGTCCCTGGAGAACCGGCGAATCAGTCGCTCTCAAGCCAAGATATTCTCAGCGGCATTGAGGTCAAGCCGACCAGCATGAATAAAAACGATATTTTGAGTGATTTGCCGAAGAGTAAAACGGCCAGCAGCGCCAAAAAGAAAAGTGGCCACTGATTCATCGCAAGGCCAATAAAAAAGCAGACCGGAGACGGTCTGCTTTTTTAAAAATCGGGGTCTGCACAGTCAATCTGTAAGCCGGGTTTTGTGTCAGGTGTTACCACCCCAGACAGTCATTCCTCT
>CAZWRK010000170.1:0-7463 GCA_964635875.1 uncultured Aquaspirillum sp.
TGAACATGAACGATCCCTTCGGATACGCTCTTCTTCACTTTTTTGCGTACACGCACTGTGTTTGCTTTAGCCATTCTCAATCCTTACGATTATTTCTTGCCAGTAATCGCTTTACGCGGGCCCTTACGGGTACGAGCGTTAGTGCGAGTACGTTGGCCGCGACATGGCAGGCCACGGCGATGGCGCAAGCCACGATAACAACCAAGATCCATAAGACGCTTGATGTTCATCGTTACTTCACGACGCAGATCACCCTCAACAGTGAACTTAGCTACTTCATCACGTAACCGCTCCATTTCGGCGTCGGTTAAATCTTTGAATTTAGTAGCAGTGTTCACACCCGCAGCTAGGCAAATCGCCTTAGCGCGAGTCGAACCAACACCATAAATAGCTTGAAGGCCAATTACAGCATGTTGATGGTTCGGAATGTTTACCCCAGCAATACGGGCCATACATTTTCCCCGGAACTAAAAAGTTGGTGATACTAGCACATAGAATGCAGAGCGACAATCAACCCTGCTTTTGCTTGTGCCGCGGATCCGTACAAATCACACGAACGATGCGATTACGACGAATAATTTTGCAGTTACGGCAAATTTTCTTAACTGAAGGCTGTACACGCATGATTTTCCTTTCTCACAGAGTTGACTCATGCTCACTTGGCTCGAAACACAATACGGGCACGAGAGAGGTCATAAGGGGTTAACTCAACAGTTACCTTATCGCCAGGAAGAATACGAATGTAGTGCATTCGCATTTTTCCTGAGATGTGACCAAGTACCACGTGATCGTTTTCGAGCTTAACTCGGAACGTAGCATTCGGAAGCGTTTCGAGGACTTCGCCCTGCATCTGAATCGTATCTTCTTTAGCCATATTCCTTACGACTCGTTAACGCGACATCACGCCGCTGTTCTTAAGGTTTGCCTTTTTAAGCAAACTTTCATATTGATGCGACAACACATAGGACTGCACCTGGGTCATGAAATCCATTGTGACAACAACGATAATCAAGAGAGAAGTGCCGCCGAAGTAAAAAGGGACATTCCACTTAAGAATCAGGAATTCAGGTAACAGACACACCAAAGTGATGTAGATTGCACCAATCAGTGTCAGCCGCATGATGATTTTCTCGATATAACGAGAAGTCTGCTCACCAGGCCGGATACCAGGAATAAACGCGCCGCTCTTCTTGAGATTATCTGCTGTCTCCTTTGGATTAAAAACCAAAGCAGTATAGAAGTAACAAAAGAAAACAATTGCAGCAGCATACAACAACACGTATATCGGCTGTCCGGGATGTAACGCATCCCCCACTCTCTTAAGCCAACCTAAGCCATCAGACTGTCCAAACCAACCCACAATCGTGGCCGGAAATAAGATAATACTGGAGGCAAAAATAGGAGGAATAACACCCGCCATATTTAACTTAAGAGGCAAGTGAGAGCTTTGTCCCTGAACCACTCGGTTGCCGACTTGGCGCTTGGCATAATTTACCAAGACCTTGCGCTGACCGCGCTCAACGAAAACCACAAGATAGGTTACCGCGATTACACCAACAAACAAAGCCACAACCAATAAAATTGGCAGACTACCCTGAGACGTCAGAGTCAAGGTTTTCCCAATTGCAGCGGGAACCCCTGCGGCAATACCTGCGCAGATAATCAACGAAATCCCGTTCCCAATTCCGCGCTCTGTAATCTGCTCACCCAACCACATCAGAAACATGGTTCCCGTTACTAGAGTTACAACCGTAGTCAGATAGAACTCTGGCTGAGCAGTAATCACTAAATTAGGTTGTTTGAACAACATCACAGCAATACCGAACGACTGAAAGGTCGCCAGCAGAACTGTGCCATAACGCGTAAACTGAGTAATCTTGCGTCGCCCAACATCGCCCTCTTTTTTCAGCTGCTTCAAATAAGGAACAACTTCCGAAGCAAGCTGCAAAATGATCGAGGCGGAGATATACGGCATAATGCCGATAGCAAACACCGTAAATCTCGACAAGGCCCCACCCGAGAACATGTTAAACATGTCGAGGAGGCCTGTCTGCGATGAGTGGAACAACTTCGCTAGCTCGGCAGGATTGATACCAGGAACAGGGATATGTGCTCCGATCCTGTATACAATCAACGCACCCAAAAGAAACCAGATACGTCGCTTAAGATCGCCAAAACGATTGGCGTTCGCAGCTAGAGAAGAATTGGCCACTGATTTTCGCCTTATTCAACGAAACTGCCACCAGCTGCTTCAACAGCAGCGCGCGCACCGGCAGTCGCCAGAATACCGCGCAAGGTAACAGCACGTTCAATTTTTCCAGCCAAAATAAGCTTGGCTGCTTTAACGCTGCTCTTAACTAAGCCTGCTTGTTTCAGAGCGAGCAAATCAATCTCGTCCACCGGCAAGGCAGAAACGTCATCAAGACGTAATTCTGCAACTTGGCCTTTAGTCAAAGACTTAAAGCCACGTTTCGGCAAGCGACGTTGCAAAGGCATTTGACCGCCTTCGAAACCTACTTTATGGAAACCGCCCGAACGAGATTTTTGACCTTTATGTCCGCGACCCGCAGTCTTACCCAAGCCGCTACCGATACCACGGCCTACACGACGCTTAGCGTGAGTAGAACCAGCAGCCGGTTTGATGGTGTTCAGCAACATTTAAGCCTCGCACTTCAGCAAGTAGCTGATCTTGTTGATCATGCCGCGGTTTTCAGGAGTGTCCAAAACTTCAACAGTTTGATTAATCTTTTTCAGACCCAAACCGCGAGCACATGCCTTATGAGCTTCAATACGACCAATCAAGCTCTTAACTAAGGACACTTTAATGGTTTGCTTTTCGCTCATTCTTGAACTCCCAAGATCTCTGCAACTGTCTTACCACGCTTAGCTGCAACATCAGAAGGAGTCACGATGCGGGATAAAGCATCCAACGTCGCGCGAACAAGGTTGTAAGGATTAGTCGAACCATGACATTTAGCAGAAACGTTTTTAACGCCAACCGCGTCAAATACTGCACGCATCGGGCCGCCAGCAATAATACCGGTACCTTCAGGAGCAGGCTGCATAAATACAGTGGTTGCGCCATGCTTACCAGTCACAGCGTGATGCAAAGTACCATTTTTCAACGGAACTTTAATCATGCGGCGACGTGCTTCTTCCATCGCTTTTTGGACAGCAACAGGAACCTCTTTCGATTTTCCTTTGCCCATACCAATTCCACCATCACCATCACCAACGACAGTCAAGGCGGAGAAAGCCATAATTCGGCCACCTTTAACTACTTTGGTTACGCGGTTAACGCTGATCATTTTTTCGATCAGGCCGTCACCACGCTCTTCAATTTCGTGCTTAGCCATTGTCTACTCCGATTAGAATACGAGGCCGTTTTCACGTGCAGCTTCAGCCAAGGCCTTAACACGACCGTGATACTGGAAGCCGGAACGATCAAATGCGACGTTCTCGATACCAGCGGCTTTAGCACGTTCAGCGATGCGCTTGCCAATAAAAGCAGCTGCCGCAACATTGCCACCATTCGCAATTTCTTTGCGGACATCAACTTCGAGAGTCGAAGCGGAGGCAAGAACAACACCGCCGGTAGCATCAATAATTTGAGCGTAGATATGGCTGCTGGTGCGATGCACGGAGAGGCGCACCATATTGAGCTCACTGATGCGTGCACGGGTTTTGCGTGCACGACGGAGTCGAGCTTGATTCTTATCCATGACAGAGCCTCAATTACTTTTTCTTGGTTTCTTTCAAAACCACTTGTTCGTCGGCATAGCGGACACCCTTACCTTTATAAGGTTCAGGAGCACGATAAGCGCGAACCTCAGCGGCAACTTGACCAACTTTCTGTTTGTCGATACCTTTAATTAGGATCTCAGTTTGAGACGGAGTCTCAGCCTTGACACCCTCAGGCATCTGGTGAGCAACAGGATGAGAAAAACCTAAAGATAGGTTTAATACATCGCCCTGAGCTTGGGCACGATAACCCACACCAACAAGTTGCAACTTACGCTCAAACCCTTTGCTCACACCAGTCACCATATTGTTGACCAGTGCACGCAATGTACCAGACATTGAGCGAGCAAACTTGCTTTCATCCTTAGCGGCAAAAACAAGCGCATTTTCATCTAGCTTGATGTCTACGGAGTCACACAAAGGCACGCTTAACGAACCCAGTGAACCTTTGATAGTCAGAACTCCGGCACCAAATTTAGCTTCAACGCCTTGTGGGAGAACGACGGGATTTTTAGCTACACGAGACATGATTTCCCCTCATTACGCCACAACACAAAGGACTTCACCACCAATACCCGCGGCACGAGCCTTGCGGTCAGTCATTACACCATTAGAGGTAGTAACAATTGCCACACCAAGACCGTTCATAACGCGCGGAATATCATTGGAACCTTTGTAAATACGAAGCCCAGGACGAGAAACTCGCTCAATACGCTCAATTACCGGACGACCGGCGTAATACTTGAGTTGAATATCTAGCGTAGGCTTCTTATCTGCCTCGGTTACACTGTAGTCATCGATATAGCCTTCGTCCTTTAGGACGTTCGCGATCGCAACTTTCAGCTTGGACGAAGGCATAGAAACACTAGCCTTGTCTGCACGCTGTGCGTTGCGAATGCGAGTCAGCATATCGGAAATAGGATCATGCATACTCATATCGGAATTCCCCTATTACCAGCTGGCCTTCACAACGCCCGGAATTTCACCACGCATCGCGATTTCACGCAGCTTGTTGCGACCCAAGCCGAATTTGCGGAACACTCCACGTGCACGGCCGGTGATAGCACAGCGATTACGCTGGCGAACCGGACTTGCATTACGTGGTAGTTGCTGAAGTTTTAGACGCGCAGCAAAACGATCTTCGTCAGATAAACTGGCGTTATCGATGGTCTCGATCAGTTCAGTACGCTTTTTGGCGTACTTAGCCACGAGCTTCGCACGCTTTACTTCGCGGTTGATCAGTGCAAGTTTTGCCATGTCTTAACCCTTGAGCGGGAATTTGAAAGCAGCCAGCAAGGCGCGGGCTTCTTCATCGGTTTTTGCGGTTGTGGTGATAGTGATATTCATCCCACGCAGAGCATCGATTTTATCGTACTCAATTTCCGGGAAAATAATTTGCTCACGCACACCCATGTTGTAGTTACCGCGACCATCAAAGCTCTTGCCATTGATGCCACGGAAATCGCGTACACGCGGCAGAGCAACGGTAACCAAACGGTCCATAAACTCATACATACGCTCGCGACGCAAAGTCACTTTGCAACCAACGGGATAACCTTCGCGAATTTTGAAGCCCGCGATCGATTTACGAGCAACAGTCACCACAGGCTTTTGACCAGCAATTTTTTGCAGATCAGAAACAGCGAATTCCATTACTTTTTTGTCAGCAACCGCTTCGCCCACGCCCATATTCAGGGTGATTTTCTCAATCCGAGGCACTTCCATTACCGATTGGTAACCAAACTGCTCAATCAGACTAGGAACGATGGTGCTTTTATAGTAGTCGTGCAGACGTGCCATGTTCACTCCTTACGCACCGACGATTTCGCCGTTCGATTTGAACACGCGAACTTTGCTGCCATCTTCCAGAACCTTGATTCCGACGCGGTCGGCTTTTTGGGTTTGCTGATTAAAAATAGCAACATTCGAGAGATGGATCGGCATGGTTTTTTCAACGATACCGCCAACTACGCCGCGAACCGGATTAGGGCGAACATGCTTTTTAGCAACATTCACACCTTCAACGATCAGGCGATTTTCAACCGGAAGAACTTGGAGCACGGTACCGCGCTTACCTTTATCTTTACCGGTAATGACGACAACTTCGTCACCCTTGCGAATTTTACGCATAGCCGTTTCTCCTTACAGAACTTCCGGCGCGAGCGAGACGATCTTCATAAATCGCTCGGTACGCAGCTCGCGTGTCACCGGCCCGAAAATACGGGTACCAATTGGCTCAAGCTTAGTGTTGAGGAGAACGGCGGCATTACCATCAAATTTGATAAGAGCGCCATCAGCACGACGAACACCCTTAGCCGTGCGAACAACGACAGCGTTATAAACGTCGCCCTTTTTCACTCGACCGCGAGGAGCCGCATCTTTGATGCTCACTTTGATGATATCGCCAACATTCGCGTAGCGACGCTTAGAGCCACCCAATACCTTGATGCACATAACGCGACGTGCACCAGTATTGTCAGCGACCTCAAGCATGGTCTGCATTTGGATCATGATGTTTACCTTTCCAACTTAACCCGTTATTCGTCCCTGATTAAGACGAAGCGCCGCACACAGTGCGGCGCCACAAACGGCCAGTTTTGGAACCCGAAGGGTTACAACGCCTCAAATTCAGGCGTCTACAAAGAACCGAAAATATACAGCAAAATTTTCTTTGCTGCAAGCATTTCAATTACACCTGGCGCGCTTTTTCAACCAAAGAGCTCACAACCCATGATTTTGTCTTAGAAATCGGACGTGTTTCGGAGATCACAACAACATCACCGATACCGAATTCATTCGCCTCATCGTGCGCATGAAACTTTTTGGACTTGCGGATAACCTTGCCATAGATCGGGTGCTTAACTTTGCGCTCGACCAGTACGACAACAGTCTTATCCATTTTATCGCTCACCACCTTGCCGGTGAGTGAGCGGACATTTTTTGTTTCACTCATTTCAAGCCGCCTTCTCGTGCAGGATGGTGCGGATACGCGCGATGTCGCGGCGTACTTTTTTCAGCTCAGAGTTTTTGCTCAATTGCTGAGTCGCAAGCTGCATACGCAGACCGAATTGGGCCTTCAAAAGACTCAACAACTCAGCCTTGAGCTCGTCAACCGACTTAGCTTTCAGTTCGGATGCTTTCATTATTGCCCCACCAGTCTGGTAACAAACGTCGTAGCAATTGGCAACTTAGCGGCAGCAAGGCGGAACGCCTCACGAGCCAGCTCTTCACCAACGCCATCCATTTCATACAAAACCTTACCCGGCTGAATTTCAGCAACGTAGTACTCAGGACTACCTTTACCGTTACCCATACGAACTTCAGCAGGTTTAGTCGTAATTGGCTTATCAGGGAAAACACGAATCCAGATACGACCACCACGCTTAATATGACGAGTCATTGCGCGACGAGCGGCCTCAATCTGGCGCGCGGTCAACCGACCACGACCAATCGCTTTCAGACCGAACTCACCGAAGCTAACCTTGTTGCCGCGAGTTGCGACACCAGTGTTACGGCCTTTCTGCTGTTTGCGGTACTTGAGTCTAGTTGGCTGCAGCATTGCGTCCGCCCTTTCTCATCTTCTTTTCCGGCTGGGTCGGCTCGGCCGACACTTGACTCGGCTTGAGGTCGCCCTTGTACACCCACCCCTTGATGCCGATGACTCCGTAGGTGGTGGGCGCTTCGCTGGTCGCGTAATTTACGTCTGCACGCACGGTATGTTA
>CAZWRK010000171.1:0-7100 GCA_964635875.1 uncultured Aquaspirillum sp.
ACATAACAAAAAACCCGCATTGGCGCGGGTTTCAGGGGTTTTTATGGAAGTGTGCGGAAGGCTTCGGAAGGCTCACTATTTTCCGATGCAAAACCGGCTAAATATCACACCCAACAGATCATCCGGTGTAAATGCACCGGTAATTTCCCCAAGTGCCTCATGTGCCAAGCGCAGCTCTTCGGCAAACAGTTCATGATGCTGGTACATCGCCTCCGCTTGGCTCAAGTGTCCGTCTGCACGGCGCAGGGCATCAAGGTGGCGCTCGCGGGCGAGGAACACGCCGTCCGAATCACCCGCCCAGCCAATCGTTTCCAGCAACACCGCCTTAAGCAAATCTAAACCGTGGTGTGTTTTAGCGGAGAGGCGCACGACCGGATGGCCGTCTTCTTGGCTTCGGCTCGGCATTTCCGCACCGAGATCAATCTTGTTAAAGACATGAATGCGCGGTAAACGTGCGGGTAAGCGCGCCAAAATCGCCTGATCTGCAGCCACCAAACCGACTTGGCTATCGACCAGCACCAGCACCAAATCAGCCTTTTCGACCGCCGCCCATGTGCGCTGAATCCCGATTTTTTCGACCGTGTCATCGGTTTCGCGCAAACCGGCGGTATCAATGACATGCATCGGCACGCCATCAATCACCACCTCTTCGCGAACAGTGTCGCGGGTCGTGCCCGCGATGTCGGTCACAATCGCAATCTCATCGCCCGCCAGCGCATTCATTAAGCTGGACTTACCCACGTTAGGCTGCCCAACCAGCACTACATGCATCCCTTCGCGCAAAATCGCCCCTTGGCGGGCGCTGGCTAATACCGTCGCAAGCTGGGCTTGCAAACCATGTAATTGACCAAGGGCATCGGCTTGACCGAGAAAATCAACATCCTCTTCTTCGGGGAAATCGAGCGTGGCTTCGGTCAACATTCTCAGCAAGATGATTTTGTCGGAAAGTTCGGTGATATGGTTTGAAAAAGCGCCTTTTAGTGACTTTAATGCACCTTTTGCGGCGGCTTCGCTCGAAGCATCAATCAGATCAGCGATACTTTCGGCTTGAACGAGATCGAGTTTGCCATTGAGAAACGCGCGGCGGGTAAACTCGCCCGGCTCGGCCAAACGCGCGCCTAATTCGACACAACGCGCCAACAAACGCTTCATGACGACAGGACCGCCGTGGCCTTGTAATTCCAAAACTTCTTCGCCGGTAAACGAACGCGGCGCGGGAAAAAAGAGCATCAAGCCATTGTCGATGGGCGCACCGTCGGCATCCAGAAAATCACAATAACAGGCCATGCGCGGCTGAGGCTGGCAACCGCCACTGATCTGACCGGCTAAAGCAAACAGCCCCTGTCCTGATAAACGAATAATCCCCACGCCACCCCGACCAGGGGCAGTCGCAATCGCAGCAATAACAGGACGAACAAGGCGGCTCATAGCGTTTTTTTCCTTGGCAATAGACATTCAAAAACAAAGCCCGCTCCAAAAGGAACGGGCTTATTACGTGCACAGTTAAATCATCAACTGTTCTTTTGGGCGGCAGCAGCGCGCTCAATCGATTGGTTGATGTACCACTGCTGGCTCATCGACAGGATGTTGTTCACCACCCAGTACAGCACCAAACCGGCAGGGAAGAAGAAGAACATCACCGAGAACACCAGCGGCATGATTTTCATCATTTTCGCTTGGATCGGATCCGCAGGCGGCGGATTGAGGAAGGTCTGCGCGAACATCGACACCGCCATCAGAATCGGCAAGATGTAGAACGGATCTGGGCGAGATAGATCGTGAATCCAACCCAACCACGGCGCTTGACGCAACTCAACCGAAGCCAACAAAGCCCAGTACAGACCGATAAAGACCGGAATTTGAATCACGATCGGCAGACAACCACCCAAAGGATTCACTTTTTCGACTTTATACATCTCCATGACCGCTTGCTGGAATTTCATGCGGTCATCGCCGTGTTGGGCTTTAAGGCGTTCCAGTCGCGGTGCGAGGGCTTTCATCTTCGCCATCGAGCGGTAGCTGGCCGCAGACAGTGGGTAGAAGATGGCTTTGATGAGGACGGTCAATAAGATAATCGCCCAGCCCCAGTTGCCGACCATGCCGTGGAATTTGCTCAATAACCAGAACAGCGGCGAGGCAATAATCGTCACCCAGCCATAGTCTTTGGTCAGCTCTAAGCCGGTTGCGGTACGCTCAAGCAGATGGGTTTCTTCAGGACCGGCAAACAGCGGCACCTCGAAAGAGCGGGTTTCGCCTGCAGCCAACGGTGCTTGATCGACAATCACCCCTGCCGAGTACAGACCACCAGACACCGGCTTGACCTCAAAGTGACACGCCTCAAGGCTTGCACATGCGCCTTTGCCCTCATGTGGTTTGAGCAACCATGCAGACGCAAAGTAATGCTGCAACATGCCAACCCAGCCATTGTCGGCTTGTTTCACAAACTCAGCTTTGCCTTTGTCCAGATCTTCAAATTTGATTTTCTGGAACTTACCGGCTTCGGTATACACCGCAGGACCGGTAAAGGTGTAGGCCATCCGGTTTTCGCCTTCTGGTGCCTTGCCATCACGCAAGAAACGGAAGTAGGCGGACAGCGGCAAAGCGCGACCACTTTGGTTAGCGACGGTGTAGCGGACGTTGATCAGGTATCCACCACGGCTAAAGGTATAGATCTTGTCTACGGCAACACCATTCACGGCCGGTGCAGTGAGTTTAACCTCAAGACTATTTTGCCCATCCGCCAAGCGGTACGCAGTTTGCGCAGCGCGGTAAACGGTTTTGTGGTTAGGCAGTTCGGGCATTAATGCCGACAGCAAACCGCTTTGGGCGATGTAGGTTCGGTCGCCGCTGTCTTGGAACATCAAGAACGGTTTTTTCGGATCTTCAACCGCGCCTTGTTTCAAGAGCTCTAGTTGGCGAACATCGCCGCCAGCGGTGTCGATCTCAGCACGCACGGTGTCGGTTTCAACAACGATGCGCTGACCCTTAACGAGGCTGCTTGCACTCGCTTCTGTGGTGGTGGCTGCAGTGGACGACGAAGCGCCCGATGCGGAAGTCGTCGCGGAAGAAGTCTGGGCGACGGGCGTAGGCGCGTGCTTCGGCGCAAAATATTCCTGCCACAAAAGCAAGATGCCGAAGGACAGCACGATGAAGGCAATAAGTCTTTTGGTATCCATCTCGTCTGCTGGGGGGAAGTCTAGGGAACAGGATCATAGCCGCTGCCACCCCACGGGTGACAACGCATTAACCGGCGGATCGCTAACCGCCCACCTTTATTCGCGCCATGCTTACGCAAGGCTTCGACGGCATAGGCCGAACAGGTGGGATGAAAACGACAACGCGGCGCAAGCCAAGGGCTTACGGCGTACTGGTAAATGCGAATTAACGCGATGAAGAGGCGCGACATGAGGCGAGTTTAGCAAACAAGGCGATCAATGCGCGCCTTGCTTCGTGACTTTGTTGCCGATTAAACGCGATACGGGAACGCACGACGAAATCAAAACCGATCAATCGGTCATGATTGAGCCGAAACGTCTCGCGAATGGAGCGCTTGATAAAGTTGCGTCGAACGGCTTGTTTAGCTACTTTTTTGCCAACAACCAAACCTAGCCGCGCAACATCAAGCCCATTGGGACGGGCGTACACCTGAAAAAACGGGTTGCTGCGCATAGTGCGCAAATGAAAAACGGATGAAAAATCATCCGTTTTCAGCAAGCGTTGTTCCCGGCGAAAGCAGAGAGCCAAGGCTTTATACAGCCAAACGCTTACGGCCTTTACCACGGCGAGCGTTCAGAACGGCGCGGCCACCACGGGTTTTCATACGGACGCGGAAACCATGAGTGCGTTTGCGACGGGTAACGGACGGCTGATATGTGCGTTTCATTTTGGTAAGTTCCTATTCTGAAACAGAAAATAAACGCGGGATTTCACACTGAAAACCACATTTTGTCAACAGGGTTTTTTCTGGGTCGCTGTGGATAACTTACCCAAAAAAAGGTACACTCACATCGATACATGCAGTCGGGTCGCGAAAAAATACACGCGGCCCGCCTTATTTTTACGGCAAAAAGCGCATAGCAATACGCGACTTGCGTGATATGCGCGAACTTTTGTCGAACGGTCCCGACACCGATCATTTTGTCCACAGGTCAACGTTGGGAATACCTGCCCTCGGGACGCATGCTTCACACTCACTGCCGCAGATGACCGACCTATTCCACTTCTGGCCACAATGCCTTGCACGTTTCCAAGAAGAACTGTCCGTACAGCAGTTCAACACTTGGATCAAACCCTTGTACTGCGAGGCAAACGAAGAAGGCTTCGCACTCTACGCCCCGAATCGCTTTGTCCTGCAATTCATTAAAGAGCGCTTCCTCAGCCGAATCGAATCATTGGCCCATGAACTCACTGGCCAAGAAACTCGAATCGACTTACGGATTGGCAGCCCGGGCAACCCCGCACCGCGCCCAGCCACCCCGCCGACCAGCGCCTTTGATGCACACAAAAAGCCGAGCAGCCAACACAGCAGCCCGCCGGTACAAGCCGCTACCCCACCCGCGCCGGTTGCCAGCACGGAACCTAGCCCCAGTGCGCCGCCGCTCGTGACGCCACCGCCGATCATCAAATCTGCGGCCAAGGCCATTGGGGGCGGCCACGAAAGCACGCGCCTCAACCCGAGCTTTACCTTTGAAAGCCTCGTGACCGGTAAAGGGAACCAACTCGCCCGCGCCGCCGCCATGCAAATTGCCGACAACCCCGGCGAACCGACTTACAACCCGTTTTTTGTCTATGGTGGGGTCGGTCTGGGTAAAACGCACTTGGTGCAAGCGATCGGCAACCACGTCTACCAAAAAAATCCACACGCGAAGATTCGCTATATCCACGCGGAACGCTATGTGGCCGACATCATGCGCGCCTACCAACACAAAGCGTTTGACGAATTTAAGCGCTACTACCACTCGCTTGATTTACTGTTGATTGACGATATTCAGTTCTTTGCGGGCAAGAACCGCACCATGGAAGAATTTTTCTATGCGTTCAATGCCCTGCTCGAAAGTGGCAAGCAAGTCATCATGACCTGCGATAGCTACCCCAAAGACATTGCGGGCATGGACGAGCGCCTGATTTCGCGCTTTAGCTGGGGGCTGACCGTCGAAATCCAGCCGCCCGAACTCGAAATGCGCGTGGCAATTTTGATGAAAAAGGCCGAAATCGATAACCTCAAACTGAGCAACGATGTCGCCTTCTTTATTGCCCAAAATGTCCGTTCCAACGTCCGCGAGCTTGAAGGCGCGCTCAAGCGCGTCGTCGCCTATGCGCGTTTTACCGGCCAGATGATCAGCTTGGATTTAGTTAAAGACGCGCTCAAAGATATTTTGGCCGCCGGTAATCGACAAATTTCGGTCGAGAGCATTCAAAAGACCGTGACGGAATATTACAAAATCAAATTAAGCGATATGCACTCGCATAAGCGCACCCGCAACATCGCCCGACCACGGCAAATCGCTATGGCCCTCGCCAAGGAGCTGACCCAGCTATCCTTACCGAATATTGGCGATGCCTTTGGAGGACGTGACCACACGACCGTTCTCCACGCCTGCCGCACCATTGCCAAGCTACGCGAATCCGAACCCGCAATTGGGCAAGATTACAGTACCTTGTTACAAATGCTGCGCAACTGAGCCCCCTGTCACACGAGATAGCAAGCAAAAAATTGGAGTTATTGTATGCAAATCCTGCAAGCCGACCGCGATGCCCTGCTCAAACCGCTCAATGCGGTCACGGGCATTGTTGAGCGCCGACACACCCTGCCCATTCTGGCCAATGTCCTCATCGAAAAACAGGGCGATACCCTGAGCTTTCTGGCGACCGATTTAGAAATTCAAATCACCACCGCCAGCACGGGCGACATTGCAGGCGGCAACTTCCGCCTGACCACCTCGGCCAAAAAGCTGCAGGATATTCTGCGTGCCATTTCCGACAAAACCACGGTCACGCTTGAGCGCGACGACAATCGCCTGACCCTCAAAGCCGGTAAGAGTCGTTTTAATCTGCAGACTTTGCCTGCTGAAGATTTTCCGGTGATTTCGGTGTCACAAGACACCCTCGCGACCCTGTCTTTGCCGCAAAAAGCATTTAAAGAACTCCTGTCACGCGTGCAATACGCCATGGCCGTGCAAGACATTCGCTACTACCTCAACGGCTTGCTTTTTGTCACCGAAGGCAATCAAGTCCGTCTGATTGCGACCGACGGCCACCGCCTCGCCTACGCCTGCATGACAGTCGAAGGCACCTTGCCTAAGGCCGAAGCGATTCTGCCGCGCAAAACCATCACTGAACTCGCCAAATTGTTGGGCGACCATGATGAGCCGCTCGCCGTTGAGCTATTAGGCAATCAAGTCCGTTTCCGCTTCGGGCAAACCACGATCGTTTCAAAAGTCGTCGATGGCAAATTCCCCGACTACAACCGTGTGATCCCACTCGATAACGACAAAATCTTCCTGCTCGATCGCGTGGCCTTCCAACATGCGCTGCAACGCGCTGCGATTTTGGCGAACGAAAAATTCCGGGGCGTCCGCCTCTCGCTGCAATCGGGGCGGATGTCGATTGTGTGTAACAACAGCGAACAAGAAGAAGCCGAAGAAGAGTTGGAAATCGCCTACGAAGGCGGTTCGCTGGAGATTGGCTTCAACATCAACTATTTGCTCGATGTGTTGAACAATCTGCCCATCGACACGGTTCAACTCGCTTTTGGCGACCCGACGCGGAGCGCGCTGTTTACGATTCCGGACAATCCGAACTTCAAATACATCGTAATGCCGATGCGTATTTAAGTCGGCCTCGCTGGCGACCTTTCGTTCGATAGGGGTGTTTCACGTGAAACGCCCCAACCCATGCAACACAAAAGAGATTCGGTATGAGTGAGCAGGAATACGATTCCAGTAGTATTAAAGTCCTCAAAGGGCTGGATGCCGTGCGCAAACGTCCCGGCATGTATATCGGTGATACCTCCGACGGCACCGGCTTGCACCACATGGTGTTTGAAGTCCTCGACAACGCCATTGACGAAGCCCTTGCCGGTCATTGCGACCAAATTAGAG
>CAZWRK010000172.1:0-5878 GCA_964635875.1 uncultured Aquaspirillum sp.
GGTAAAGTGTGTGCACTCATACCCTACCTGCTTCGGACGTCATGTCTATTGAGTGTATTTTCATGGTGCGATGTCCCAAATCATGGGGATACGGGCAGCTTGCCGCTGCCCGTAGGAGACTTGCTTTACAGCGCGTTGCGCAAAATGGTCGTGACGACGTCACGGGTGTAGATTTCCGCGATGCCGAACCACTGCGCATTGCCTAGCACGTTGTCAATAATGGCGGGCAGATCGGCTTCGCTGATGTTCAACTGCGATAGCCGTGTTGGGGTGCCAATTTTGTCGAACCATGCTTCAAGCGCGGCAATGCCCTGCTGGCCGGTTTCAACGCCGAACACATAGCGCGCCAAGCGCTGGAACTGTGCCGGATTGCGATCGTGATACCACTTCATCCATGCAGGCATGATCACCGACAGTCCCGCGCCGTGCGGCACATTGAACAACGCCGAGAGCGCGTGTTCAATCATATGATTCGGGTAGCTGAAACCCGCTGTGCCGGCATAAATCAGACCGTTTAAGGCTTGCGTCGAGGCCCACGCAAATTCAGCGCGCGCGGCATAATCGGCGGGGTTATCCAACAGCGTTTCGGTGGTTTCGATCACGGTGTTGACGATAGCTTCGACCATGCGCGAATGCAGTGTCGGTTGAACCGTCGCAGTGAAATAGCCTTCGATGCTGTGCGCAATGATGTCGGCGGCGGAGTACACCAAGTAATCACGCGACACCGTCTGCATCAATTGCGGATTCACAATCGACACCCGTGGAAAAGAATGCACCGACCGGATGGCGAATTTTTCTTTGGTGGCTTCGTTGGTAACGACTGCACCGCTGTTCATCTCGCTGCCGGTCGCGGCCAAGGTCAAAATCGAGAACACCGGCAGAGCCGATTCGATCGTCGCTTTGCCGATGAACAGATCCCACACATCGCCCTGATACGGCACACCCGCGGCAATCGCCTTGCTGCTATCGAGCACCGAACCCCCACCGACACTAAGCACCGCCCCGACCTGATGACCGCGCGCCAGCGCAATGCCGTCGCGCACCTTGCTTAATAGCGGATTGCTGACAATGCCGCCGAATTCGACCATTTCGATATCGTGGGCAGCCAAACTTTTGCTCACGGTGTTGAACAGGCCATCGCGCTTGATGCGGTCGCTGCCAAAGCAGAGCAATACTTTTTTGATGCCATGTTCAGCCAGACGCCGACCGATCTGTTGTTCCTTGCCGATGCCGAAGTCGATTTTAGTGGGATTGAAAAAAGTAAAGTTGTCCATGCGTGTTCCCTAAATGAGCCATTGCGGCCAGTGATCTTGATGGACGCCACTTTAATTTTCTGACAAACATTAAACTAGAGCATGATTGTTTGAATAATCTACAACTTTTTAATGTTAATCGGTGAAATTGCATCATGTCGATGAATGAACTTCGCTCTATCACCACTTTTGTGCGCACCGCCGAGCTGGGCAGCCTCAGCAAAGCGGCCGAAGCGCAACAGATTTCGCCGCAGGCCGCCAGCAAGGCGCTGGGACAGCTGGAGCAGCATCTGGGCGTGCGTCTCTTTCACCGTACCACACGCAGCATGTCACTGACCGAAGAAGGGCAACGTTTTTTGGAGGCGGTGCACCCATCACTGATCGGTTTTGAGCAGGCGCTGTTGGCCGTCAAACAAAGCAAGGATGATCTGGCAGGACCGCTTCGTATTGTCGGGCCGCGCTCGGTACTGCACACCGTGATCGGCCCGATCATGGATGAATATTGTAGGCTCTACCCCGAGGTGCAACCGGATGTTCAATTAGATGACCGCATTGGTAACTGGGTGGAAGATCGCATTGATGTGGGTTTTCGGCTAGGTCACTCCCCACAGGAAGGGCTGGTGGCGCGGCGGCTGTTTTCGATGCAGCTGATAATCTGCGCGACGCCCAGCTATCTGCGCAAATACGGAGTGCCGCACAGCCTATATGACTTGAGTTCGCACCGTTGCAGCGCCTTTCGGCGAGCCAATGATGGCCGAGTGGTGCCGTGGCGGGTGAAAATTGGAGACAGCGTGCAGGATCAGCCGATTCATCCGGCATTTTGCACAAACGATGAAGGCATGGAACTACGGGCGGTGTTGGCCGGAGAGGTCATCGGCCAACTTGCTGCGCCCACGGTCGCACCGCTGATCCGAAACGGGCGATTAGTGCCAATTTTGCTGGAACATATGGCCGACCATTACAGCTTGTTTATTTACTACGGTAGCCGTGCGGCACAACCGGCGCGGGTGCGCCGCTTTATTGATCTAGCAGTCGACCGGCTGACCGATTCCACCGATTTTGTATTGGACCGCACAACGCTAGAGCAAGCCTATATCAACGGCCTGACAGCACTTCGTCGTGAGGTTGTTTGAGGCGGGGTTATGCTTCTTCATATGACAACAAGACCATCTCAGCCGCTTGTTGCCGAAGTGGAATCAGCGATTGATACGCATCCGACGAAAACCAACTATTCAGTGCGGCGACACTTGGAAAGCGAATCACAACGATGTCCGTATGCGGATTTTCACCGGACAGAGCCGCCAATTGTTTGCCACGGAACACAAGCTCGCCGCCCCAAGGGGTTAATGTCGCAGGCACTTTGCTTCGATACTCCGCCCACATTTCAGGGTTTTTCACGGTGATCTGGCCGACGATATATGCGCTATTCATGTGTGTTGATTCCAGTGGAAGAAGTTGAGTGTTAACGCCAATCTGCGCGGCTTTATCGCGCAGCATCCAACGACCGCCGATTAAACCGCACTACACGCGCTGGCGGATGGTGCTGCGGGTAAAAGTGGGCTGGCTGAGCCCTTGCTGTGCATGGGTACGGATGGCAACTGCGCGACCCAAGGCATGGCTGATTCTCCCCAGATTTGCACGCGCGGCACTAGCTGAGCCCTTTCATTGACGCAGCCAAGCCGTAGATTTAGCACCTGCGGATTTTCATCTTCGGAGGCGTAGAGCTGCGTGCCACACTCTGGACAAAACACCTGCGCCCGCCGGTTGCCGCTTTCGGCGATTTTTACATAACGTTTTGGTTCGCCGGACATCACAACGTCTCGAACGGGTGTCGGAAGCACCGCCCTGAACGGCGCACCGGAGAACTGCTGACAGTCGGCGCAGTGGCAGATCATCACCTTGCTTGGATCGACGCGCGCGGTGAAGGAAATTGCGCCGCAGTGGCATTGTCCAGAGATATTCATAAATGTGGCCTAGTGAGGGAGCTGGAGGCTCATATAGTAGAGCGAACCGGCGCTTTATGCGCAGCGGCGTCGGCTTGATCGGTTCAGTGAACCACAAAATGATTAATAACGACGCTATTTCATGATCGAGTAATGACGGATTGTGCACGGTTTATCAAGCCCATCCCCTTTGCAAATACCATTCAACTCGCGATATCGAAGCCTGACGTGTTGGCCTGGCTTTGGCCATGCTTTTTTGGGCAGCACCTGCTGGTAGTCAGCGGTTTCAGGTTCAAACTGAAGTAGTTCGCCAGACTTAAAGCAACTAGGAGGATTTGTCTGAGACGTATCCATAACCTTCGCCGAGAGTTCGTTTTTGCCGTGCGCAGAGATGTTGATGCGCGCATCACAAATGACCCATGACTTTGCATGCACTGTTGTTCCGAAACATACACAGAGCAGCACGGCTATTTGTGATATCCGCTTATATACGTGATTCAACATGCTGCTTTCCATGCAAGGCCTCATATTTAGTTTACCTGCAAAATTGGCTTAAACAGTCGGAGGCCGAGCGCCCCAATATTGTCAGGGGCAACAGCCTGTTCGCGTTTGCTTATTTTACAGCCACAGCGACTTGTTATAAATTCGCCCAGGTTTCATAAGCCGCTAATACCTCTTCCGTGTAGCAATTTTGCTCAATTTCGAATGGAAAGGTTTCAATCATATAAGCAATAAATTCAGCAAGAAAAATTCTTTGATCTGGGGTACAGGCTCGATAATATTGATTGTTTTTTCCATCGTGTTTGAGATGAAATAAAAACTGCCCAAAGTAGAATTCAGAATTGACCGTTTCTAAACTCAGCCGAATAAAAGCGGGCGTATAATATTTTTTACCGGCTTCATTACAAAAACATATTGGGTCCCAACCAGAGCTCCCCAATTGATCTAAGCCTATGGTCAGAACAGTTGCAGTGAGTAATGTTTGATTATGCTCGGCGCACTCATCGCAATGCGTGAAATCCGTAAAATGTTCGGGCTTTTCCGCTTTAAATACTGCTAACGAATGATTTATCCAGTCCATCGTTTTGATTTTCTAACCTAGCGCTCTCCAGCGCGGTACGGCTTGATCGCACCGCGACAGAAAGGAGCAAGGAGCGAGGTTGCGCGCCATGTTAAGCAGCCCTGCGTTGCTCACTGGCAAGGCGGATTGCCAGCCCTGCGAGAACGCTCCCCATCATGTATCTCTGTACAGACAACCAGCTGGGATTGCGTGCGAACCACGCGGCCAATCTTGCAGCGGACAGCGCGATAACAAGATTGACAGTGAAACTGACTGAGATTTGCGTGATACCGAGTTGGATACTCTGCGTAAATACAGAGCCATGTTCGGTCGAAACGAACTGAGGGAAGATGGAGAGATAGAAGACGGCAATTTTCGGGTTCAGGACGTTGGTCAAAAAACCCATTAGAAATAGTTTTCGGGGTGGATCAACGGGAAGGTTGCGTGCCTCAAATGGCGATCGGGCGCCGGGTTTGACAGCTTGCCAAGCCAAATAGAGGAGATAGACTGCACCGGCCCATTTGAGTACGTCGTATGCCAAAGGCACCGCCATAAAGAGCGCGGACAGCCCAGCCGCCGCCGCAAACATATGAAGAAGAAAACCCGCGATGACCCCAAGGAGCGAGATCACGCCGGCCTTCTGGCCTTGGCAGATCGACCGAGAAATGAGGTAGATCATGTTCGGGCCGGGTGTCAGCACCATCAATAGCGCCGCGCCAGCAAATAGCAGTAATTCGTTCAAAGGAACCATCGGGCATTCTCTATATGGTTGAATTGAGTGCGCAGATCAAAGGCACGAACTGCGATTAAAGCTGACATCCCCGCCGGGCTGAAACAGATCGTTTCAGCCCACTGCTTGATTAAGCATTTGCTTTAAGGCGATGCAAAGCACAGAGCTTGTTTCCATCGGGGTCGCGAACATAGGCCAAAAATAAAGAACCCAAACGTGCGCTTTCTCTCACGCCCGGAGGTTCCTCGATGGATGTTCCGCCATTGGCCACCGCTGTATCGTGGAAGGCTTTGACTTGTTCGGGCGATTCGCAGTTGAAGCCGATGGTTCCGCCATTGGCGTAGGTAGCAGGCTCATTATTGAGAGGCTCGCTCACGCCAAAGGTATTGCCATCATGGCGATAAAACAGCCGTGTATGCCCAGTGGGGCTCTGGTTAGAAAGCGCCTCAGGGACACCCAACACTGCGAAAACGGCATCGTAAAAGCGCTTGGAGCGCTCAATATCGTTTGACCCAACCATGATGTGGCTAAACATGACAATCTCCTGTGTTGAAACATGCAGCAGCCCGAGTGGGCGTCGCTGCAGAAACGTGTACTCGTTATTTTATGATTTGTTGGGGCAGGGATGTGAAGTCAGCGGTGCGGAGACCTATTCGACCACGGTTTAAAACTCTCAGACCATAAGAAAAAATATGGGCCAAAACGAGGACTAATTCTGAACTCGCCGCCAGCATCTTTGCCTTTGACCGTGGGGTAATTCTTCCCGTCCTTGAGATGATAATACAAAGCGCTTCATTTTGATTTCATCACTCTAATGCTGAACAGTAGCTACGCACCTGTGAATTTCTCAGATTTATAAGCCAAAAACTCACCCTTACCCACGGGAACTAAG
>CAZWRK010000172.1:5978-7079 GCA_964635875.1 uncultured Aquaspirillum sp.
TGTGAATTTCTCAGATTTATAAGCCAAAAACTCACCCTTACCCACGGGAACTAAGCAACAGTGATATTCGGCATTTTGCTTAAAATACTCGATAAAATCCGATAATTCATGCGCATGTGAAATCGCATTGTCCACTACCATTAAGCCGCCTGGTTTTAATAATCTTTCAATTTCCACCAGCATAGACATATATAATAACCGTTCAGCGTCGAGGAAAATAAAATCGAATGGAGCTTCTAATTTAGCTAAAGCGGTTTCGGCTTCGCCATGAATTTGGTGAATTTTATGGCTTACTTGAGCATTTTGAAAATTAATTTTTGCCTCTGAAATTTTTTGTAGAGAGCATTCAATTGTTGTGACCGAACCATTTTCTGGCAATGCCGCAGCCAGCCATATTGTTGAATACCCGTTTGAAGTGCCCACTTCGAGTATATTCTGAGATTTGGTAGATTTTACTAAAACAGAAAGAAATTCACCCGTATCGCTGGTGATATTTAAATATTTTTTTGATCTTTCAGATTCAATTAAATCATTAGAACAACCAAACTCTTCCAGCTCAGCAAGAATACACGATAAATTCATTTTCTTTTCCTTTGCATAACGTTGTAGACAAGGGATGCGGCATGGCGGCTTTCACGTAGCGATAGAAGGGCGAGGTTGAGCGCTATGTTAGATTGCGTTGCGCGACAACCGCATGTGAATAAGAGCAACCGGAATTCCTTTTTTGTCTTTTCGCTCCTCGATGGCATATGGCTGAAACCCCAATTGCGGGTAAAGCAGAAGGCCAGCAACGTTTTGATTGAAACATGACACCGTTACCTCAGTGGCCTGATGCTTTGAGAAAGCAAGGCCGATCATCTGTTCGATGAGATAGCGACCTACGCCGTGCCCGCGGGCTAGCGGGGAAACGATGACGTTCCCAATGGAACAACTGCCGGCGGTTTCCCAACGGTAAAAATTGGCGAAGGCGACCACGTTACCGTCAAGTTCCACGACCGTTGAGTTTGATCGCTGCGCAATTGACTCCTGCAACTGCGATGGCGCCAGCGGGAATTCAGCCTTTGGAAACAAGAAGAACAATTCGTCTTCGCTTTGTGGAAA
>CAZWRK010000173.1:0-7034 GCA_964635875.1 uncultured Aquaspirillum sp.
CCCGCCAAATCGCGGCTGGTCGCGGCAATCACCCGAATATCGACTTTTTCGAGCCGGTTCGAGCCGAGCGGCTCGATCTCGCGCTCTTGCAACACCCGCAGCAATTTGGCCTGCAGACTGAGAGGCAAATCGCCGATTTCATCTAAGAACAAACTGCCCTGATGCGCCAAGCGAATCTTGCCTTCGCGCCCTTTGCGATCTGCGCCGGTATACGCCCCCGCCACCGCGCCGAATAACTCGGACTCCAACAACGCTTCGGGAATCGCCGCCACATTCAACGCGATAAACGGCCCCGCCGCGCGCGGGCTTTCGGCGTGAATCGCCTGCGCAAACAGCTCTTTGCCGGTGCCAGTTTCGCCGAGCAATAACACCGTACCCTCGGTGCGCGCGGCACGTCGCGCACAGCGCTTGCTCTCTTGCATGGCCGCCGACTGCCCAACAATATCGGCCAAGGTATAGCGCACGCACCGTCCCCGAGTCAGCGCTTGACGGGCTGACGCCAGCTCGGCTTCAAGGCGGCTAAACTTGGCGAGTAACGGTTTAAGGTGCTGACGGGTTTCGTACAGTGCAAAGCCAATCGCCCCCATCACCCGCCCTAATGCATTTTTAATCGGCACCCGCGAAATAATGAACGTGCGATCGTGCACGGAAAAAATGTCTAATAAAATCGGCTCGCCGCTGTCCAACACTTCGCGCATCCGTGTGTGCGGCGTGACTTGGTCAATCGCCACACCCAGCACTTTTTCCAACGGCAAACACAACGCCTCAAGATAGGTTTGGTTGACCCAAATCACCTGCCCATGTTGATCAACGGCAATTGCGCCCTCACAGCGCGCGCTCAACCAATCGGATAATGATTCGGCAATTTGTTGCCGCCAATGCGATAAATCCTGAGGAAATGGCGGGACATCCATTCACACGTTCTCCTTTGATCATCAGGGCTATTGCGCCCTTGTTTTCGTCCAAGATAAATCAAACAGGTGTTTGATGATAGAGGCTTAAAGGCTTTTGTTTGCCCGCTGCGTACAAGAACAGGTCGCACCTAGGCATCTTTTTTCGGCTAAACCTCCTCTACAATCGAAACATTGTCATTGAATGTATGACGTATGCCCGACGCGGAAAGGTTTCCCCATGTTTCTTATTCGGCCGATCGCCCAAGCGGATCTGCCCGCGATGGAAGCGCTTGCCGCAGCCAGCCCAATCGGGATGACTTCGCTCCCCGCTGACCGTGCTGCCCTTCGCGCGCGCATTCAAGCCAGCGAACAGGCTTTTGCTCACGACGCCCACAGCGCCGACCGCCACTATCTTTTTGTGCTTGAAGACCGTGACCGTGCAGAAGTGGTGGGCATGAGCGGCCTGAAATCTGCCGCCGGTTTTCAGACCCCGTTTTATAGTTTTCGCAATGAAATGTTGATCCACGCCTCGGCAGAAATGGGCGTCAACAACCGCATTCACGCCCTGTCTTTGTGTCATGACCTCAGCGGGGCGAGCCTGTTGCATGGCTTTTATCTGCATCCCGAACACGCCCGCACCCCGCTGGCGGATCTGCTGTCACGGGCACGGCTACTGTTCATCGCCACCCATCGGCCGCATTTTGCCGATACCGTGATTTCAGAAATGATCGGCGTCACCCGCGCCGATGGCACCTCACCGTTTTGGGATGCAGTGGGACGGGTGTTTTTTGGCCTCGATTACGCTGAAGCCGAGCGCATTTGCGGCGTCAATGGACACAAATTCATTGCCGAATTGATGCCGCAACATCCTTTGTATGTACCGCTGTTAAGCGCCGAAGCCCAAGCCTGCCTTGGCCAAGCCGGAGAAGCCGCGCAATTGGCCTATCGGATTTTGAAAGACGAAGGTTTCGAGAGCGAAAACTATATCGACATTTTCGACGGCGGCCCGACCCTGCACGCGAAAACAGCCCACATTCCGAGCGTTGCCCACAGCCAGCTTTACCCCCTGAACGAACGCCCCGCAGCCTGTACCACGCCGCCACAATCCTATTTACTTGCTCACGGTGAATCGGAGGATTTTCGCTGTGTGCTTGGCAGCGTCTGCCACGATGGACACACCCTGCTCGCCGAACCCGATCTGTTCGCTGCCCTGCGTTGTCAGGTCGGGGATCAAGTGCGGGCAGTCCCGTTTAACCTTCCCAAAGGCGCGATCTAATGCATGTCCGTTCGATTACCGCCGCCGACTTACCCGCTTTGCTGTCGCTGGCTCGCAGCACCGGCGTTGGCGTCACCTCGCTGCCCGCCAATGAAGCGCGTTTAGCCGCCCGCATCGACGCCTCACTGGCCGCCAGTCGTCGCCCCGCCCAGCCGGCGGTCTCGTCGTTTGTGTTTGTGCTCGAAGACGAAACCACCGGACAAGTCGTCGGCATTTGCGGTTTAGAAGGCTCAATTGGCGAGCAAGAGCCGTGGTACAACTACCGCGTCGGCTTGTCGGTGCGCGCCTCACGCGAGCTAAATATCTGCCGCAAGCTCAATACCTTATTTCTCACCAATGACCTCGATGGTGCAGCCGAGCTGTGCTCGCTGTTTTTACACCCCGATTGGCGCATTGATGGCAATGGCAGCCTGCTTTCGAAATCGCGATTCTTATTTCTGGCCGAATTCCCCGAGTTTTTTCATTCGCGGGTGATCGCCGAAATGCGCGGGGTGTCGGATGCCGAGGGCCGTTCACCATTTTGGGAAGGGCTAGGGCGGCATTTCTTTTCGATGGAGTTCTCCCACGCCGATTATCTGACCGGTTTGGGGCATAAATCGTTTATTGCCGAACTGATGCCGCAGCATGTGGTGTATGTCGATTTTCTGCCGCCCGAAGCCCGCGCCGTGATCGGCCAAGTCCACGAAGCGACCCGCCCCGCCCGCGCCATGCTCGAAGCGGAAGGGCTGCGTTACGGCGGCTATGTCGATATTTTTGATGCCGGCCCGACCCTCGAATGCGAACTTCTGCAGATTCGGGCGGTGCGAGAGAGCCAGATTTTCTCGATCGTCCTAGGCTCCCCGCCCGTCGATGGTATTCCGTGTTTAGTCGCCAATCGGCATCTCAGCGATTTTCGAGTGTGCGTGACACCGGTCGCGCCCGATCGCCACCACGTCACACTCACCCCTTCACAATGCGACACCCTTAACCTTCAAGCGGGCGATACCGTTCGCGTGGTGCCCTTATCCCCGCGCCACCGCCTCAACGCCCGCGTTCACAGTATGGAGACCCCATCATGAGTGTTTGGATTCACGCCCAATGGCAAGCCGGACACGGTGCCGCTTTTGCCTCTCGCAATCCGGTGACGCAAGCCATCGTCTGGCAAGGCCACGCCGCCAGCGCCGAACAAGTCGCCACCGCCGTGGCCGCCGCCCGCCAAGCCTTTCCGGCATGGCGCGACCTCGGCTTTGAAGCCCGATTAGCGAAAATACAAGCCTTTGGCGCGGTGCTGACCGCGAACAAAGTTGCTCTTGCAGAATGCATCGCCGAAGAAACCGGCAAACCACGCTGGGAAGCCCTGACCGAAGTGCAAAGCATGATCGGCAAAATCGAAATCTCGCTGCAGGCCTACCACACCCGCACCGGCGAGCACAGCAACGTCATGGGCGATGCGCAAGCGGTGTTGCGCCATCGGCCGCATGGAGTAGTGGCGGTGTTTGGCCCCTACAATTTTCCCGGCCATTTACCCAACGGCCACATGGTCCCCGCGCTGCTGGCGGGCAATTGCGTGCTGTTTAAACCGTCGGAGCTGTGCCCCGCCGTCGCCGAACGCACTGTGCGCTATTGGGAACAAGCGGGCTTGCCTGCGGGGGTGTTGCAACTGCTTCAAGGCGGCCGCGAGACCGGTGCTGCCCTCGCCGAGCATCCCGATTTAGACGGGCTGTTTTTCACGGGCAGCTCGAACACGGGACAGCTCTTGCACCGCGCCTTTGGCGGCCAGACCCATAAAATTCTGGCGCTGGAAATGGGCGGCAACAATCCTTTAATCGTCCACGATGTGCACAATGTCGATGCCGCGATTCACCATGTCATTCAATCGGCGTTTATTTCTGCCGGTCAACGCTGCACCTGCGCCCGCCGCCTGCTGCTGCCGGTTGGCGCGCAAGGCGATGCCTTTTTGCAACGCCTGATTGAAGTGGTGCAACGGCTGCGCGTCGGCCGCTGGGACGATGAGCCGCAGCCGTTTATGGGCGCGGTGATTTCGCTGGCCGCCGCCGACCAACTCTTGCACGCCCAAGCCCAACTGCTGGCGGCAGGGGCGCAATCTTTGCTCGAAATGCGCCGCCTTGAAGACGGCACCGCCCTGCTGTCACCGGGGATTCTCGACATCAGCGCGCTGGACAATCCGCCCGACGAAGAAGACTTTGGCCCGCTATTGAAAGTGCAGCGTTATCAAGATCTTGACGATGCAATCCGCCTTGCCAACGCGACCCGCTACGGGTTGGCCGCCGGTGTACTGAGCGACCGCCGTGAAGTGTTTGATCAGGTTTGGCACGCCTCGCGCGCCGGTATCGTCAACTGGAATAAGCCGCTGACTGGTGCATCCAGCGCCGCGCCTTTTGGCGGGATTGGCGCATCGGGCAATCATCGACCGAGTGCGTTTTATGCCGCCGATTATTGCGCCTACCCTGTTGCCGGACTCGAAGCGGAACAAATTCAATTACCGGATAGCCTGCCGCCGGGCTTTTCCTTCACGCAGGAGGCCTCTTGATGCGCGCTTACGAAGCCAATTTTGATGGGCTGGTCGGCCCGACCCACCATTACGCGGGCTTGTCTTATGGCAATGTCGCTTCGACCGCCAACGAAAAAGCCTATTCCAACCCCAAGCTCGCCGCCCAACAAGGGCTGGCCAAGATGAAAGCCTTGGCCGATGCGGGATTTAAACAAGGCGTGTTTGCACCGCATGCCCGCCCCGATCTGGGCAGCTTGCGGCAGCTCGGCTTTAGCGGCAGTGATGCGCAAGTCTTGGCCGCCGCCGCCCAACATGCACCGGCGTTGCTGGCGGCGTGTAGTTCGGCGTCTTCGATGTGGACGGCGAACGCCGCCACCGTCAGCCCGTCTGCCGACACCGCCGATGGCCGCGTCCATTTCACCCCCGCGAATCTCAACAATAAATTTCATCGCTCGATTGAACATCCGGTGACGGGGCGCTTGTTGCAGGCGATGTTCCCCGACGCCCGACACTTTGCCCACCACGCCGCCCTGCCTGCGCAAATGCACTTTGGCGATGAAGGCGCGGCCAATCACACCCGACTGGGCGCGGACTATGGGCAAGCAGGGGTTGAGGTGTTTGTGTACGGGCAATCGGCCTTTGATAGCCGCCGCCCCCAGCCGCGCCGCTTTCCGGCCCGCCAAACGCTAGAAGCCTGCCAAGCGATTGTGCGTCTGCACGGACTGGCCGAAGAACGGGTGGTGTATGTGCAGCAATCACCGGAGACGATTGATGCCGGTGTATTTCATAACGACGTGATCTCGGTCGGCAATCAGCAGGTTTTGTTTCACCATCAACGTGCTTTTCACGACCAATCGGCGGTATTGGCGGAAATTAGCGACAAATTGGCCGCGCTAGGATGTGAATTCGTCGCGATCGAAGTGCCCGAGGCGGAGGTGTCGTTAAGCGATGCGGTCAATTCGTATCTGTTTAATAGCCAGCTTTTGAGCTTGCCGAATGGCGGAATGCGGATTGTGGTGCCGCAAGAATGCCAAAACATCGCGCCGGTGTGGGCCTACCTGAATCGGCTGTGTGCCAGTGGCGGGCCGATTCAAGAGATTCAGGTGTTTGACTTAAAGCAGTCGATGCAAAACGGCGGCGGCCCTGCGTGTTTACGGCTGCGGGTGGTGCTGAATGAAGCCGAATTGCAGGCGGTGAATCCGCGCATTTGGATGAATGATGCACTGTTTGCAGCGCTGAATGGCTGGGTGGATCGCCATTATCGGGATCGGTTGTGCATCGAAGATTTGGCGGATCCGGCCTTGCTCGACGAATCGCGACGCGCCTTGGACGAACTGAGCCAGATGTTGGCGCTCGGTTCGGTCTATCCGTTCCAACGCGAGGGCTAAGATGCTTAAAAACACGGTTTCGCAGCTTTTGGCGGGGGCGCTGCCGCCCGCAGGCCACCGCCAGACGCTTGGCAGTGGCGTCACGGTGACTTGGGGTGAAGAAGGCGTGGTAACGCTGGAACCCGCATGCCCACCACAAGGAGCGGTGCTGCTGTCGGTTGGGGTGCATGGCAACGAAACCGCACCGATTGAGGCGCTGGATCGGCTGTTAAACCAGCTCGCGGAAGATGCGTGGCCGCTGCGAGTACGGCTGCGCTGCGTGTTTGGCAACCCCGATGCGATGCGCGCCGGTGTGCGCTATTTGGACGATGATTTAAATCGCTGCTTTGGTGCGCCGTTGGCGCAGCGCTCGCGTGAAACCGCCCGCGCCGAGGTGATTCGCGCGGCGACGCAATCGTTTTTTGCCGAGACGCCCGCCGATTTACCACGCCTGCACTACGACTTGCACACCGCGATTCGCGGTTCGCAGATCGAAAAATTTGCGATTTGCCCGTTCCGGCCCGATGGCTCACCGCCGCCACTGCGCGAACTGAATCGGCTGGCGGCGGCGGGGATCGCCGCGATTTTGCACCACGCTGCGCCGTCTTCAACTTTCAGTTATTTCAGCTTGAGCCAGTGCCATGCGGAGTCGTTTACCCTCGAATTGGGGCAGGCGCGTCCGTTTGGGCAGAATCAAAGTGTGCATTTGGGTGCGTTAGAGCAAGTCTTGCAGCAGATTGGGCAAGGCCTGCCGCCCGCACCGCCGTTTTTAGTGCCGCCGCGCTTTGCGGTGGTTCAAGAAGTGATTAAACGCAGCGACGCCTTTCGACTGTATTTGGATGAGGCGGTCGAGAATTTTACGCCGCTGGCACTGGGTATGCTGCTGGCAGAAGACGGCCCGCATCAAACGGTGATTACACATCCGAATGCGCGGATTATTTTTCCGAATCCGAAGGTTAAAAATGGCTTGCGCGCGGGATTGGTGATTGCGCCGTTGGAGGGGTAGA
>CAZWRK010000174.1:0-4216 GCA_964635875.1 uncultured Aquaspirillum sp.
CCAAAGCCCGTAATTGTACCGCCGATACCAGTTCCCTTGTACTGCCCAGCCTTCGTGGTGGTGAAGTAGTCCTTTTGGTTCTGGTCATCCGAAATCGTCGTTGAGGGAAATAATCTATGATAAAACTCCGAGTTCATAATGTGACGGGTTCGCATGACGTTACGCTCTGCCAAGGTATGTGCGTAACTGGCCCCAATAAACTGGTGGTGCGGCTCCTTTCCCAAGACCCAAGCGGGGTATATCTGGGCAACCTGTACCGACTTTAATGTTCTAGGTGCAATGTTAATAATTAAGTCCTTTAATTCCCCACGAAAAGATGCTTCCAAGTGTTCAGCAATGCAGCCTATGTGCCATGAATACTCAAACTCAACCCCCGGTTCTAAGATGCTAAACGACTTACAGGTGAAAGCCTCTAGGTTCTCCCTACAAATAGCGTCAAGGGCTTCTTGGTCGCTTATCACTCACGCACCACGCCCTGTTTCATCAACCGATTGGCACAGTCCAACACAACTCGATGCGGCATCCGAATAGTTCCCGTGTCGGTACGCTTCCCGTGGGCTATGTGCCAAGTTTCTGCATCGGGAAAGGTCAGCGTCAAGCCTCTGGCGATATGAGGCTCTAGCAACCGTCTTACATCCTCTTGGGTGCTGCTCTTGGCTGGTGGTTTAGTCATCAGCCTAGCGTCATACTCTGGCTTCACGGGTGGAACGACAGGCTCGGGAATCATAGCCTGTTGCTTTAGCTCAATCTCCTGAACTAGCTGGTTCGAGTCCTTGGAGAATATCGAGGGGATGCCGTAGCTCTGGGCGATACCTCTAAGCTCGTGTAACGTCTTGGAACGGAGCATGACTACCCCGCAAGAATGTTATCGGCGTAGCTTCCTGGATAGGTCTGGTCTGTACCCATAGAACGAGGGGCGCGGCGACCACGACTCACACTCTCGGCACGTTGGGCAATCACCCGTAAAGGCACACTCATGTGCAGCGAATCCTCACAGCCCTTGCACTTAAAGATAACAGTACCATCCCCCGGAAACTGTACCGAAAACCCGTCCTTTGCCATCAGGCCCTTAACAGCGTTCTCAATATCCGCTTGGCTGTTGGTCTTGGCCTCGGTAGGTTGCTCGGCCTTGTGAAGCATTTCAGGCTTTGGATTTGGTTTTTGCTGAACGCCAGCCATCTTAATAATATCACCGATAAGTTTGGCCTCCTTGGCGCGTGGATGCCACTTTACCCCCACAGCCGATGCAATCTGACGCAGCTCGCTTAGGCTCTTGCCTTCAAAGTCCGATGCTCTCATTGTGTCACCCGATTTGATGCTGGTGGCATTTCAATGGCTGCTTTGGTCGCTTGGCTGTGTTCCAAGTCTGCTAGGCGCTGTTGGAGAACGTCAATCTCTTCCTGCGGGTTGTAGCAGTAATCCACCAGCTTTTGTGCTGCCAAGATAACTTCGTCCGTAACATCCAGCAGTGATTCTACCCCCAGTGTATCATTGCCTAGCATCTTAATCGCTCGGTCAACCGCCCAGCCCTTCAGTGTTGAGGTGTATTCATTGTTTGTCATTAGTCGCTCCTTTTTGTTGTAGGTATCTATTAATAATATCGCGGTCACTGTCCGGCAAGACCGTTTCCGTCTTAATCGCCCCGCCGTCTTTGCCCATGATTTCCTGCTGCGTCTTGTCCGTCCAGCCGAAGTTCTTAAGTGCAAATATCGGGCCAGTTGGCGTTGAGGTGAATAGCTTTTTCTCTGCGTAGTTCTGCACTCTTAGCTTTGCCTCTTTTATTGTGTCAAAATACTCTTCACGCTCTTCGTAGTTAAGTAAAGTTTCTCGGCTGGTGTTTAATGCTAGAGCTAGTCCTGTAATAGTATATGGCTCTTCGGATATATCGCATTTTTGGAAGTATGCGTCTATCTTAATCTTTAGGTCGTCCAATGATGGGAACTTCAATGGTCTACCACCAGCCATTACCACTCACCATGTATTGCTGAATCATTCACTTCTTTTTACCTTTTTTCGCTACCGAGTAGGCTATCGCTGCGGCTTGTTTTGGCGGTTTTCCAGCCTTAATCTCTGTTGCTATATTCTTGGAGATAGTTTTCTTTGAGTTTCCTTTTTTCAACATGGCTATATATCCTATATTGGCTCATAATGCACTTCAAACGGTTCTTTGTCAACTCTTAACGGCTCTATAATCTGTATCTGTCCAGCATATGCCCACCGCTTTTCAGCCTGTACCCTCCACATATGCGAATCATCCTCATATAGCGCGTCAAAAAGTGCTTTAACGTAATTGTCTATGTCGGGCCTTTGCTTATGTGGCTGGCGTAAGTTTGCTAATTGCTTACGGGCTGACCACGTTTTCGGCATCGGAACATAGAATACTATAATAGATTTATCTGTTAATTTCAAGCCTGATTCGCGTATTTTATCCTTAAAGTTCCAGTACTTCGTAACTGCTGGGCGTTTCTTCCACTTGTCCGAGCGTGTCATTCTGGGTTTCGCTACGGGTGGAATGTCGTATATCAACGCTTAGACCCTCGAATGTAGATATACTGGAAATTATTGTAAATGCGCTCTTGCAAAACACCGTTTCTGGTGTACTCCGTCCGCTTAAAGCTCCCAGTTATTTTCTGGACAGGGTGTCCATATCCATCCTCATACTCATGCCGTACAGCATCGAATCGCACACGGTTGCGCGGCTGGGTGTCGTTCGTATGGTAGTAGACCAGTTGCTCGCCAGCCTCCATGTTTCTTAATAGGCTGCGTTCTAGCTCTAGGGCTTGGTTATTTAGTTTTTTCACGTTTTTTATTACCAGTTTTAAGCTGTTTTTCTAATTTAATTACTCGGTCTGTCAGCTTTGACAGCGTTTCCCATACGTCAGCGTGTTCCTCTGTTAAAAAGTTAACAATCTCGCTGCACTCGCACTTTTGTTTAAACGGCCACATATTACCTCCAGAAAGTTAATGCCCGGCCATTAATATTAACCCAAGCTAAACCCATGTCCTTTCAAAGGATAAAGGTTACACAGCCTAAGACTGGGCGGCTGCATCACAAAATTAACACACCTTAACAACCTGTCAACAAAATCTTATTGTGCGGTGCAACACAAGTTTTTTGCAAAAAGTCAAAAATAATTCTTGACGTGGTTATACATTGTGTGTATATTGAAGTTATCAAAGGCAATCAAGCCTAGATAAACAGGGGGAAATAAGATGAAAACTAAAATCATTCAAGTATGCGACCTAGTAACTGGAGACACAGTAGTCCACAACGGGGAAACATTCACTTTTAACAAAAAAGACCACCTTAATTCCTGCCCATTAATGGGAATGACGGTCAAAGGCCAAAGATTCCCCAATGGCATCGAGGTTGTACTTTATCCTAATTGGTATAAAGGCGAAATTTTAAACTATGTTACGCAACGATAAAGGGGGATAAAATGACACAAGACAAAAATTATATCGCATCATTAGGGGCTGGTTTGGGTTCTTTTTCCAAGTTTAAAGAATCGGATGGCATTTCAGCCACAAAGTCGTGGGTGCTTTTCAAAGAACCATCTCTTAACAAAATAACAATTCAAGAGGTTTCGGATAATATCCCATTTAAAACAATAGCCCGCTTGGATTGGAATTCAGAAAGAATGACTGGATACGAGCAAGAGCGTAACGCTAGATTGATGGCCTGTGCCCCCGATTTGGTCAAGGCTTTGGAAGAAATCGAAGCTATGTGCGGTAATGATTCTCTGGATACCGCAACACGGCTGGATAACGTATTGGCGATTGCATTGGTATATAAAGCCAAAGCAAAGGATGGTGCATGATGACCGCCCGACAACTCCAACACGAACTCAACAACGAGCGCCAGACAGTTGACCTGTTGCTGAACGTCCTTATCCAATGGCAGGACGGTCAAGCACCTGTAGCGTCAACACAGGCCATTATTGATATAGCTAAGAAGCAGGGGAGGATTGCGTGACCCTTAAACACACCCGCGAATACTGGGCGATAAACTTGAGGCTATGGGAGGTGCTTTATGAAAGTATATAAACCAAAAGTATCAATCAATGATTGTATTCAGCGATACATGGCCGCGATAGACGAAATTTACTATTGCGCCGAGCAACTGGCTTTGCACATGGGCGACGACGAAAACAGAGAATACGCCAAGGACTATCTGGACGGGCTTATTATGCGTGTTGATGATATGCCTATGGAC
>CAZWRK010000174.1:4316-7027 GCA_964635875.1 uncultured Aquaspirillum sp.
TACCAATTTCCAAAAGAAAACGTCCGAATCACAATCAAACGCCGCTTAAAGGTCGCCCAGTTCTATAACGAGGCTTGGAAGCTGATAGACCGTTATACGGAGATAGCGGCCAACGAGCAGCGTATAGCCCAGAATTGGGCGGCGGCTGGCAACATGGTCGAATATGAGGCGGCCCGTAAACGGCAGGATAAAGCCTACGACATGGCAACCCATTGGTACAATATAGCCGATAGCTTAGGAAACGACCTGGACAGAATGGGCGGTGCGCTGTGACCCTTAAACACACCCGCGAATCCCTTGGCCTGACCCAAGAGCAAATGGCAAAGCTTCTGGGGCTATCATACCAGCACCATGTATCCGATATGGAGCGTGGACTGCGACCTATCAGCAAGCGAACGGCTTTAATCCTTGAGCGCATACGGGAGGAAAACAAATGCCTTTTGACGAGTTCTGGGCAAGATACCCGCGCCGAATAGGCTTGCAAGGAGCTATCGGATAGGGTATAATACTGGCGTGGCGGTTCGGGTAGCTCCCGACTAGCCGTGACTCTCTGCATGGGCCGCCCGCCTTTTAACACAGAGAGAGAAACAGAGAGATAAAAATGGACTGGTATCCTTGGCACTATTTGCTCTATGAGCAAGACACAATGCACTTAAATCCTTATCAGGATGGGTGTTATAGACGACTTATTGACCATTATATGAAAACCCGCGCACCGTTGCCAGATAACGATGCAGCACTAGCCAGAATAGTAGGTGATAGCGAGGCTAATTGGGTGGCTATGGCCTCCCCTATAGTCAGGCCATTTTTTAAGTCTGAAAAAGGTCGATTATTTAACAAAAGATGTGACGTTGAGCTTGCTAGACAAGATGCAAAATCACGAACACTATCAGAAAGTGGAAAAAAAGGTGCTGAAAAAAGACACAATAAAAACAAAGATATACCTAGCCACCCTATAGCCACCCCTAAGCCTAACTTTAGCATAGGAGAGGAGAGGAGAGGAAAGGATAAAGAAAAAGATACTACTAACGTAGTATCCAAAAAGAAAACGCGAAAAGACTTTGAGGCTGATAACCTAGAATCTTTAACGGCATGGTTTCAGGACAATGCTCCATCGGTGGATAAACACGCTTTGCGTAGAAAGCTTTTGGACTGGTGCGACGCTAACGGCAAAACTTACAAGGATTACAACGCAGCGCTAAGAACATGGGCAACCAAAGAACAGGAGAGACATAATGGAAACCGTAAACAAAACTCTGGACAAGCTATTACTGGAACTTCAAGAGCTACCGGAGAACCGCAAGGAAGTGGCTTTGGCGGTCGTAAATCCCAAACCGAGCTATACGCCGAAGCGTCACAGCGAATCATCGACAAGCGAAACGCAGAATGGGAAGCCAAAAATAAAGGACTGCCAGCAATCACAGAATCAGTTAACCATGCTACTTAGCCAAACATACGCTATGCTGAAAAAATACGGCGAGGCATCGGATGTTGCCGAAATGCGTGATGCTGGATTTCAATGGATTCTTGGAGATTACGATATAGACACGGTTCGAGGCGCGTTTGTGAAATATCTAAAAACAAACCGAGAGATTCCAACCCCATCGGATATAGTTTCTATTATAGACCCATGGAACAAGCCTTTGTGCGGGAAGTTTTATCAAAAGCTGCTCGACGATAAAAAACAGGCTTTGCGGGAAGGTAGAATGTTTTTCTATACGGAAGATGAACAAGAATATATAAACAGATATGAAAAACAGCAACTTGGCCAGTAACCACCTCGTCTGGATTCGCTCCCTCCCCTGCCTCGTCTGTGGGTCATGGCCGCCGAATCAGGCGCACCACATTCTTCGCGACGTTGACCGTGGGATGGGCTTAAAGGCATCGGACGCATATACCCTACCTTTATGTATGAATTGCCACTCCCAGCTTCATTTACGGGGCAATGAGAGGGCATTCTTTGGTGAGGTAGGACTCGACCCGCTAGAGTGGGCTGCTAGACTTGTCGTATTATCTGGAAGGGATATAGCGGAGGATATACAGACCGAGCTACAGGATTCCTGGAGAGCGTATCACTATAACAAGGTTAAGGAGAAGTTAAGATGAATTTTGATTTATTCGGTGCGCGTCAGGTAGAGAAAACGGAAAGATTAGGCATTCCCTATATGGGGTCAAAGAGAAAACACGCCGATAAGCTGATAGATAAAATTTTAGAGTTAAAACCTAACGCGAAGTATTTTTATGATTTATTCGGAGGCGGCGGTGCGATGTCGTTTGCCGCCTTACAAAAAGGAATGACTGTTTTTTACAACGAAAAACAAACAGATTTAGTTAGATTAATGGAATATGTATTTGAATGCGTGAATAATCCCAAAAGCGAATATGGTATATTTCCAGCCGAGTATTACCATTTTATCACTAGGGATGAGTTTATACGGCTGAAAGAAGAGTCTGGGACATATGCACAATTCGCAAGAATCTGCTATAGTTTTGGTAATAATCAAAGAACATATCTGTTCAACAAAGAATTAGAGGTTACAAAAATGCTATCCCACAATGTTGTTGTTTTTAGAGATGCTGAATCCTTAAGAGTTTTACGGGATATTTTAGGTGTTGAATTATCTTTAAGCGACGCAAAAACAATCAATGAGCGTAGACTTGATTTTCGCAAAACTATTAGAAAATCAATGCGCTTGGACTTGCAGCAGTTG
>CAZWRK010000175.1:0-7017 GCA_964635875.1 uncultured Aquaspirillum sp.
CGCAGCGCCCCGAGGACGCCGACGCGATGTGCCTCGTCGACCGCGATGGGGTGGAGCTTTAACCCTGCCATCAATAAGGCGGTGCGTGCGCCGGAATAACCGGGATTTTCAATCCATGCGGTATCGCCAACATCGCCTAAAATCCGTGCGCAGACATCAAGCGCACCTTGGGCGGCAATGGTGATAATGACTTGATTTGGTTCACATTTGACGCCGCGGGTGACGCGGACATGGCGGGCAATCGCTTCACGCAAGACTTTTTGTCCGCCAGCGGGGGCATAGTGCAAGTGGTTGGGTTTGGCGCGCTGCCATGCGTAGTCTAAACAGGTCTGCCACTTCTTCATGGGAAAGGCGAATAAATCGGGCAAACCAGGGGTAAATGCGAGCAAATCTTGGGTATCGCCTACGCTGCAGTCTTCTAACAGGCTAAATCTATAACCCATTGGCATGTTAAATTTATTTTGCGTATCTTGTCTTGGCGCAAAGAATGCTTGATCAGTTTGTTTTAGGCTGGCAACGCGTGTACCAGTTGGCGCGGCGAGGAGGTAGCCTTCTGCCGTCAGTTGCTCATAGGCATGAATGACGGTGTTGCGGGCAATGCCAAGTTCTGTCGCAATGCGTCGCGTTGCGGGCAACCGTTGTCCTGCTTCTAGCGTGCCGTTTTGAATGGCTTGGCGTAAGGCATTGTAGAGTTGGGCCACACGAGGGCTGCCGTCCTCTTGTGGAGTGAGTAAAAATGAAAAATCCATGGTGTGGCTCTACGGAATAGCAATAGAGTGGTTCTATCATGAATGGTTCGTTTTGACTAACCTAATTCAAAGTGCAGTTAAAAGTGCTGACTTGTTATTCTAAATAGGAAAATTTAGGCTAATAAATATAGGTGATGTATGCTGAATTATTTCTCAAACTATATGATGAAAAAATCCACAAATAAAACTCGGAGTGCTGTTTTGAATGGGGTTTTATTCGTGGCTTGTTTTGTGTGGTTCACATTTTATTTACATTTGATTTTGGTTTATCCGCAATAGATTTTCTGATGGCTATGGATATAGAGAGGTAATAGCACTATGTTGCCTTCGATTGTAGATGCGCTGTCTGATGTTCGAGTGATTCTTGAGGCTGGGAAAATTTCCGGTGCGAGAAGTTATTGCCAACGTCTTGCAGATTCTGGTTTGCGTGACATTGGATTTTTTGCGCTATATGGTTTGGTATTGGCCTGCGATGCGGATGAGTCGGCCGCGGTGGACTGTCTTTTGACTTTGCCACATGCTGACGAGCTCGATCGTTCGGATGTGTTGAAGGACATTGGACAGGCATGGACTCGGTTGCAGTATCGCGGCAATGCCCGCCCTTATCTGGAGCGTGCTGCGCGCTTATGCCATTAAATCAATAAAAAAAGCCGGCGACATTTTATGGAATGTCACCGGCTTTTTTTATTAAAGATACTTATTTTTTCTCTAAATAAGTATCGAGCATTGATTCTAAGGTCATTAAATCAATGGGCTTGGTCAGATAATCAACAAATCCAGCCTCTTTTGCTTGCCGAATAATATTCGGCATTGCATTTGCACTGAGCGCAATCACGGGAATATGTGCGGTTTCTTCGTGCATTTTAAGCGCCTGTTGTGCTGCAAATCCATCCATTCCGGGTAGATTAATATCCATTAAAATCAAATCTGGCAAATGTTTTTGTGCCATTTTGATGCCCAGTTCGGCATCCGGAGCGCTTAACAATTCGACATCATCGCGCTCAGACAAAATATCTTCCATGAGCATGAGATTTTGCGGGTTGTCTTCAACATAAAGCACTTTAAGCTGAGTCGCATCTTGCTCTGTACTGCTAAGGAGCATGTCATCATCTGCAGAATCGAGCCATTCGGTAGAGGTTTCGCTCAACAAAAGTGGCAATTCAAACCAAAAGGTCGAGCCTTGCCCTTCGTGGCTTTCCATGCCAATCGAGCCTTGCATGGCTTCGACCAGTTTGCGCGTAATCGTCAGCCCAATGCCGGTGCCTTCAATTTCGCCTGCCTCGTGGCCTAAACGCTGGAACGGTTGAAACAGCGAGGATTGTGCATTTTCAGAGATGCCAATGCCTGAATCTTGAACTTCGATGCGCAAATGCGGTGGGCGGCCGTTTTGTGCGGTGATCACTCGATTGCAGATCGTGACGGAGCCATCTTGCACATTGTATTTAATTGCGTTGCTGACCAAGTTCAGAAGCACTTGTTTAAAGCGCATATAGTCCGCATGCACATAGTAGTTCCCGCACATTTTGTTGGTGACGGTGACGTTTAATTTGCTCGTCATTTGCTGGCTGAGGTTCATGACCTCTTGTGCAATTTCGCTGACCGACACGGACTCCATCGACAAGCTCAGTTTGCCGGATTCAATCCGTGCTAAATCCAAGACTTCGTTAATTAAATCGAGCAAATGCTTGCCTGCGCGGATAATTTGCTGAACTTGCTTTTTCTGGCGATCAGACAAAGGTTCGCGGCGCGAGTTTTCCATGAGCTGTGCAAAACCGAGAATGGCATTCATCGGGGTGCGAAGTTCGTGGCTCATGCTCGACAAAAACTCTGTTTTGGCACGGTTAGCGTGTTCAGCGACTTCTTTCGCGTGAATAATCTCGGTTTCTAGCTTTTTCTGGGCGGTAATGTCGGTGCGAATCGAAACATAGCGCTCGGGCAGGCCGTCCGGCCCCAAGAATGGCACGATGCTGGCTTGCACCCAGTACAGCTCGCCGGTTTTACTGCGGTTGCACACGTCGCCGTGCCATGTTTTACCTTCACAAATGGTTTGCCACAGTGTTTGGTAAAACTCAGGGGGGTGAACATCGGATTTGACGATACGATGGCTCTGGCCAATCAACTCATCAATACAGTAGCCAGAGATATCTAAAAATCGCTGATTGACGCTAATGATTCTGCCGTGGATATCCGTTGTGCTCACGATGGCGTGCTGATCAAGGGCCATCTGCCGAAAGAGCATCTCTTTGCTCGCTTTGGCGAGCTGAAGGCGGGCATTTTTGAGTTTACGGGCCTTGCTGGCTTGAGAGATCGCCAGCGCGCTAAACATGCCCATATCCACGGGCTTAGCCAGTGCATATTCTGCACCGGCTAAAATGGCTTTTGAGATCGACGCGGTGTTTTGCTCCGCAGAAAGCATTAAAATCGCGACCTCTGGCAAGCTTTCTGCCTGCCGAATTTTGGCGACTAGCTCTGGGCCATCCATGCCCGGCATGTAGTAATCCACGACGATCAGGTCTGGATCGAAAGCGCGGATGGCATTGAGTGCATCATCAGGGTGTTCTTCGGTTTCAACCTCAAGACCCGCAGCTTCTAAAATCGCGGCGTGGTAATGCAGCAAAGCGCGATCATCATCAATAATTAATGCACGAAGCGGCGTACCCTCGGACTCAAGCTCGAAGCTGTTGATATTTTTCATGTAATTCTGCACATATCTTGCTGATATTATTAACGAAATTCATATCACGAGCGACGATGAAATCCGCATCGGTGGCGCGCTTATTGAAATTCACTTTTTCTTGCGAGGCGCTGATTAAGAGTGTACGGACACCATGATTACGGTGTTCTGAGAGTTTAACCGCCGCGATTAATGCTTCTCCTCGCAGCATGTTGAGTTCTGATGAGGCGATGAGAAGGTGAAAAGGCTCGGAAAGTACGCGGGGGAGGGCGCTGGCTCCATCGTCAAATTCGATGATTCTTGGCTCGAACGACTCCAAAATTTTTCGGCAAATTTCCCGCGATAAGCGTGAATTTACTGCCAACCCAACGGTAAATCGTCGGTTGCCGGTACGGGCATGCAGCTCACTGAGTTTGCGTTCGGTGCGTTCAAAAAGTTCGCAGTCTTCGTTAATTTCGGAATACGCTTCGCGCAGCAAGCCCGCATACGCTAAAGCAATGTCTAAAAAGTCTTTGAGCAAACGGCTGTCTGTTTCCGATTCGCGAATGACGTCTTCAAATTGACTGCAGATGCTCACCAGCATTTGCAGCCCAAATGTGGCGGCGCTGCCCTTGATGCTGTGGGTAATACGATACAGCGCACCAAAACGACCATCGGGCCAGTGATCGTTCTCTCCTTTTAGCACGCTTTCAATGGCTGAAATGCGTTCGGGTAGCTCTAGCAAAAAATCAGCTTTAAACCGTTCCTGTAATTGGCTAGCACTACCTTGTTGCTTAAGCTGCATTCCTGTTCCTTAATCGGCAATGCCCACATGATCTGATTGTTGCGGGCAAGCGCAGAATTATGCCTGAATAATGCTGAAATGATGCGCTTTTCCCCTTTAAATTAAAGGGGGATGATTCCTTATATTTCGGTGAAATAATAAAAATCAACGAATTTTCATGGGTGATGTTTAATGCCTGCTTTTGCTCGCGGGCATCGCTAAATCACATAAGCCGCACTTCACAAATAATCCCGGTTTTCCCCAGACATTCATTTCACACGCCGGGCAGGTGTACTTATCACGGTGGCTGCGGTTTTCATCCTCTCGGGTTTCGAGTTGCAATTCACGATGGCTTTTGTTGAGCGGAATGCAGGCTTCTGCCATCGCGCGCAGAGCCACTTCATGTTCTTCTCGTTCTTCTTCGTCTTGGGCCATTTCAAGCCAATGGCCGGGTTGCGGTTCGTTGGCTTGAATCAGTGACAATGGCCATGCAGGGCGGCTAGGTGGTTGAGCAGGAAACCGATCCAGCCACGAAATCTCAAAGCCATCGGCTAATAAACGCTGCGTCACAAATTCAAAACGCCCGCCCGCCACGACAAATTCGCTCATCGTTTGTCCGGTGCGGTTGCCTCCGGGTTCGCCGGTATCGGATGGCACCAAGCCTAACGACTCGAGTTTGTCTGCCCATTCACTATTGTGATAGCAGGCGCGGCTCGGGTGACCAAAGTGGTTTTGCCAAAGATGAACCATCTCATGCACTAATGATTGCAGGACTTCAATCATCGGAATCACGGCAAAATATTCTGGATTTAACGCAATTTCATCTGTTTGCCGACCATCGCGCCGAATAAAACGCCGTCGTGAGTAATAGCTAAACGTCCGTTTTTGACGCTGTAGCGTAATTAAGCACGGCGGTAATTGCCCGTCGAATAAAGCCTGATTGTAAAAATCATAAGCGTGTTGGAGTTCTTCGTAGGCTTCTTCTGTTGGTTTTTTCATCATAGATCGTGGAGGTCTGCCGTGAGAGAGGTGAAGTATATAAAGTGACGCGGTATTAGGCTTAAGTTCTTTTTAAATCACTGTGCATAGCCTAGTCACTGCAACACCGATTTTTACCACGAGGAGAATTGAATATGAGCCGTGACAAAGAAGAATACGAAACCGACCACACACAGCTAGAAACCGAAACGAGGGATTCTGGCATTTCTACGCAGCCTGAAGTGCAAGAGGTTAAAGATCTCTATGAGCATCATGATGCCAATGAAAGCAATCATGATCTTCATGGCAGTCAAAATACCAGCAATCTTCTCACGGGGCATGATGGCGATGATCGTTTAGTGGGGGGCGCGCAGCACGATATTTTAACGGGCGCGCGCGGTAACGATGAATTAGAGGGGGGTGATGGTGATGATGTTTTGATGGGTGGGGGTGATAACGATGTCGGCCATAATCAATTAAGCGGTGGTGTAGGGAATGATGTTTTGATTGCGGGAGGGCATAAAACCAAGCATCTTGACCATTTCCTAAAAGCACACCCCGAATTAGCGACTTCAATCACCGCCGATACCAAATATGCTGACCTCGCGAGCTTGATTCAAGCTGATGTCGGAACAGACTTTTCAAGTACTCGTAATACTTTTGTTTTTCATGAGAAAAGTGGTTCGGATCATATTTTTAATTTTCATGCAGAAACTGATCAAATCCAGCTTGATAAGGGTTTGAACGGTTCAAACATTCAGGACATTTCCTCTCTTATTTCTCACCTGAGTGTTTCTGGGGACGATTTATGTATCGACCTAGGGGCAGGCAATCAATTGACATTGGTGGGGGTCGATTTGACGAAAATGTCTGCAGATAATATTGTATTTGTCTAAATATCTTCTATGTTAGGTAAGCCGTCTCTGTTTGGAGGCGGCTTTTTTTATGCGTTGACTTGGCGAGTATTTTTGCAAAGAAGACGGATGTTAGGCATGCTTTGAATGATGCTACTATCTTGATAATGACGAAATTTTATTTTTAGCTATTAATTTGATTGTCAAAAATATGAGCGCTTTCTTATTGCGGTGCCTTAACTGGATTGTAATGATTTTGGCATGTTTGGTTGCTATGTCGAACCCAGCGTTTGCGTCGCCTCCCCTGCGTATTCTGGCTTGGGAGGGCTATGCAGATCCTGATGTAGTGGACAGTTTTTCTAAAAAATATCAAGTGCAGGTTGAAGTGACGATTGTGACTTCCGATGATGAGCTATGGGAGCGGATCAATAAAAACCAAGGCCGAGATTATGATATTTTTGCGGTCAATACCGCCGAGTTATCTCGCTATATTCAAGCGAATTTAGTACAGCCAATTTATACCGACCGAATCAATCACCTAAAAAATCAACATTCTATTTTCTCGCCTTTGTCTAAGGTTTCAGGCTTAGTGCGTAATGGTCATGTTTATGCCATTCCTTATACGTATTCTACAATGGGGTTAATTTATAATCGCGATTTGGTTCAATCAACTCCAGACTCTATGCAAGCCATGTGGGACCCTCGTTATCAAGGAAAAGTTTTATTTTACGATGGCAGCGCACATAATTTTTCAGTGGCAGCGCTTGCTTCTGGCCTGAAGCATCCTTTTCAGCTTGACCGTACTGAGATTCGGAGAATGGCCAAAAAACTTGTTGAACTACGACGTAACAGTTTGACTTTTTATCAATCGGTTGAGGATGCTGTTAGATTATTTAAAGAAAATCAAATTGCTTTGATTTATGGTAATTATGGTACTCAGCAATTAAAAGCCCTGCGTGATATGGGTGCGAATGTGGGTTATATCATCCCAAAAGAAGG
>CAZWRK010000176.1:0-6911 GCA_964635875.1 uncultured Aquaspirillum sp.
AATGTCTTCACTGATCCACGTGTCATCAGCGTAGCTACGAGGTAGTGAGCAGGCACGGATCACCCGTTCAAAAGCCTGATTGATGGTGATGCGATAATCCTGCTTTTTCATACTCCGAATGAGGGTTTTACTGGGCTGATAATCCTGCGGGCGTATGATGCAACGTGGCTCGGGGCACCACCAGCAAATGGGCTCGCCTGTTGAGAACCATGGAAACAAACCATGGGTGTAGGCTTCAAACAGGGTAGAAGGGGAGAGGTCTGCACCGATACAAATTAAGCCTTCACCCTCGGGGTCAACTTCAAGCGGATCGGGAAAGATATACTCAGAAGGCGGTAACTGCTGCATAGTGGTGTGTATACATGATAAAAAATGACTTTAAGATCATACATACAAAAACCGCCTATGGAAGGCGGTCTTTTTCAAGGCTTAGATTATTCGCCTAAAGCATCCAAATACTTTTCTGCATCTAGCGCAGCCATACAGCCAGAACCTGCTGAAGTGATCGCTTGACGATAAACGCTATCAGCAATGTCACCTGCTGCGAATACACCAGCGACAGAAGCAGCTGTGGCATTACCAGATGTACCGCTTTGAACTTGGATATAGCCATCACGTAAGTTCAGTTGACCATCAAACATTGCGCTGTTTGGTTTGTGGCCAATTGCAACAAACACGCCAGTTAACGCGATATCTTGCGTGCTGCCGTCTTGTGTTGATTGGATCCGCATGCCTGTGAGCCCCGTTTGGTCGCCAAGCACTTCGTTCAAAGTGTGATTCCACACAATGGTGACTTTGCCTTCTTTTTCTTTTTCGAGAAGTTTGTCTGCCAGAATTTTTTCGCAACGGAATTTGTCACGGCGATGAACAACGGTGACATGTCGGGCGATGTTGGCAAGGTAAAGTGCTTCTTCAACAGCGGTATTGCCACCGCCAATGACTGCGACGTCTTGGTTGCGATAGAAAAATCCATCGCATGTTGCGCAAGCAGAAACGCCTTTGCCCATGAAGGTTTGCTCGGATTCAAGGCCAAGGTATTGTGCGGATGCGCCGGTTGCGATAATCAATGCGTCGCAGGTGTATTCTCCGGCATCGCCTACGAGGCGAATCGGTTTTTCTTCGAGCTTTGCGGTGTGAATATGATCAAAGATCATTTCTGTACCAAAGCGTTCGGCGTGTTTTTGGAAGCGGCTCATGAGCTCTGGGCCCATGACGCCATCGGCATCTGCTGGCCAGTTATCGACATCTGTCGTGGTCATGAGTTGCCCGCCTTGGGCGAGGCCGGTGATGATGACAGGCTGCAAATTGGCGCGTGCTGCGTAAACAGCGGCAGTGTAGCCTGCAGGGCCAGAGCCGAGAATTAACAGTCGTTGATGGCGAGTTGTGCTCATGTTTTTCTTCCAATCGTGGTGGAGTGGGTCAATTGCTTGCTTAGTGTACGGACAGATCTCAAGATCTACCTGATGTTGTCACATGGGGGCTATATGTTCGTTGGCAAGTTTATAATCAAGGGTGTACAGTGAACGGTATCTGAAAGGGTTTTGAGGGAGGCTTGTGATGGAAATTAATGCGGTAGGTTCGGGCTATACGGGCAGCACCAGTGTGCTAGATCAAACGTCGACTTTTGCATTGAAAAAAGCAAATGAAATCAATGAGAAAACAGTCACAGAACTCGTTGATAAAACAACTGAACAGCTTAAACAAAATAACCCGCCTAACTTGGGTCAAAACGTAGATGTCAAAGCGTAATATTTGAGATGTCTCGTAAAAAACGAAAGCCGACCGTTGATAGGTCGGCTTTTTTACGGCTGTAGCTTAGACAAATTCTGGCCGTTTAGGCGTTCCGTCAGAAACGGTAAGCACTTCGTAACCGTCTTCTGTGACTAAGATGGTATGTTCCCACTGGGCTGATAGGCTGCGATCTTTTGTTTCAACTGTCCAGCCATCAGGTTTAATTTTGATGTGGCGCTTGCCTGCATTAATCATAGGTTCAATTGTGAAAATCATCCCCGCTTGTAATTCTACGCCTGTTCCAGGTCGGCCGTAGTGAAGGACTTGAGGATCTTCGTGGAACGATTTTCCAATACCATGACCACAAAATTCTTGGACAACAGAATAACCTGCATTTTCTGCATATTTTTGAATGGCATAACCAATATCGCCAAGATGCGCGCCGGCCTTCACTTTTTCGATACCGATCCACATGGATTCGTAAGTGACTTTGACGAGCCTACGTGCTTGCGGTGTGACATTTCCAACCATAAACATGCGGCTGGTATCGCCGTGGTAGCCATCTTTAATGACGGTGATGTCTAAATTGATAATCTCGCCGCTTTTTAGAGCGCGGTCGCTTGGCACGCCGTGGCAGATGACTTGATTAATTGAAGTACAAATTGATTTTGGGTAGGGTGCATGGCCATCAGGGGCATAGTTCAGTGGCGCGGGAATGCAGCCCTGAACGTTGACCATGTAGTCATGGCATAGCTTATCAAGAGTTTCTGTTGTCACACCGGGCACAACAAAAGGGGTAATGTAATCTAAGACTTCGCTCGCAAGGCGGCCAGCAATGCGCATTTTTTGAATGTCTTCAGCGTTTTTAATAAAAATTGCCATCGAGAAAAGGTCTGCCTGCAGAGATATTTTAAGAGCAGCAATAGTAACAAAAATTAAAAGAACGGGCACCGCTAGGGTGCCCGTTCTGAACTGAAATTTAACCGACTAAGTCGGTGCTAAATCAGAAGGAGTGGCGCAGGCCAACACCGAATGCTGTCGGGTTGGAACCAGCAGCTACACCAGTTGCGAGGCTGTTCAGAGCAAAGTTACGCGCTGCGCCGTCGTTGTTGTCAATGCGTGTGAAGTAGCCATAAGCCATAGTTGCTTTAGACAGATCGTAAGTCGCAGCAAGCGTCCATTGGCTTGCGTCGTCTTTAGCATTGCTTTCAGACTCGTTCAGTTTGACGTAAGCCAAGCCCAAGCCGATTGCGCCCATTTTGTGTTTTGCGCCAACAGTCCAAGAGTTTTGGGTTTTGTCGCTCATGCCAACACGTTGGTCATTTTGACGTTCGAAGCCAGCACCAACGGTGGTGTCGCCGAAGGTGTAGTTTGCGCCAACTTGCCACAGGTCGGTGTCGTAACCTTTAGCGATGTTGTCGTTACGTTTTTCGTAACCAACAGTTGCATGAACGCCATTGGCTTTGTATTGCACAGCCAAGCTGTAAACGTCTTTGTTTGTGTCAGCAACGCGTGCTTCGTCTGTGCCGTAAGAAATGCCAGCGCTAAAGCCAGAGAAAGACGGGCTGAAGTAATGCGCGCTGTTAACCATACGGGTTGCGCCGCGGCAGAATAGAGAATTCGTTGTACCGCCACCACAGATATCGGCAACACCATTCGGCAGCGGGTTCACCACTGCTGCTAGAGTTTTGTAGGCGCTGTCATGACGGCCTGCCAGCACTTTACCGAAACCACCTTCAAGACCAACAAAGGAATTGCGGGTAGCAAATGTATCGGTGCCAGAACCGTCCATTTGCACGCCTTGTTCAACTTGCCAGATAGCTTTCAGGCCGTTACCAAGGTCTTCGCTACCTTTGAAACCGATTTTGGAGGTGTTGCTAGTCACGCGTGTGCGGGAGTTTACGTCATTAGCGCTGTTTGCTGCACCGTTAGCAGATACAGACTCAACGGATACGTCAACAGCACCGTAAATTTGAACTTCGGCCATTGCGACCGGAGCGATAAAGGCACCAGCAAGGGCTGCAGCAATCAGTTTCTTATTCATTCAGTGTGCTCCACAAAGTGTGTTGTAAAACGCTTCTTGCAACGAAGGCGGACTCAATATAACAGAATGGTAGGCTGCTTTTGGTGAAAAAACTGTTGCATTTTGACACTTAAAGCCAAGAACTGTTGTTTTTATCCCAAAAATTGATTGGGATAAACCTCATCAATCAAGGTTCGGCAATCAATCACTCTGAGATCATTGTCTTGCGCAAAAGACATTAGGAAGCGATAAACCCGAGGGTCAATTTTTTCTAACTTCTTATCTACTGCGACACAACGCACGTTATCCAGCATCAATGGACGCACGTAAACATGGTATTCCAGCTTTTTTTGGCCGGATTCGAAGGAGGAAAGAATGCCAGAAAGTCGTTCTGCCCAATCGCTGGGGCGGAAGGTGCGGCCATCGGAAGTGAGGCCCTGAATAATAACTTCGTATGGATTACAGATCATGGTGTGCTAACGCTTGATGTTGTCTCAAAGGGTGACCATTTTCATATAGATGAAGGTCATTTTAAGCGCAATAAAGGAGATATATAGACTGCTTTGCATACCTGTTTGTGTTGTTTTTTGAAATAAAAACAGGCTCGACAAAGATTCAGTGCTTGCTGTGGTTTTCCAGTAATACCCTGTTATGTTACTTCAAATATCGAGTCGCTTGAATGGCGGAAGTGCCGCAAGTAGCTTGCGACCATAAGGTTGTTTAAGTAATCGGTTATCCAGAATGGTCACTCTGCCATAATCATTTTCTGTTCGGATAAGTCGACCGGTTGCTTGGATCAATTTGATAGACGCTTCTGGAACGGTTATTTCTAAAAATGGATTTCCTCCCTTGCTCTCAATCCATGCGGCAAGGGTCTTGTCGACAGGATCGTCTGGCATTGAAAACGGAAGCTTGGCAATGATGACATGAACACATGCTTCTCCTGGTAGGTCTAGGCCTTCGGCAAAGGAATCTAAACCAAAAATAATACTGGCTTTTCCGTGATTGATATTTGCAAAATGCTGAGACAAAATTTTGCTTTTAGATTGCTCTCCTTGCATCAGAACCTGTGTCGATAGATCGGTCGGCAGCCCTGCCAACACTGCTTGCATTTGTTTTCGAGATGAAAACAAGACAAGCGATCCGACAGCGTGCTGGATATCTATGAGTTTAGGGAGCCATTCAATAATTTCTGCCGTGTGACTTTCGCTGTCTCTGGGCGAGCTTTGTAGTGGCGGAAGATATAATTCCCCTTGTTCTTCAAAGCAAAATGGGGATTCTAGCGCTAAACATTGTGTGCCCTTCATCCAGTGAAGACCCGTTCGGTCAAGTACCAAATCAAAACGACCCAACGAACGTAAAGTTGCCGATGTGATAACCGCTCCTGCAACCTTTTTCCAAAGACTATTCACCAAATCACTAGCTGCAGAAACAGGTGATGCTGAGATGACGTAATCCAACCGAGGTGTTATTTGTTTGGTTATCCACCGAGCAATAGGCGGTGCCTGATCTGCAGTTTTGCGCAGCATTAAAGCCCATACTGCGGCCAGTCCTTCCGCTCTGCCAAGAATCATGCCTAGTGCACTGCTTGTTTGGTCGATTAAGGGGATTTCGTCTGGGTGTACTTTTCTTGCTTCGGAAAGGAGCGTGACTAGTGCATCTAAGCGATTCAGTAAGGTGCTGGTGCTGAGGGCAATATTTTCTGCGATAACCTGAATTTCTTCTGGTACCTCTTTTGATTCAAACAGCCATGTGTGATTTTCACTGATTTTCTCTGGGAAGCTTAGGCTTTGATCTAATTGGATTTTGAGTGTCGATAAGCTTTCCAAGCAGCTCTGACTTGCTTCAATGGCCAGTTCTGCGGGCTGGCTATAGGTGCTACTCAAGCTTTTGATCTGTTTGATCAGCGCTGGCACGCGCTCTAGCCAGTACAGAGATAAGCCAAGGCTGTGCTCTGCCGAAAATTGGTTAATTGCTTTTTTTGCGAGGTGATGTCCTTCATCAATACAAAAAAAGCTTTGTGCTGGTGGTGGCAGAATGACTCCTCCGCCCATTGCCGCATCTGCAAGTAGCAAGTCATGGTTTGTAACAACAATGTCAACATTTTGGATGGCCTCCCGCGCAATAAAAAAGGGGCATTCTTGGCGATTGGGGCAAGTTGCTTTTAGACAGCCATGTCGATCATTGGTGACTCGAGACCATAGTTTATCTTCAATATTGTCTGCATACTCATCGCGGTCCCCATTCCAGCGCCTTGCATGAAAAAGATCTGCCATTCGCTTGAGTTGGCTGATCTCTTTTGCTTGGGGTTGTTTGTCCCATAAGACTGTTGCATCAAATTCAAAAAATTCTGTTTGCTGAAAATCGGATGTAAATTGATAAAGACGATAAGGGCATAAATAGCGGCCGCGTCCTTTTGCTAAAGCGTAGGTAGCAGCAAGTCCGCTATGTTTGAGTAGGAATGGAATATCTCGATGAACAAGCTGTTCTTGAAGGGCAATCGTTGCTGAACTGACAATAAGCTTTTTGTTTCGAGCACGGGCCATGAGTGCTCCGGATAGCAAATACGCAAGGCTTTTGCCTACACCGGTCGGTCCTTCTATAACCACAATGCTCTCGCCTTGTCGGTCTGTCGTATCGCTTTCATCAAGAGATTGACTAAAAGCTACGGCAATTGCTGCCAGCATTTCTCTTTGTGCCGCGCGTGGGCGAAACCCTGGAAGGGATTCAGAAAGGGTTCGGTAGTGGACGCGAATGGCGTCCTTTTCGGCATTTGTCAGCATGGAGGATATTGTAGCTGAGGGCCGTTGGCTTGCGCATATCTCGCTTCTAAATTTTGCGGATTCAATAGAGCGTTGGTAAAAACGAGAACTTAAATAAGCCCCTGACGCAAAGAGCAAACACTTCAAAAAGTCTTGTTTTTTCTCGCGAGCAAGGTGTTTAAGGCCTTGCCAGACTTAGTTGATTTGGTTAAAGATAGGCCGCCTGAGCCTAGCGTCAGTAGCTAATCCTACGTTTTGGCGACTGGCAAACCGCATATTCCGTTAACCTTTTTGTTGTTAACAAACATATGCTTTTCCGTAATGGATATTTTTGTATGAAACCCGTCAAACACTACCTTCAGTTCAGCGATTTTACTCTTGATGAATATTTGCAT
>CAZWRK010000177.1:0-2794 GCA_964635875.1 uncultured Aquaspirillum sp.
CGGCTTCGGTTTTTTGATTTTCTTGGGCGTGACTCGCTCGTCCGCGGTGCGCACCTCGCACCGATCACCCTCACCGACCGATTGGTGATCGCGGTGCGCACCGCGCACCGGCTCATTATCCGAGGTGCGCACCGCGCACAAGCGAAGCTCTGCCGGCGTGACCGGCTTGGCAAAGTCAAACCATTTTTGGGGATCGGCCAGCGCCCCTAGTAGCGTGATCGTGCGCGGCTCGTACCGGCTATCGCGGTGCGCTACCGCAATTAGCCCGCGTGATTCGAGTAGCGCCAGCCACCGCCTGACGCCGGCCTCGCTTCCGCCCGTGGCTTGGCGTAGCGCGGGCATCGGCACGCGCTCCACAACGTCACCTTGAGCCCACAGCCACGCGAAAAGGCGGCCGGCGTGGGTTTCTGGGTCAATTCCAGCAATGGCCATTAGATGGCGCCCGCGTGCCTCGCGTGGGCTTGTAGCGGGCAATGGCGACAGATCGGCGGGATTAAAGGCGGATAGCGGCATAACGGCATAACGGCTTGGCGGCGGCTTTATGATCGCGGAAAGAACCCGAGCCGGCCGTGGGCGCCGGCTCGGGCGTGACAAGATCGGCAACGGCGGCGGCTAGTCAATTCCCGGGTCACCATAGAACACTGGCACCTCTTCGCCTTTGGCCAACTGCGAACCAATATCTTGCCCAGCCTGCGCGAGCAAGTTGTTTAGGTTGGCCTCGATCGATTCGTGAGTTTGCCGCATCGCTTCGACCAGAGCACCCGGCGCGACTCTGAACAACAATTTCGCCGCGTCGGTATCGCAATCGAGCAGCACCGGCACGTCGACGTCATACGGGTAATTCTCGTAGATCGTGACCCGCACGATAAACGAAGCCGGTAGTTTTTCGACGCCCGTAACAGCCGAAACGATTTGCTTGCCGTAAGCCGCTTCGGTGGTCTGAATCTTGCCCGTCGATTGCTCGTTTCTGGTAAATTTCAAATCTTCGATCGCGCGCACCAACAATTCGCCCTCGGGCAAAGCCGAGCGGCCCAATGTGAACAACAGGAAGCGGCGGGCCTCGGCCTGCGTCATTTCCGTTTTCCAGCCGTTGATGGCGGTCCATCGCTGGTCGTATTTCAGGGGAAATTTTACCCAATGCTCGCGCGTCGCTTCCCCGATAACGCCAATCACTTGCCCGGCCGTGTGAAACACGGAACGGCGCCCGGCCGGCTTGCTATCGTAAGGCGTCGAGCCGTCGGCATCGATCCCCGTGAGCATCGGCGGCACGGCCACCGAAACGACCAGCCGACAAAACGATTCAATATCGCCGGCGTGCATCTTGATCGGTGGTAGGTCGGTGCGGTACGGAATGGCATCGGCCAGCGGCCCGCCCGGACGGTACAGCAGCGCCACCCGGCTCGATCCGTGTAGCGGCATCGTTTTTACTTCGAGCGACTGCTCGGTTAGTTCGGCAATTTTTGCAATAAACTCTTTCAGCATCTTCACACCCTCGCGAAAAAACAGGAAAGCCGGCGAACGATTCACCGGCACAAACTCACCACTACCGCCGGCGGCCTAGTCACCGTTGGGCCGGCCGGGGTTATCCAAAATCTTGTCTAGCGTTTCTTGCTGCGGATTGTCGGGGCTCATGTCATTGAACTTCAATCCGCCCTTGTAGGTCGGTTCCATCGTGAAGGCACGCGGGGCGATTGGCGGCGTCTTGTGCGACACCACAAAGGCGACTTCCACCCGTTCAATGTCGCGGCCCGACACTACCGGCGTGATTTTAAGCCCGAGCGTGACGGTTCGGGCCTTGGTTTCTAGCGGTCGATTCATGCAATCGCGCACGCACTCGGCTAGCTTTTCCTCAATGGCCATTTTGAGCGCGCCGCCGTCCAAAACGCCAAGATCGTCGAACGTAAATTGATGGATCACGTGATTTTCTCCAAGTTGGTTGAGTCGGCCGAAATAGCCGAAAATTGTTTGCTGTGCGATAGTATCCCATTCGATACCCAGGCGTCAAGCAGATCGAGCCAAACCCCGCCGATCCAAATTTCGATACCTTCGTCAGTCCCTTCGGGCGTCGCGCAATAGAATTTCGCGGTTCGATGGATCACGATTTGCGCATCGTCGACCCACGCGAGCCCGGTTAGCGAGTCCTCGGCGGCCCGAATGACCTTAGACACGTCGAGCGTCGATTTTTGCGCTGTCGGCCATTGCGGCGCCGTGGCTTTAAGTCGCCGGGCGTGCTTGCCAGTCCCCCAATGGTTTTTGGGTCGCGCGATTCGGTAAACGAGCCCCATGGCCACCGGTCCGACGTGGGGCCCGAATTTGTGCAGCACGTAGCAGCGGTAAAGCGTCGCCCGCAGCAGCTTGCCCCAAGCCTTGTAGCGCTTATTGTCATGCAGCACTCGCGGCCGCCCTTGCTTGTCGACAAACGGGATATGCGACCCGGCGGTTGCTGGCTTGCCACTGACTCGCAGGATCACCGGCCCGGCCGGCGGTAGGTTTCGCGGCTTCATGCGGTCACCCGCGCGGCGTGTTTCGCGTCTTCAGCTTGCTGGTAGCGCATTTGCCCGGCCTTTTCTCGACAAATCTTGCCCAGCTTGTAGGCTTGTTCGCCAATCTGTCCTAGGCTCGTTCGTTGTCGCTCCTGCCGATCGTCGATGAACTTCTTGCGTGCGGCGGCGTCGGGAAGCAACGCCAGCATCGATTCGACGTCGGCGCGTACCGCCGGCGAACCGATCAAAAACGACTCAAACGCTTCGGCGGCGGCGTCAAGATTTTCTGGGCTTTCTACCCAAGTCGAATC
>CAZWRK010000177.1:2894-6898 GCA_964635875.1 uncultured Aquaspirillum sp.
GTCGAATCTTCCGACGATCCGTCGCAGCATCGGGCGCCAAACGCGGTCGATAGCTGGCATGCAACCAAGCCGGCCGTGAGTAGATCGCGCGCGCGAAACGTGTAGGGATCGGATGGGTTAATCAGTTCATAGAGCGGCATTCTTGCACCTCGTAAAATACTAGGAAACCATCACCACGCCCTCGAACCCGCGCCACGTCCTCGCGTAGTGGCACGGCGGCCCGTCGGCCTCGGGTATCTTCGCCACCTCCATCACGTCGGGCTCGTCTCTCTCTGCCGGCTCGATGGGATCGCGGCGGCGGTTCGTAGCGGTCGACCACCCGCCGGCCGGCACCGACTTGGCACCGGCTTGGCCCTTGGCTTGCACCGCCGGCACGTCGAGCAGCGCGGCGGCGGCCCGAGCGGCTTCGAGCGTCGCGTCGATCGGCTCGCGGCCGGCCTGCACGTCGGCCCAAAACAATCGCACGGCAGTCACGACGGCCTCGGCAAATCGGCAATCTGTCGCGAAATCGATCACGCGCAAATCGTCGTCACCGATCAGCACGACCACCGATCCCCATTGCTTGCCGGCCAGATAGGCGGCCGTGTGGATTTGGCAGCGGTAATAGATCGGCACGCCGGCGGCCCAATCGCCGGCCCGGCTCGCGGTCTTCGCTTCAACAATCCCAAGATCACGCCGCACTCCCGAGCGATCGCGTTGCTGCCCGTCGAGCGTAGCGAACAACGGCGCCGAGGGGTGCCGGATCACCGAGCACTGTGGCCAAGGGAAAACGTCGCGCCGCGCGTGGTGCGCGTGAGCCGACAGTAACGACGATTCGAGCCGGACACCTCGCTGAACCGCCGGCACTCGCGACAAGTCGGCTGGCGGCTTCGCTCCGGTCTTCTCGCGCCACAAATCGCGCAGCGATCGCCACGGATTCAACCCGAGCAAGGCGCTAACCTCACTGGCACCGACCCCCGAAGCGCGGGCCGACGTCCATGCGGCCCGGTCCGGGTAGTCGATCACCACCGGCTCGACCTCGGGCCGCTCAAGCGGCGTCGGGATGCTCGACAGATCGCTCGGGCCCGCGGTCAGTTTCCACGCTTTCCATTCGTGCGCGCTCATACAATTTACCTCGTAGAATCTTGATGGCCCGATCGGCCTCGATAGTCAACAGCACGTAGCCGGCTGCGATCGTGGCCACCCGGACCTCGGCGTCACCGATCCACACCGATTCGCCAGTCTTAACTCGTAACGTCAACGCCATTGTCGTGCGCCTCCTTGCTTGATTGAACCGACGGCATCAAACGGCCGGCCGAATAGTAAACACCACACACTATCGACCCCATCACCGTGCGGCGCATGCCACCGGCGTCGATCTTGACTCGCTCGATCGTGCCAGCGTGGCCCGGACTGATCCCCGACAGATAGCCGGCGTGAGCGAATGCGTCGTGCGCGTATTCGTGAGTCGTGAACCCGGACCCGGCCACGATCGCCCCCGAGGCGTCGCGCAGCGTGGTTTCGTAGATAGTTCGATCGGTGCTCATGCGGTCACCCCGTCGGCTTTCTTGGATAAAGCCGCCTTGCAATCCTCGCAATCGCATGGCAAGGCGTTTTTCGCCAGCGCCAGCACTTCGCGCTTTGTGTCTTCGTGTTCGCCGTGGCATCCGGGGTCGTTGGAGCTTTGCCAGCCGGGATTGTAGGCCAGCCACCACCCGTCGTCGTCGCGGTAAATCTCTTTGATCTTTGCGGCTTTTGCCATTGCTTCGGTTCCTTCGGTTAGAGATTGAAAACGTGCCTCACGCCCAGCGTTGGCCGGCGTTCCATCGGTCAATGATCGCTTGCGCCTCTTCGCGGGTGCGGCCGACATAGGCCAGAATGGCCGGCAAACGGTCGCCATTGCCGCCGTCGGTCAGCACGGCCACGCCGTTGACTACTCGGCCGAACGTGCCGGCGAATTTCCGATAGAGGCTACGCTCCCCGTTCGGTGCCACGGCCCACTGATACGGGGCAATCTCTTGTTTGCCCGTGCCGCGTGGCGTGCTGCCCTCTTTCTTGCGGTTGTGCGGCACCGTGTTGATGAACTTCCCGCCCTCGTACCACTCGCCGTTAGCCCCTAGCTCCCCGCCTTTTCGTGCTCGCTTGGTCATGTTTCGGTTCCTTCGTGTGGCTTCGGTTTCCGTCCGACCCCTGGAATTTATCGGCCTTGGCAAACAATTACAAGAGGAAAATCGGCCCGGCGGTCAGAATGCGTGCTTGATCGACGCAAACCGGTCGGCCGTGTCGGTGTCCCGGCGATCGCGGTAGCGCTCGGCGGCGTCCTCGTAGCATTGCCGATCGTATGGGCCGCCGTGTAGCGGTTGCTGCAACAGGTGATGCACGGCGTAGAATTCTCGCTCGTCAATGCCGGCGGCGGCCATCGCTTTGAGTAGCCCGGCAAACTCGCGGCGGTCACTGGCGCTGATCTTCGTTCGTGTCATGGCATCACCTTTTGAGTGTCAGGGGTTAGCCGGCCATTACGACCGACGTGGCAATTCTCGTTTCCAGATAGTTAAGCGATCCGGCCGGCACGACGATCGCCGGCCGAGTGGCGTTGCGGCGGTGCGTGTGGCGGTAGATTGTTTTCTCGATCACGGCCCACGGCGTCGACCACGGCCACACCTTCGTTAGTTCCCCGAGGTGGCGTAGCTCGACACCGAATAGCCCTAGCTCAATCGTGTATCGATCCATGGGCTCGACGCGATCAGTCAGCGTGCGATAGGCCACGGCCCCGCCCAATTGAATCGCAGCGTCGGCGGCGTCGAATGCCAGCACGTAACGGTCGGACGAATCGCCGGCCACGTGCCAAAATCGCGGCAGTTCGGCCGGCGTGACGCGCACGGCCTTGGCGGCGGCGAATTGCTTGCGGACGTCGGCAGCCCGGCTGGCGATCGCGTGGACAGGGAAAGAGAACGAGCGGCTTGTGACTTGCCAGAAGTTCATGGGGGCGATTCCTTCGCGTTGGTGGGTGTTGCGTGTTACTTGACGCCTAGCTCGTATAGTTCGCCGTCTTCGTTTTCGACCCAGCCCCAGCCGCCGTTGTCAATTGCGTGATCCGGCACAAGGTCATGGAGAAATTGGCAAGCATCATTCCAGCAAGCCGCTTCGATTAGGCCCATTTGCGAATCGGTTGCGAACTTATACTGCGTCATGGCTTCGGTTCCTTCGTTGGTGATTGTTGCGACCCGGACGAGCCCGATCGGCTCGTTTCGACCGCCCGCCGGCGGTCATCGTCAGCGGGTTAGAAGGGGATAACAGAACCGACGGCCGCGTTTTCGTTGAATCGCTCGGCGGCGGCCCGCTCGGCGGCGGCATCGGCCGCGATCACCGACGGCCGGCGTGGGTAAACTCGCTTCTTGCCGGTGAAGCATTCAACACCGACGTACCCGTCGCCGTCGTGGCTACACACTTCCCGATTCAATCGCTCGGCGGCTACCACGGCGCCGGCCATTGTTTGGCAGCGTTGCGCGAACGTGCGGCGAAAGTAAAGCACGTTATCGAACGGCCCGAACACTGGAAAAGCAACATAGACGTCGATCGGCTGGCTAGTCATAACTTCGATTCCTTCGATTGGTGATTGTTGCGACCCGGACGAGCCGCGTGGGCTCGTTTCGACCGCCCGCCGGCGGCCATCGTCAGCGGGTTAAGCGGTGGCCCATTTCCGATCTTGCTCCATGCCGATCAACTCGGCGGCCCGCAACTGAATGGCCCATAGGGCATCGCGGTAAATGTGGTATTGATTGCCGTACGAGCCGGCCCGTTCGTAGGCTCGCTTGAGCCGGGTGCCCATAGCCTTGCACGTGGCAAGGTTCTTGTAGGTGGCGGCGTTGGTGGTGATCGCGGCGGCGGTGGTGGCAAACATGGTTTCGGTTCCTTCGTGCTTGGTGGTGTTGGTTTTCCGTCCGACCCCTATGAATTTATCGGCCACGGCAAACCATTGCAATGCGAAATATCGCATTGCGTCAAAGATTCTCGAAAATAGTTTG
>CAZWRK010000178.1:0-6836 GCA_964635875.1 uncultured Aquaspirillum sp.
GGGAGATGGCAGCGACCATTGGAATGGTCGCTTGACCGCCGCAGGTGACCATATTGACGTTCATTTCGCCTTGGCCGACGTGTTGCAGCAGGTTCACCGGTGGCACGCAATAGGGGCCAATCGCCGCCGGTGTCAGGTCGATCATCAGCACGCCGAGTTCGTTGAGCTTGCGGCTGTTTTCGGCGTGAACATAGGCTGAGGTCGCATCGAAGGCGATTTGCACCCCGTCGGCGAGCACATGCGGCAACAGGCCATCGACGCCGTCGGCGGTGACTTTGAGGCCCATTTCGGCGGCCCGTTTTAAGCCCTCGGATTCGGGGTCAATCCCGACCATCCACACCGGTTCGAGAACCGGGCTGCGTTTGAGTTTGTAGAGCAGATCGGTGCCAATGTTGCCGGGTCCGATCAGCGCGCATTTGATTTTTTGGGTCATGTCGATTCTCGTGTGAAATAGCGCAACATCAGGCAAAAACCGCACTGACGTTACCCAAGCCTTCGATACGCACATCGAAGCGACCCGCAGCGGAGACCGCCACCATCGGCCCCAATGCGCCAGTCAAAATAATGTCGCCCGCTAACAGAGGACGACCGCAACGCACCATGACATCGGCCAACCACAGCGCAGCGTTCAACGGGCTGCCCAAGCAAGCGCGACCATTGCCACGCGACACCACCTCATCGCCGTGCAGCATCTCCATCGCGCAGGCGGTCAGGTCGACTTCGCCCAATGTGCGCGGCTGGCCGCCCAACACAAATAAGCCGCTGGACGCGTTATCGGCCACGGTATCGACAAAACGAATGTTCCAGTTTTCGATCCGGCTATCGACGATTTCAATCGCGGGCAGCACGTATTCAGTGGCGCGAATCAGGTCGGCATAGGTGTGGCGTTCGTGGGTTAAATCACGGCCGATCACCAAGGCCACCTCGGCCTCGACCTTGGGCTGAATCAAGCGACTCAACGCGACCGGCTCACCATCGCCGACCGCCATATCCGCGAACAACATCCCAAAATCGGGTTGATCAACGCCGAGTTGTGCTTGCACCGCCAACGAGGTCAGGCCAATTTTTCGACCGACCAAGCGCCGCCCCGCCGCCAAGGCGTGCAGGGTGTTGTGCTCTTGAATCGCGTAAGCGGTGTCTTGGTCGGCGGGGGCGATGCGTTCACGCAGGGGCGCAATCGGGGTGCCGGTGGTGGCAGCGGCCCGCAAGCAGGCCGCCGCGTCTTCAGAAGAAAGAAACGGCGCGGACATTACTTCACCAACTTCCAGTGATTGTTTTCGACTTTGATCAGCACAATCGCGCGCGCATCGTAGCCCGCGTGATCGGCCGCGCTCATGGTGTACACGCCATTGGTGCCCACGACCTTGCCCTCTTTTTCTAGGCCGGTACGAATCGCTTCACGAAATTCCACGGTACCTGCTTTGGCTTTCGATTTTTGAGCGCTGACAATTGCGTTTTGCAAGAGCAACCATGCATCCCACGATGCACCTGCAAAAGTGGAGCGGGAATCAGGGCCATTTTTCGCTTCAAACGCTTTGACAAAAGCAACGCTCGCGGCTTTGGTCGGATGGGTTGCGGGGAGCTGTTCGGCGACGAGAACCGGCCCCACGGGAATCAAAGCGCCTTCAATCGACTTGCCACCCACGCGCAGAAAATCTTTGCTGGTCACGCCGTGCGATTGGTAGATTTTTCCTTTGTAGCCACGTTCACGCAGGGTAATTTGCGGCATCGCAGCCGGTGTGCCCGATGCACCGACAAAGACCACATCCGGCTTGGCCGACATCACTTTTAAGACTTGTGCTTGTACGCTTGGATCGGCGCGGCCATAGCGCTCGGTCGCAACAATTTTGATCTTGCCTTGCGTGCCTTTTTCCAAGGCTTTGAGCAAGAGTTCACCCCAAGAATCGGCAAAGCCAATAAAGCCGACCGTCTTCACGCCGTTGGCGACCATGTCGGCGACCACTCGATTGACCATCAATTCAGCCGACGGCTCGCTGCGGAAAATAAAGCTCCGTTTGTCGCCGGTAACTTCCAACGGTGCGACTGACACCATCGGGGTTTTTTCGGCATTGGCGACATCGGCCATCGCGGTCGCGGTGCTAATCAAGTTCGGCCCAAGCACGGCATCGACTTTGTCTTCAGAAATCAATTTGCGCACGTTCTTGACCGCGCTGGTGGGGTCGGTGCCATCGTCGAGAACAATAAAATTGATCTTTTCACCCCCAATGGTGCTCGGAAAGAGCGCCACGGTTTTTTTGGTTTCAGCGCCGAGGGCGGCCGCAGGACCGGTTAACGAAGCAATCACACCGACGTTGATGTCCGCAAAAGCAGGGGTCGCCAGTGCAGCAGCCATCGGTAGGGCCATTAGGGTGGTTTTCAGTTTCATTCTTCTCTCTCCTTGGGGTAGAACAGCGCCCGCCCAAATGGGCGGACGGGTGGGGATGGGTGCTCTGGTGTTATTGCGAGATCCGGCGGAAACCGCCATTGAGGTAGATCAGCGCCTCACCGTCGTTACGCTCGCGCGTGGCGAGCACCTCACATAAAAAGGCGTGGTGCGTGCTTTCATCGAAGACTTTGATGACGCGGCAATCAAAGCTCGCCAACGTGGCGACCAAGGTCGGCGCGCCTGTTGCCAAGGTGTCCCAATCGCCGTATTCAAAGCGCGCATCGCCATGCACGCCTTGGATCATGCCCGCAAAGGCTTTGGCGACTTCTTCTTGCTCGCCCGCCAAAACGTTGACGCACAGCGCACCGCTCTTGAGGACGACCTGACTAGCAACCACGTTTTTGTTCACAAACACCACCAGACGCGGCGGATCGGCCGTTACCGAACACACTGCGGTCGCGGTCAGACCGGCACGCTGCTCGCCCTCTTTGGCGGTGATAATCGACACCCCCATCGCAAAGTGGCGCATACCGTAACGATGGTCTTCGGCGCTCACGGTCGGCATCGCCGCCAAGTTTGCGTTGGGCGTCCAGTCCAGTAGCTGATTAATTTCTTGAGTCATGACATTCCCTACGCGAACTAGGCTTGAGCCGTCGGCTTCACGCCAAACGGGTTCGCGACAGGCAAGGGATTGCCCAACAAATGCCCGCCCAACAGATCGCCAATGTTGTCTTGGTTTTGAGTGATGTGATTGGCACCGACCAAGATGTCACGCATCTGACGCTGCATCGGGCTGCTCATCCAAATGCCGCGGGTCGAGGTTTTCTTGAAGATCATGTGTGCAGCTTCAAAGCAGTCGCCGCCGGTGAATTGGTTGCTGGCAAAGTGACGAATCCGAATATCGAGCGGCACCAGTTGGCCTTTTTCGGCGTAGCTCCACGCTTCATCGGTGTTTTGTAAGACACGAGCGGTTGCGCCCAAAATTTTGGCGTAGGCTTCGCCCAAGCGGCCTTTAATGAAAGGATCGTTGACAGCTGCGCCCACCGCTTGGTTGATGTTTTGACGCGGCACCATGTGCTCGACGTACAAATCGACCATGCCGCGCGCCATGCCGATAATCACGGACGACACCGCTGCGTAGAACACGTAGAAGAACGGCATTTTGTAGAGGTTTTCGACGTGGCCATGTGAGCCTTCGTCATACGCACCAATGACATGGCTGCGATAAGCCGGAACGAATACTTCTTTGATGATGAGTTTTTTACTGCCAGTGCCCGCCAAACCGACGACATGCCAGTCATCGACAATCTCGAAATCTTGGCGTTGAATCCAGAACGAGCGGAAAACCGTTTCGCCATTTTCCTGCACGCGCCCACCGACAAATGCGCCACCGGCAGCATGGTCACAGCCACTCGAAGTCAGCCATTCGCCATTGAGGACATAACCGTTTTCGACGGCGGTCACGGTGCCAAACGGCGCATAAGAAGACGACACCAAGGTCGAGTTATCTTCGCCCCACAGTTCATCGCCGCACTGGGTCGGCAACAAACCCACTTCGAACGGATGCACCCCCAATACCATCACATTCCATGCGCTAGACGGGCAGCCGCGTGCCAGCTCCATCAACACTTTATTGAGCACGTTCGGGTTCATCTGATAACCGCCCCAACGCTTAGGCTGCAGAATTTTGAAGAATCCGGCTTCTTGGAAGGCTTGAATGGTTTCTTTCGGGACCATGCGCGCTTTTTCGCAGGCTTCAGCACGTTCACGCAGCAGGGGAATCAAATCACGGGCGCGTTGGACAATTTCTTCTTCGGTCGGGATATGCACAACATTGTTTTCCATATGGCTCATCGCAAAAACTCCTGAATAATGTGTAAAAGGTCGTCGGGGCCGAACGGTTACTGTCCGTCGGCGCTCACCACGCCATAACCGGCAATCCATTCATTGATGGGGCGGTAATAATCTTGGCGCGCGGTATACGCGCCGTTGGCCGCCAAGGCCGAGAACGCCGCCACCCATGTCCGCACTTCGTGCGTCGAACGGCCCGCCGCTTTGGAGATCTCTTCGATGGAAAAGTCGTCGATCTCCGACAAACGTCCACTCACCAGCGTTTCGATAAAGGCCAGATCCCATTCGACATTCAGCGGGGTCAGATCGCAGGCGGGTGTGCCGAAAATTTTGCCGGTGGCAATCGTGCGGGCTTGGCGAGCGGCACGGGCTTCAGGGGTCGGATTGCGACCCGCAATCAAGAAGTTAGCGATGTCATCAGGTGCGCCCGAGAGCAGCGGCACCGGTGGCTCGTGAGACAAACCGCCCGTGCCCAAAATCAACACCCGCTTGTTTAAGGTGGCTAGGAACTGGCCGACGGCTTCGCCCAGTTTGCGAATGCGACGGTATGGCCCAAATGGCGGAGCGACCGAGTTGATGATGATCGGGATCACCGGATAGCGCGTCAGGCTGCCAGTCATTTCTTCGAGGGTTTGGGTGCAGCCATGATCGACTTGCAGACGATGCGACAGGGCAATATCGACATCGTGATTCAAAATAAACTTGGCCATTTCCAGCGCCAATTCAGAAGGAATCGACAAGGGGCCGGGTAAGGTTTGGTAATCCGCAACCGACTCGGCGGCCGTGGCAATCACAAACGGCGGCATCAGGTCATAAAACAGGCCGTTGTAGTGATCGGGCGCAAAAATCACGATTAACTCGGGGTCGAATGCCTCAACCTCAGCCCGCGATTGCGCCAAAATGGCCTCGACTTCGGCGACGACATCCGCACCGGGATCGTTCAGTCCGCGCAGGGGGGTATGAGACAGACACTTCAGCTTCACACTCATGAAAACGCCTCCATCTGGGATGCAAAGACATCACACTTACGTCGGAGCTTGGCCAGAACCCCACCGGAAAACACGTGATAAAAATGCTTTTTTATTAAAAAAACTTTTTGACATGCCAAAGCCGCACGCGATGTTCTTCGAGGAAGAACACAGGGGCGGTGGATGTGGTGTAGCGATTCTAGGGAGAAGGTCGTTTGAGCAAAAATTTATTTGCCTATTGTGCACAATATGCACAACATTGTTTTATAAAGAGAATTTTTTGAAAAACTGGAGCGTTTAGCATGCGACCATCAAGCAATGCCAGCTATCACCATGTCCAAAGCCTGAGCCGTGGGCTGATGGTTTTGCACGAAATCAATCGCTCGGCGAAGGGGTGGGCCAGCATTGCCGAACTCAGCACCCGCACCGGCCTGCATCGCACCACGGTGCGGCGGCTACTCGAAACCTTGCAGGCAGAAGGCTATGTCCGCCGCAGCGCCTCGGACGATAGTTACCGCCTGAATTTGAAGGTGCGGCAACTGAGTGACGGCTTTACCGACGATGAATGGATTTCAGAAGTCGCCAATCCGGTCTTGGGGGAATTGCTACAGCAATTGGTATGGCCGTCGGATTTGTGCACTTTGGATGGTGACAGCATGTTGGTGCGCGAAACCACCCATCGCTTTAGCCCGCTATCGTTCCATCGGGCGATGATTCGACAGCGGATGCCATTGCTTTTTACGGCCACTGGACGCGCTTATTTAGCGTATTGCCACCCCGAAGAGCGTAAGCAAATTTTGCAATTACTCGCGGTGGGCGACGATGAACAAAGCCAGTTTGCCCGCCAGCCCGCACTCGTTGAACAAATGCTGGAGAAAATTCGCCGCCAAGGGTATGCCAGCAATGAAGGGGAATGGAGTGAGCAGCTCAAAGTGGCGGCGATCGCACTACCGATTCAACATCAGGCCCACATTTTGGGCTGCATTAATGTGGTGTTTCTGAAAAAAGCGATGAGCATTCAGGAAGCCGCCGAACGCTATCTACCGGCATTGCGCGCGGCGATCCACAAAATAGAAACGCGACTCGAAGCGAGTCGCGTAGATCAGATTACGCCAGAAATTGAGCGGTTTTAATCAGTGGATACGAGTATTAACTGACATGGTCGCTTAAATTTTTTCGGCTACAGCAGCTTTCTCAACAACAAATACAGCAGTCCCAGAAGCAACAAGGAATAACATAGATTTACCCTGACCGCTAAACTCGCTGTAATCTAAGCTCACACCGACTACAGCATTTGCACCGACTTTTGCAGCCTCAGCCTTTAATTCACTTAAACACATTTGTCTTGCACTGCGCAAAGTATCTTGGGTTGTTTGGCTTCTGCCGCCAAAAAAATCAGACATGCCCGTAAAGAAATCTTTAAAGACGCCCATGCCAAATACGCACTCAGCAGTAACAATTTCTATGGTGTTTTCTATAACATGACCAGCAATTTCGGGTGTGGTCGATAACCTTACACGCTGCAACGAATCATCAAACTCTTCCTGTACACGTTGTAACGAATTATTAAGCTCTCTCTGTTGAATATATTGATTAACGGCGGCCTCGTCATCAATATCAATGATTGATCT
>CAZWRK010000179.1:0-6776 GCA_964635875.1 uncultured Aquaspirillum sp.
GAAGCAGACTCCTTAAAATCTTTTGAAAAAGAAGATGGAAATCAGTTCTTAACCGAACCCCATATAAAAGAGGGCACAAAAGATGCGGATATGTTTACGCTTCTGGATGAGAATCCTGCTAAAACTAACCCTCAGCCCACTAAGAATTCAGGGGGGTTTACAGGGATTTTTGACCAACTAAATAAGATGCCCCCACCTACGGAGACTCAAAAAAATACGTCTACTACGCCTAAAACTAACCCACAGTCAACTAAGGTCTCAAATGCATTTTCAGGGATTTTTGACCAACTAAATAAGATGCCCTCACCTACGGAGACTCAACAGAATCCGTCTACTACGCCTAAAACAACACAAGCTCCGCCAAGTACTGTTTCTGATTCGTTTCTATCTTTCCTAGATGACTTTGAAAAGTTGGATTTCAAAGCTCCTGCAGAGGATAAAAAAGAAACTCCGCCTCCGCCTAAAACGGAGCAACAAACTAAAAAAGCATTAGACTCTTTTTCTGGAACAGCTAACTATCTAAAAGACAATGGTACCAGCTCTTGTACAACGGAGGACCCTGAGATTGTACAAGAGTATATCAAGGGTATTATAGCTAATTTTAAAACCTATAGAGCGGACTTAGACAGACAATTTAGAAGTACAACTTCAGAAGAAGAAAGAAAGGAGTTATATAAAAAAATAAAAGAAGTAGATTCCAGAGTCAAAGCTTTCCGAAAAATTCTTAAGAATCCCTCTATCGCAAGTATTCTTTCAAACATAGATTCTATATACCCCAGTATAGAGTACTTAGAAACGCTGGACCCTGAGAATGTGAATTTATTTAAGATAAATGCACTTACATGTGAGATGAGATTAGCACACATAGTGCTGGATACTTTACCCGCAGATATGATACCCGAGGCACTGGAGGGATTCATAGGGGTTCAGAAACAAAAGTTAAAAAAAATAGAGAATACACTCACGGAGCTTGAGAAAAAAGTTGTTGCTAAACAAGTCGGTGGGGATTTCAAAGATGTGTTTAAACCTCTAAAATTTATAACTAACTTCGTAAATAAATTTATACACGGTATACAAACTATACACCACCCCATAATTCACAGTATATATAAAACAACACAAGAGCTATTTTTTGACGCTAATGAGAGGTTTAATAGTTTTAGAACCTCTATTATACCTATAGTAAAAGACTACGAGGCTAAATTCGGACAAAATTATGATATATTTTTCAGCTCTACCGGAGACGGTCTCATAACCGAATATGAAGGTGCTTATTATGCTATTGTAGCTGGGTTAAGAGATAAATACTTAGTCAATACTTCCAACGATCCAGATTTTGTGTATGACTATGAATCTTACAATAAGGCAATGATGGCACTGCACGATTTCGATTTGGATGTGGATTCTGCGGAAAATAAAAAGAAGTTCAAGAGCTATCTTAATCACTTAAATAAATACATACAAGAAGCCGAAACTCTTTACGGAGCGGGTACTCCGGCTTTTAATCAAGCTGTAAATGAGTTTAAGTACAAAAACAATCCTCAACTGGTTATAGAAAGTATAAAGAATGGGACTTATAAAGGGGATCAGTCTATAAAGTATGTTCACAAAACTCCTAAATCTCAGTATGTTTCGCAAACGTATCAGGATATAAAAAATGATCCGGTAAAGTGGGCTTTTTACGAAATGTTTTCAAATCAATTAAGGAATATCAGGAGGGATTTACCGTTTATTTGGGATAACATAGGCGGTGAAGAACTACCGTGGGATTATATTCCGGAATTATCAAAAAGTTTCAAGGATAATTTACTCTCCGGTAGTCTAAAAGAAATGCGGAAATCTTTTGAGAACGGTATTATAAATAGTATTACAGACCATATACCTATCAGTAATGTAGGAGGCGATAAGAACTTATTTACCGGGAAAGACAAGCAATTGATACCTGTCTATATGCTTTCAGGACAAATGGAAGCTAAGGATAGAAACAGGAATTTAGCGGATGTTATTCTAGCTTTTACGGCGATGGCAGAATATCACAAAGCTCAATCGCTTCTAAAACCTATCATGGAAGTACTGGAAGCTAATGTAACTGAATTAGCTACCACTACTGATGAAGCTAAAAAGAAAAATAAATCCCTCCTTGAACGTCTGGAGTACTTTAACCAAGTTATTCTATACGCTCGCAAAAAAGATCGGGAGGGGGTTATTAAGGGTAAGAAATTCTTAAATGAGAGGGATAAAACTAAAATTTTACAAATAGATCGTGAGATCCAGAAATTAACGGACTATTTAGCGAAACAAACAGATCCTAAGTTTAAGGATAGTTTTCGGTATAACGACACTCTAAAAAAAATAGAGAGACTAAAGGAAATGAAGGAAACTATAGGAAGGCATGTAACTATCTCGTCCATTGTGGATTCTTTTATTACTTATGCAAGGGTATTAAGTCTGGGCTTTAATGGATTTTCGGCTATGAAAGATATCATGCAGAATAGTATAAACGGATTAATACATTTCAGTACGTCTCCCAGATTATTTACAAACCACTTACAGAATCTTCTTAATGCATTTAAGGATGCTTTTAATCTAACTCCTAATAAAAAGTATGATAGGATTGCTAATTTACTGGGTATATACAACTTTGTAGTTGAGTCTGCTTATGGGAACCCAAATGGATTCAAGAGAGCAGGACTCTCACACACCTTAAAAAATAAAATACAGCCTTTCATGTTTCTGGCTATGTCGGATAGGGCGGGTAAATTATCTCTGGGTTTAACTTTAATGCAGAATACAACTGCAGTAGATGAAAATAATAACCCTGTCTTAGTTAATGGAGCTCCGATAACATTCTACGAAGCTATTGACTCGGATGGCAATATCTTACCGGGAGTAGATTTCAAGAAATTTTATAGTAAGTTCAAGCAGAAATGTGCTTATCTATATGGTGAATACGACGCACTATCCCCTATTCTTGCTCAAAAAGGGGTGTTAGGGAGAGCTCTAATTACATTTAGAAGATGGATAAGTTCAGGTATACTAAATAGATTTGGTTCTTTAGAGTATAACTACATTTCGGAAGAATATACTAAAGGAAGATATACCTCTCTTTTTGTGAATGACGCTGATCCTAGGTGGCAAAAAGCGCCTGTCCAATTTTTCCATGCAATAGCCAATCTTATAATAGGACATGAGACTCTCGCGGCTCAACGGGGGAATAAAAAGGTACTGTCAGAGATAGACGCAGATAATATAAGTAAGTTACGTGGGGAGTTGTGTATATATACTTTTCTAATAGCAAACTATGCTCTTCTGTCCATGATAGCATTAGGTATAAATCCCCCGGAAGAGCCTGAAAAAGATGTAACTCCGGAGGGTGTGAAATATAGTAAGGATAAAAGTCCTTTCACAGTAGCTAATTTATTCACAGCTATGCCCTTAAATCTTTTAAAAGAATCTATAGCTGACATGGAATACTACTTTAAAACAGCGACGTATTCGGGATTCTATAAGGATTTAGTACCCATTATAAGAACCGCAGAGAATATCTATAAATTCATGAATGAGACTGTAAAAATTGCTACGACAGATCCGGAAGATAGAAAAGAATATAAAAAGTTAATTGAAACTAAAGGTCCTAATGCCGGGAATTACAAAGTATGGAAATACTTAGAAAAAATAATCCCAGGTTTATATTTACACCAGAATATGCAGTCAAAATTAACCTATCCGAAAGACTTAAGAGAAAGAACTGCGGAAGACGACCCTAGTGTTACTAAAAAATAAAAAAAAAGTGGTCCCGAGGGACCACTTAATTGGACACGTTTAAACAAACCAGAAAACTGGCCCCAAATGGACAACTAGAAATAGGGTAATTTCAGCCCTTAAAGTTACAAATTCTTTAAATACTTCCGGAGATCCATATTCATTTTTATATAAAAATTTTGCGATCTCTTCGCCAAGGATGTCTATTTTCCTTAAAATAAAGGAAGTTGACTTCTCCTCTCTACAATCTATTAAAAACTCTAAATAAGTATAAAAGTCTTCTTTCATTCTTTCAGAGCTGAAGGGTAAATCGAACCGACTTACTAAATTTATAAATAAAATATCTATAAATTCCTGTTTGTCTATTTGTGTTATTTGCATATAGTTATAATAATAAAAAAAAAAGTACCTAATTTATTAGGTACTTTAAACTGTTTCAATCCTTATGTTACAAAAATAATAATTATTCCTCAATACCTACATCATAAAAGTATCGTAATCAGCATTCTTTTCCTTATCCAATTCCGAGAAATAGCTATATAAATCTCTGAGTGTTGTTCTAAAATTATAGATAGTTTCTGGGATATATTCAATATCAGGGTCAAAAAGAGACTCTATTTCTTGTATATCCACATCTGTATCAAAAGCATTTTTGAATAGATTTAAGTGCCGTTTATCCGAGTATAAGTTATTAATTAACGCCTGATTATCATTCTCACAAGTATTAATACACAACTCATTTAAATGTATAATCCTATTCTTAACCGTCGGCTCTAATGAATTATACTTACTCCCTTTTATTATTTCAAAAGAATTAAGATACTCTTTTTCTATAGGGATCTCTATTAAAATAAATTTCTCATTACCATCGGTATACGAAATAGCAGTTTCTGCATTCAAGTCATAATAGACTTCAAAGATTTCGCTTATTTTCTCCATCTTTGTAAGAGTATCTGTATCTATTTTAAATACTAATACTAAAGATGTTGGGTTATTTTCCAACAGATACGCATTAGAAAATGTGCGTAAAGGCAACACTTGAAAAAGCTGGAAAAAGAACTGGTGGTTTACTAATGGTAAAATGTAGGTTGTTGTTTTTGTTTTGATCATAAACTTAAGAAGTTATATCGGGGACTATATAAAAATTGGTTAAATCAAACCCTTCATTTATAGGGTCTACACTTATTATTGAATCGTAAGTGGTTACTTTACTGTTTATAGCCTCCTGTAATTCTGCAATTCTAGTTTTTATAAAACTAAAATGTGCTGTAATATTACTAACAGGAATCTCATAAACAACAGTATAGATACCTATTGTATCTAAAGCTATTATATAATAGAAGTCCACTTTTCTGTCTAACAGGAGTGTATAGAAACTTAGTTGTCTCTCATAATTACTCCACTTCAGATACTTTCTAAAGGTCTCTGGGGATGCGTTTGAAGTCGTCTTAATATCTATCATACATAGACTACCGTCTTCACTTTCGAGTATCATATCAGGTTTACCCTTACATAATACATTATTAATACTATTATATATACTTTCCTCTACTCTTTTAGATTTGGAGAACTTATTAAATAAACTCTGTACGGCTAAATTTTCAAAGAAACTAACTTTCAGCTCCATAATTTTCTTATAATCACTACTTTCCAATAGTATTTTAGATCCTAGATTTTTCAGATGTAAAATATAATCGGATAACTCGACTAATAATTCCCCGGACTTTTTTCTTACAGTTTCGGGGGTATCCCGTGTTACTGTATAGGATTCTTTATAGGCTTCTACGGCATTTCCTATCTCTAAAAAGATCTGACAGAACTTTTTCTTATTAGGTGAGTTAGGTATTTCTCCGGGGAAATGGGTATATAAATCATCCATAGTCTCCGGTTCTAGAATTGCAGCATGAGTAGCCCTTCCTAATAACATTGCAGCGGTTGGTTTTTTAAGCTGTATCCCCTGAATAGCGGCTTCCTTATATCTCGAGAACATTACTATACCATTCTCCAGATAGTAAGTTAAATCAGAATGACTTAACCGCTCATTTTGATAATAATTGCTTTCTACTTCCATTATTTTCTTTATTAATGATTTTAGTTTAGACTTATTTCTAAGTCTGTATTTTATCTCTTTTTTAATGTAATCCGAGACAATAAAATTACACTCTTTTTTACATACCTTAAAGTACAGTCTATGCTTAGACACACTAAAAAAGGCTTGCAGTTTATTTATTCCGACTTCTAATAAAAATATCTCAGGATTCTCTACCAAAATAGAAACCCTGTTACCGGAAAATCTGAATAAATAATAGAATTTAACTGAATTCACATAGTGTATGTTTTGGCTTTTATAATTAGCATTCATTTTATAAAAAAGCTCCTTGGATTTACACTTCCAAGGAGCCTACATAACCCTCCTACGATTAATTGTTAACGCGTTTTTCCTATTGTATCTGTTAAGTAAATTACTCGGCGTTTCATGGCATCTAAAAAGACCTTTTGATAGAACCTAGTAAATGCCAGAAGTTTTCGAGATTTATAAAAAGACTCAAAATCACCTTGATTAAAAGAGTCGTACATATCTAGAGTTAACTTTTGTGTCAACCTTATAGATTTCTTATAATCTATGTAGTGTTTCAGAATAACGGTATCACTATCAAATAGTGTACTATCCAAAATACTATAGGCAGTCCCATGTACAGTCGCACAGTTTTCGAGAGCTATTTTTATATCAGACTCTTCTTTAAGCGCATGATCCAGATCGTTAATCCGGGGAGTTAACATATTAATATCCATATCCTCCACAAGATTATAAACCCATGAAGCACTTACCGTTTTTAAAGGGATTTTCTTTACTTCTTTAGGTGTCTTTTGACTACTTAAATATACTAAAAACATAATTATTAGTATAATAGCAATAACAATCTTATTCTTTGTCAGTTTCATTTTATTTTAAAGTGTCTAATGTAAAAAACACATATGCATTTTCATCTCCTATTTTCGCGAACATTTCATTT
>CAZWRK010000180.1:0-6765 GCA_964635875.1 uncultured Aquaspirillum sp.
TGTTCGTTCGTTGCCCAGCTAAATAAATTCGTATTTTTATCACCTATACGAAAATCATAGTGAGGCCCTCTGCGTTTAGCGAAGTGTTGTTGAATAAAATAATCAACCAACATTCCTGGTTGTAATTTTGATTCATCTCCTGGGTAGTCTTTGCGCTTGATACCTTTTGCGTACATTTGAATTAGTATAACTTAATAACTAAAATATGACAAATACAATTTACAGGTATAATAATATGTAGGAAATAATTCCTAACCTATCCCATGACCACCACACCACGAAAAATACAAACCATTAAAAACGTGGGAGATCCGAGCACTGCGACAATTAAAGCGCAACTTGTTCAGATGTTCCCTAACACTAAAGTTAGCAGTTGGAAACGCATTAAGAAATATTCAGAAGAAAATGCTATCATTCGGCAATTTCAACATGAGAAGCTTTTTGCAACAGCTCTATATCGAATCTCTGAACGTACTGTCTATATTTCTGAAGACGGTAATGTTCCTTTCCATATTGAACCTCTTTCCAAAATTCTCGACAAACCTGAATCCTTTTTTGAAGACGATGAAGAGGAAGATATGATTGATTATCAGTTTCTTACTGGTAAGCTCTGCATGTTTAAACACAACGAAGATCTTTCTGATTTTGAAAAAACCGGAGAATACGCTTTCTATCTTGGACCAGAAAATCGTATTAATGGTCGTCTTTGTGTCAATGATAGTCTTTCGGTCAATAATTGGCTGGAAGAAACTCTTGATGAATGGATGGAAGATAATGGTGTCAGCATTGAATTTGCTGCCGCAGAGAATTTCCACATTCTGAACCCAGGTCATACTTCTAAAATACGGTTGCAAGCCTTATTAGACGATATGATCGCTACTATTCGTCAACATCTCCCCGAAGGACTAATTCTCAACGACTATGCTCTTTGAATCCAAATCTACATATGAAACTGCTGAAAAACGTTTGGAATTGGCTAAATTCCTGGCGTACACAATCTCGGGTCACAACATTAGTGAACCACACAACATCCCATACAACCCAAACGAAGGTGACGATACGTTCTGGGTCCTTGACTCGGGTAATAATTGGCGTCTTACCTTTGATCGGGAAAAACCAAATCAATTCAAAATCTACCACCGCTACGAAAAGCCGGCCGCGGGCAACGACATGGTGGAGAGACTAGCCAGTTGGTTGCTTTATCGTATAACCGGCTTAAAAATCGTTGAACTTTCTACTGGAACAGAAACAGAGAAACAAAAATTAACGGAACTCATTGAAAAGGGTTATACCGTTGTTGTTGTTTCTCCGTTTGCTGTCCAGTTTGGGACAAAATATAAGGTCTACCAAGATCCAAGTTGTTCCAAAATTGTCACCATCAACATGCATGGTGACGTACTGGCTCTGCAGGGCTAGCTTTCTCGTTATGAGAATTACCGAAAGGTAGCGATCGTAAATTAATCAAATAAATGGCTAAAAATACACTCTTTAGTCGGCGTAACAGGGATTGGTTCTTTGTTGACCGCGCCGACTTTCATGAAACACTTCCTCCAACAACATTCTGTGTGATGTTTAATCCACAGCTTGGCTTCTATCTTCAAGAAGCAGAAGAATTTGTTCTTCCTGAAAAGCGCTACGGCGATACAGACAAACTTGCTGATCGAATCCTTAATACCTTTAAGGAACGAAACAAAGCAACAGGTGTCTTACTTTCGGGAGAAAAAGGGTCAGGAAAAAGTTTACAAGCAAAGACTCTCAGCAATCTCGGACTTAAACAAGGTTTGCCTACAATCCTGGTTAACCATCCGTTCCATGGCGAGGCGTTTAATCAATTCATTCAAAAGATTGAACAGCCATGCATCATCATTTTTGATGAGTTCGAGAAGATTTATGGTGAAAAGGATGCACAAGAAGGAGTTCTTACCCTTCTTGATGGCGTTGTCACAAATAATTGTTTGTTCATCTTTACGGTGAATAACAAGTATCGTGTTGACGAAAATATGAGAAATCGTCCGGGTCGGTTGTTTTATGCTATCGATTACGAGGGTCTCACCATTGCATTCATCAAGCAGTATTGTGAAGAAAATCTGGTTAACAAGGATTATCTTGAAACAGTGCCTCGTGTCTGTATGATTTTCAGGTCGTTCAACTTTGACATGCTTAAAGCGCTTGTTGAAGAAATGAACCGCTACAATGACTCTCCACAAGATGCATTGAAGGTGCTGAATATCAAAGCAGAATTCGATTCTGTCTCTGAATTCGTGGTCAAAGTGAAGCATCCTAATTTGGTTTCTACAAAACTGTACACTACAAAGTGGAAGGGCAACCCTCTACTGAATCAAATCAGTATCGAAGGATATTTCAAAGATCCTGAGAAGAAATACAAAAAAGATGACGAAGAAGGTGATTACCATAACTTCGTATTCACTGCAAAGCACATCATTAAGGTAGACCCTGATGATGGCCGTTTTGACTTCAAACTGGAAGATGGCGTTGAATTGTCTCTGCGTCGCGAACTTTACAAGACATTCGGTACTATGGACCGAGTGCTTGATCTTTAGTCAGTTGTTTGAAGGAGGGGTTTACAGCCCCTCCTTCTTTTAGCTAATAAAAAGGTATAGTAAAATGAGGTACAACAACCCTCATTCAAATATATGGAAGGACCACCACCAACATTGTTGCAACTCTCGTTTTTGGGACTTGCAGTATACGCATTAGCAATCGCAGCCTACAAAGTTGCATTCCGAACAAAGAAATGACACCTCTATCACACCCGTTCATCGAAGAAATGAGTCCATTGTGGGTAACTCCAATGGAAGTGGAAGAAAACGTTTATTTATATGACGCAGTTCATATGGGTGAACCTTGTGGAAATGGTGTTGAGATCATGTATTCTCACCATGCATCAGAAGATCGAACATACATCATTTTGGTGAATAAGTTTACTGGCCGCCGTTGGAAGATTAATTTTAATGGCGACGAGAAACTCACAGCAATGGAATTTCGTCTTCTTGGAGCTGAATGGAGACTTTACCTAATCGACAACAAACAAAGTCGCGCTGGGCAAGGTCTTATGAATGTTTTGCAAAAAATTCGTCCTGACTTGTACAAAAAAATCACTGGCACGGACATCGATCCGTTTCACAATAACGAGCGTATTGGTGCTTGTTTACGATTGATCTGTACAGATGAGGATTATCTGCGGTTAAACCCAGCATTCCAAGCAAAATGATCAGAAAGAAAGCACCGCAACCCCGGTGTTTTCTTTTTAACTAACGGGGGTATATTAAATTGAAGGGTAATAATGCCTTTCATAACCACCACCACCACCACAAATATGACAATAAAACAGTTGAAAGTGGTTCATACAGCAAATGTCTTGATAAAGTGTGACGCAGCTACATTGCTTTGGGGATACTTGTGCGATGGAATAAAATCCATCGGCCACGCCAGATTTTCCAAAGAATTGTGTCTCGCTCTTGAAGGTCCTATTGGAAAATGCTCTTCTGTTGAACTCGATAAAATCAAGAAGATTATCTTTGATTTCATTTTTACAAATTACAACCGTCGTACAATCGACAATATCACCATTTTTGATGTTTTGTCTTTGGACAGTTCGGAACTTTGTCGTTTGTTTAGTACTGAAAACATGGATTTCATTGTTGAGGCTTTTCCTAAGCTTGCAGCACAGATCCACAAAGCAGGTAAACCCTTTTGGGTACTTATCGAAAAAGTTCGGCTAAATTCTCGTGATTATTATCATACACTGCTTACGGTACTACGTCGTATGCATGATGAGCACCCTATTCATGAAATTTTTGCTAGTGTTCCGGCAACTGAACATAGTGTTCTCGTGGCACAAAAGAAGTTGCCTGCTGCTTACGAACATATCATCAAAGAAAGCTATAAACTCAGACACGATATTCCCTATCCTTCGACTGTTTTTGTTGCGAATTCAAAGTTACCAATAAAAATGACTCGCAGTGAATTCATCGAAGCACAGCTCAGAAAACTCAAACAAAAAGTATAATGGGAAAGGGACCTGCATATGCCCCCGTGGCAAAACATCCGAATCCTTCCTCGAATGCCGATGACGCATTAGCCAGACTCTTTAAAACTGTCAAAGAGAAAGGCGAAAAAGAAAGGAAAGAAAACGAAGACAGAAAAATTCAAACTCAGCACCTTTGGTACAGAGAGGATAACAATGATTCTGATTCCGGACAAGGATGATGAGCTAAATCTGTACTCACAAGTTCTACAATCTGAAAATGGACTTGTGAAAATGGCCATATACCCAGTACTATTCGGTTTCCGTGTAAGAGGTTGGTTATCAACCGATCATGGATGCCGAATAGACTGGTGCGGCGGATCAGATTACACTCAGATTAAGACATTATATTCAATTCTTCGGAATATATTGTTACATCGAAACGAAGACCATAAAGCCTTTGATGGCTTACCGGGAGCGTCTAATATAAAACCTTTTTTTCACGATGAGGAATTTGTTAAGACGATTTCGGAACAAATAACACAACCACTAGAAATAGTGGAAATCACACTCCCACAGAAAACATGGTTTACTTATTAACAATACCGGTATGGATTTTTTTAGTTTGGTACGTTTGGGTTGCTTTTGGTGACCCCGTGCCGTCTGTAAAAATCAAAAACGAGGAAGGGTTTGTACTAACTTTTAGTTACTCAAACAAACTTTCCATGAAAATACCCAACGGTTCAATTCTACGAGATTTCGAATTTGATAGTACTAAACGTGAATATTTTAGACCTTATTTTAATAATAGGGATCTAGGACATCATGTAATTTTGCTGTCAGATCGTATTATCGTCGAACGCCGTTGGTTTGCAGAACAACAATCTTTCAACCAATTTCCAATCACACGCACACAATATGAAAAAGTCGAAAAACACTTCAAAAAACTGGGCCTTCGATAAACATCCAAATGGTTCAGCTTTCTCAAACTTTATGGTTGGGGAAATGCTACGTATTTATCATCCAGATGGTACGTACCCAACAAAGATTATGAAAGTCGGGCGAACAAAAGGAGTAGTGATTGAAAGTCGAAAGTACCGTAAAAGGTATGATCATTCCCATATCACGGAATCGCTCATGTTTCTTGGGCGTAGTTTAATCATTAAGAAGAACCCAGCACCGGGTTCTTCTTTTTAGCTATGAGTTGACTTTATTAAATGTCATGTTATTGTTTTGAGTTATGAATGAATATATGTCTGAACAAGAACGAAAGCTTTTTGAGGCTTGTGTTATTCAAGGAATAAATAATCAAACAACAGCTAAAGATTTTAATGGAGTTTTTGACGTTAAAAAACTCGAACCTTATATTAATGAAGGATTGCCATTGTATATAAAGTATAAAAGCTGTAGGATGGAGCCATCGGCAGAATTTATTGTAGTTTGTACATATAAAAATGAGGCTTTTGAGATTGTTTTTGCTCCGTGATATTGTGGTATAGTACCTTGAGAAGGAAATAACTCCTTTTTAAACCACTAACTCCATGAAACTCACTGTATTCAAACTTCGCGAACAAAACACGGACACAGCCACGGGTGCAAGCGGAATGCTTACACACATGATCATCGACAAGGACGGAAAAACCCGTTACTTACTTCAACCTCGTGCGGTGAATCCCAAGACCGGTCATCCCGTCGAGAAAATTCACCTGGAACCTGATCGTTTGGAAGATCAAACCAAAACTGAGGAAATTGATATCCCAATGGAAGTTTTGGGCTCAACCGTCACAGATGACGCAAGTGGAATTTCGGGTTACGCCCTTTCTTTCGTGCGTCATCCTAACGGCTGCTTCCATGTTCATATTCAACCGAGTGGAGTGATCGAGAAAACCCGTGAACCCATCAAACCAATTGATGTGGATTTTCGTCAAGTCTCCGGTGAAAAAGTGCCCAAGATGACTGAAGCGGAGAAAGAAGTCTCCAGAAAAGAAAAACCAAGCCCAGCCAGTATTGGCACGTATTTTGGCGCCCCATTGCCGAGATAAAACATCTGTTTAAAAGAGGGCGGGTGATTCCGTCCTCTTTTTTAGCTATGAATTGAGGTATAGTACGATAAGAACATTATTGTTCTTATCAAATTTCTATATATAACTAAGTTAAACAACCCACCACCACAAAATTATGACTCATACTGAATATTTTGAACTCTGTACGAAAACAAGAAAAATAGTAACTGAGGCTTATTCTGACATATATCCAGATTGGCCAAACATCGGAGCAGAAATGTTTCCAAACCATAAGTACGACGCTGATAAGCGTTTTCTTAATTGGAAGTCTAATGCCAAACCCTTCATTTCACATCATCGTCATTATCCATTATCGATATCCGAGGAATACGCCAAAGAAATATATTGGTCGACCGAAGATTCTGAAGTATTGGGGTTTCTTTCTCGAACAACAACACAGGAATACAACGTCCTTCCTACGAATAACTTTGGAGAATGCTTGGAATGTATTTCTTACATGTTTTTCAAGGTAAAAGCCAACAAAACATACCAACTCTTGTCAGAGGCGTTTAAATTATGTCAGAGTGAGCGCGGAAAAATAACTTATGACTCTTTTATCTTGACCGTTAGAGCAGTCATGAGGATGGATACAATCCCAAATCCAGACGATTCTGTACGTAATAGGCATACAATAATAGACAATCACATGATTGATACTTTTTTGCATCCTATTCGTAAAGACCGTGCTAAATGGTTTCGATCCAACGAAGAATT
>CAZWRK010000181.1:0-6719 GCA_964635875.1 uncultured Aquaspirillum sp.
TGAGGCTGCTGCTTGGGATGCTGCTAGGGCTGCTGGGGATGCTGCTGGGGCTGCTGCTTGGGATGCTGCTGAGGCTGCTGCTTGGGATGCTGCTAGGGCTGCTGGGGATGCTGCTGGGGCTGCTTGGGATGCTGCTGAGGCTGCTGCTTGGGATGCTGCTAGGGCTGCTGCTTTCAAAAAAATCAATGATCAATGCGAACAGTTTGTTCAGGAAATATTTCCTACGCTGCAGCGATATCGTCCGACGGTTACTCCAGAGAATATCGAGTCATTGCGGGACGACGAGGTGTTTGTGTTCGGCAGTAATGCGGAGGGCAGCCACGCAGGAGGGGCTGCAAAATCTGCCGTAAAACTGTTCGGAGCGATCGAGGGACAGGGTGAGGGTTTGCAAGGGCAATCGTACGCGGTCCCGACTATGAGCGGATTGAATGACATGAAGGCTGCGATCACACGGTTCGTTTCATTCGCAAAAGAAACACCGGACAAATATTTCTACGTCACGAAGATCGGGACAGGTATCGCCGGTCATTCAGAAGACGAGGTAAAAGCGCTGTTTCCAAAGAAAGTACCCACGAATGTGATACTGCCCAAAGGATGGCGGTAGACAGGAGGCCTTATGCAGAAAAACGAAGCGGCGAGGGCTATGGGCAAGCTCTCTGCAGAAAAACGGAAAGAGAAAGGGTTTGACTACAAGGAGTTCTCGAAGAAAGGCGTCGAGGCGCGTCGTCTGAGAAAAGTTGTGGATAAACCAGAGCGCATTGTTTGATATACTAAATATCTAACAAGTTACCCATCGGCGGACTGTAGGTACTCCGAACGTTCGCCGCCCGGTACTCCGGGGTTACAAAGACGCCTGACGTATTCGTCACCAAGGCGCTCATTTGTAGCCCCCTTTTTGGTTCTTTTCATGCAGCAGCGATGACGTTAGTCAGCCTGTGCCCATATGCCGGTCGCTCCGAGTTCATATGGCGAGAGGACTTGCTGTATTGCTTGTCCGACGGACTACTCCGGTGAACGGCTGACCTGCTGCATGAAGAGAGCGAGATTGCACCTTCACAGGTAGATACCTTCCTCCCCTGCTTCTTGGTCAGGTTCTTCTTCCACACGAGGCTTCGACCCCTTCGTGCAATAAGAGCATGCCCACCTGACCAGGAAGGAGAGGAAGGAGGGATATTCGACATGATACGGTTCGCCGGTTTGTATCCGACGGAATCGGCCCTCGACAGGGGGCGTGACCTACTGACCCAGTTCGTGACGTTTCTCGACAGCGATACCGCTTCCAAGGTGAGCATCGTTTTTGCAGAAGCAATGGCGAACGCAATCCAAGCCAACCAACGAAACAATGGCGCACGGATCATCATCATCCTGGTACTCGGTGTAACAACCGTCCGCCTGCTGATCGGTGATACCGGCTCCGGCTACGAACCGCAGCTGCTCCAAGACTCGGTTTTCGACCTTTGGGCGGAACATGGCCGTGGCATACGACTGATGCGACAACTGTCCGATGACCTGGTGTTCAAGAAATCCAAACGGGGCACGATGGTCAGCGCCTCATGGAAAAGAAAGGAGTAGCAGAGCGGTGATGCTGTTCTGTCCGGTCTGCGGCCACTCACTCGAACAGGTACAGATCAAGGCCGAACCGATGACAGACCCGTCACGGCTCGGCATGGCGGTACTTGTCTGCTTCCACTGCCAACTCGTCTGCCACACCGAAGCGGTGTTCGACAGGACACCCTTCGTCGCGGTAGCCAACCTGCATAAGATCGACGCGAGAGTCAACCTCAAGCTGACCCTGGCGATCTACGAAGACCTGCTGTCGCTCATAGAACCGTTCATCCAATGGATTCTCCAAGCGACTCCCCAGCACATACCGAACAAAGCGAAACACAAGCTGTCATCCCTGTACGTCTACCTCCACCGTCTCAGAAGCGACATCAAAACGTTTCGGGACAACCTAAAAAAAGCGAACCCGTAAGTCAACGAAAGCCCTGGCGGAAACGTCGGGGGTTCTCCCCGGAGATAGGCCCGAGGAGTGCCCCAGAAGATCCCAGCGTTTTCGCTGCCTTGTGGGAGCACATTTACAGACCGCTGTCAGAAATACGAACGAAGGAAGGTGACTCATGATGAGGGGCGCACCCTGGTCTGATGACGATGTTGCGTTACTCACGAAACTGTGGCCGATGGCTTCCAGGGATGAACTCTTGAAGCAATTATCCAGATCGTGGGTATCGATCGAGAACAAAGCGAAACGGATGGGGCTGAAGCGTCAACGCTACACGGGCCTTCCGTTCAACGACCCTGTGCCGGTGGTAACGCCGGAAGCCGGATCACCCGATCCGCAGACGATGCTCAAGCAATTGGAGGCCATGGGTTTCCAGCTCGTGAAGCGTCCGCAGATCACCGACAAAGTGCACGAGATCGATACCAGACGCTTCAAAGGTAACGTGGTTAAGATCGGCATCATCTCGGATACGCACATGTGCAGCAAGCACCAACAGCTGACGCACCTGAAATCCATCTACCGGCGGTTCGCCGACGAAGGGATCGACACGGTGCTCCATGCCGGCGACCTGCTTGAGGGCACGAGAATGTACCGCGGCTGGGAGTTGGAGGTGTTGTTTCATGGTGCGGATGACCAAGTGGCGTATGCTGTGGCGAATTATCCGAAAGAGAAAGGGATAACCACCTACCTCATTTCTGGGAACCACGACTTGAGCTTCATGACCAACTCCGGGGTCAACGTCGTCAAACGGGTCTGTGACCAACGAGACGACATGGTGTACCTCGGCGAGTACGGCGCATTCCTGGACTTACCGTTCGGGATGCGTGCCTACCTCCACCACGGAGCCGGGGGCGTCCCGTACGCCCGCAGCTACCGCGGCCAGAAACTGATCGAGAACTTCCCGCCAGGCGAAAAGCCGAAGCTGGTTGTCTCCGGTCACTACCATGTCACGGCAATCTTGCCCGACTACCGCAACGTGTTCTTCATGCACCCAGGTTGTTTCCAGTCCCAGACGGAGTTCCTGAGACGCCTCGGCCTCGCGCCAGACGTCGGTGGATTCATCGTCGAGTATATGGTCAACCAAGATGCCGACCGCTTCGATCTCTCCTTTATCCGCGCCGAGTGGATTCCATTCCGCAAGGCGATCCCGAACGACTACTGAAAGGACGGACAAGTTACGTGGCTGGTTTAAAAACCCAGATTCAGATTTACCTGGAAAAGGCTGCCCAACTGATCGGTGAACTGGAAAAGCGTGTCGAACGCTTGGAACTGGACGCTGAACAGCGACGGCAGGCAGTCGAGAACCGACAACGGTACGGACTGACGACGGATGCACCGCATCCTCACCGCTAGCCCGTGCCACCCACCCTGGATCCAGCGATTCCTAGAAAGGGGTATACCGCCGGTGAAGAAGCAGCAGCCCTACGTGGGATGCAATCGAGCTGCCAAGGTGATCTACGTCGCAGGCCCGCTTACGGGGCCGAACGAAGGGATCAATACGCAGATCGCCCGACACTACGCGCTCAAGCTGTTCGAGAAGGGTCACACCCCGATCGTGCCGCATACCAACAACGACTACGTGCCCGCGACGATGGAGTACTACCGGCAAGCGATGCATTGCTGCCTCGACCTCATCCATCGCGTCGACGCCGTGTTCATGATCCCAGGATGGGAGCACAGCCTCGGAGCGAGATGCGAACGGTATGCAGCCTACGCGACCGGTAGAACCGTCTACTACGACCTGCATGACGTCCCAGACGTGAGCAAGCCTTCCAACAACCTAGAAGAGCTGAGCGAGGTTGAAGCCGAACGTTTCAAGCAAGCCGGCGACAAGAAACACAACCAATGACAGCGGTTGGCATCACTTCGGTGGTGCCCTCCCACTGGAACTCGTGCGATTACTAACAGCGACCTCTCCGTCCAGGAGAACTATCCGCTGGGGTAGCCGTCTCATCACGAGTTCCGCTGGGAGGCATCAATGGAAAACATCGTATGGATTCTGATTGCGGGGGTCGTAGTATTGGCCTTGGCATATGGTGCAAGCAAGCTATGAAGGTGTGTTCAAAGTGTAAGGCGGACAAGCAATTGAGCGAGTTCTACAAGCACTACGGAAAGGTGAAATCGTACTGCAAAAAGTGTGCTGGCAGGATGACGAACGAATGGCGAGCCAAGAGAGAAAAGCAGAATGTCAAGGATTACGCCAAAGAGATCAAGATAGCCGCCAACTCAGATGCTGCGTTCTTCGAGAACACTTACGCAAAGATGCTGGCTGATCGTGGCATAAAGATCAAAGAATATCCCGACGGCTTCAAGACCTACCGACTGCCGACCAAATACCACCGAAAGTTCAAGCAGTTCTCCATATGACACTGAAATCACCCAAAGCAAAGGGATCACGGTTAGAGCGGGAAGTCGCCCGCATGATCCGCAGTTACCTAGACATTGAAGCCATGCGGATGCCGATGAGCGGTGCCTGGAGCCACTTCAAGACAGACATATACAGCCCCGACTTCCCGTATTCCGTGGAGTGCAAGAACAGCGAGAAATTCCAGCTCTGGCAGTACTGGGAGCAAGCGGAATCGCAAGCTGGCAAGAAGACTCCGATACTCGTTCATTCTGCGAACCACAGACCTGTGATGGTCACATTAAAGTTTGATGAATTCTTGAATCTGGTGAAGGAGCGCAATGAGCTCTGGCAAGAGAAAAGAGGACAATGATCCAATTCAACGCAGACAAGGTGAGCCTGACCGGCCCTAAGATTGATGGCAGCTGGAAAGTCAGCTTCGACGTCGGCGAATACGAACGGGACAAGCTCAAGGCATTACTCGATATTGGCCCAGAAACAGCATTAGCAGTAACTGTGGAGGCATTATGACACCAGGACGCTACTACAAGGTGAAAGATGGGAGGGAATGTATGACTACGCTCAATGAGGATCGGTTCGTCCAGATACTGAAATCGCAGGGAAACGTGTTGTACGCCCTTTCAGCTGGTGGTGACGTGTACCGTTTCGTGAGTGCCCGGTGGGATGAGGACGCGAAAAAGACGGTGCCGGGGTTCTGGAAGCGGCTACCGAATGTGCGAAAAGACGAAGAGATTATTGAAGGTCGTCCCAAGTGGCTGAAAAAGCAGCATGAGCTACGGACGGAGGAGTGAGATGGAAGACCTATACGGCAATTGCCCTCACTGCGATGCCTCTTGGGACGGAGGAGACATACCCGAGGATATACGAGAACACTACTCCGAACCGTACAAGTGGAGTCGGTTAGTGTTGGTGAAGGTGCAAGGTAAACGAGGCGAGGATTACTACCAATGCCCCGACTGCAAACAGCGTGTGTTGGATCGGAACACCCAATGAGTGAGACGAAGTGTAAGCGGTGTGGTCAATGGTCAAGTAATTACCGTTGGTGCGACAGTTGTTGGTCACACTATATCCGAATAGCCAAAGAAGTAGCGGGTTCAATGGTAAATCCGCCAGCCGCCTCCGACGAAGGAGAAGACGCATGACCACTGATGAGCTACACGAACTTGCTCGCTCCAAGAACTTCAAGGGTCTAGCCGCTGCCTTTGCCCGCGCTGACCTCCACTGGCATGAGGAAGAGTGGCGGGCTTTTATCGGGGCGATTGAACAGGCAGCGGTACGCGAGGTGCTGGAGCGGATGAAAGTTGTTTACCAGAAAAAGTCGCACGAAGCATACCGAACGAAACGAAGAATTGACTTTGATAGAGAGATCGACGCCGAACTCACCAAGCTAGACGCACAACCCGATAGGCAGTAAGGTAGGAGAAACGATATGGTAGAAACGGACTCGACAGCACTAGACGTTTTAACCCCTGAACGAAAGAGGTTACTTGAAGCGTTGGACACTGGCGAGTTCGATACCATAACAGCCCTCTGTGAAGCGGCGAAGATTAACCGGCAGACCTATTACAACGCCATTCAAGATCAGGACTTCGTGCAGATGCTGTTTAAGACCACTTCAGGAAAGATTTATGCTGCTATTCCGAAGATCATGGATAAGGTTGTCGAGCAATCCAAACGAGGCAGCTTCGCTCACCAAAAACTGTTGTTCGAGATGGTAAAGATATATCAGGGCGCCCCAGAGACAGCGGTACAGGTGAACAACTTTGTAGTCACGAGGGGTGAGTGATGCACCAATCGGTTAAGAGATTTGTTCGAGAACTGCTTGAAGAGATATCAGAAAGACCGTCAGACATCCGTCAGGGTACTAAGCTGTATGTCAGACAAGAAGAGCTGGTTAGGTTCATCAAAGACTTCGCTGAGGAGTACGACGAGGATCAGGCAGCGTTTCTTATGCCAGAATGGCTTACGAAGCGTAATGTTGTCCGTGGTGAAGATGAAATCATACATATTGACCAAATATCAGAAGAGGTAATGGCAGCTCTTAAGACACTGGAATCGTAGGTCGAACCTGTCCGAGGGGAGGGCTGCAAGCCTATAGGCCCTCTCGGATGGGTACAGTAAACATCAACGTCTTTGCTCCGGGTAAACCTCATAGCAAACAGCTTGAGGTTTTAAACGATCCTGCACGGTTCAAGATCCTTCGTGCTGGTCGGAAGTTCCGCAAGACCTCCCTTGGCATCTCCTGGCTGGCAGAACAGGCGCTGCTCACCGGCCTTACCTGCCCGTACATCGCACCAAACCGTATCCAAGCCAAGAACATCGCCTGGCGTGACCACGTAGCACGGTTGCTGG
>CAZWRK010000182.1:0-6671 GCA_964635875.1 uncultured Aquaspirillum sp.
GTCCGTGATCGTGTCCGTGATCGTGTCCGTGATCGTGTCCGTGATCGTGTCCGTGGTCGTGTCCGTGGTCGTGGTCGTGGTCGTGGTCGTGCCGCCCATGATCGTGGTGGGCATGGCCGTGTTCGTGCAAATCTTGATCAAGGTTGGCGGCTTTGATCTTGGCGAGGATTTGCTGCCGCAGCTGCGGGAGTTTGCTCGGGTCGAGCATTTCGACGCGGTAATACTCATCGACCAAGTGCGTCAGTTCTTCGAGCACGCCGTAGTTTTCGGCGCGGCCCATCGGCGGCATCAGGTGGTCGATGATGACGGCGTGGGCGCGGCGTTTGGCTTGGGAGCCTTCGCCGGGGTCGTTGACGATAAACGGGTAAAACAGCGGCACGCCTTCGAGAATCGCATCAGGGAAACAGGTTTCCGAGAGGCCGACGCCCTTGCCGGAAAGCCATTCGAGGGTGCCGTGTTTGCCGACGTGGACAATCGCATCTGCGCCCCATTCTTTGACCAGCCAGCGGTAAAACCCCACATAGTGATGGGTCGGGGGCAGGTCGGGGGCGTGGTAAATCGCATCGGGGTCGAGTCCGTAGCCGCGTGGCGGTTGCAGCGCGACTAAGATGTTGCCAAACGTTTGTCCGGCAAAAATCAAATCCCCGTTATCGGTATACGCTTCGCCCAGCGGCGCGCCCCATTGCGCGATCATTGCCGCTTGCAGATCGGCGGGAAGTTCGGCAAACCAGCGCCCATATTTCACTCCCGACACCCGCGCCAAGGCCTGCGCTTTTTGTTCGCTGGTCAAATAGTCTTGATCGTAGGCTCCGCGATCAATCAGTCCATGAATCAGGGCAGTGCTGTCGGCGGGGAGATTTTCGACGGTGTACCCTTCTGCCGCCATCGCCGCCACAATCGACCACAGTGAAGCCGGTGCATCGAGTCCCACTGCATTGCCGATTTGCGCGGCTTTGCCGCTGGCATTAGTCAGCAAAAAGGCAATGCGTTTTGCGGCGGCGGGTTTTTGGCGCAGGCGAACGTGACCGGCGGCGATCTCGACGAGGCGTTTCACCCGTTCGCGGTGAACGGTGTAGCCGCTGCCGTGGGGCGCACGAAAAGCGATCGGTACCCCAATCACGCGCCCATCAAATTCGGGCAGCGCGATGCTCATTGCGGTATCGAGCGGATTCAGACCCCGTGGCGAGTCGCGCCATTCGGCCTCGGTCATTTGGCTGGTGATGGCCTGAATCACCGGCACATCAAGCGCGAGCGTGAGCGGGTCTTCGAAGTCTTGCTGGGGGCTGTTGAGCGAAAAGGCGGTGGTTTGAATCACCGCATCGACGCGGGCCGCGCCGTCTTGCGTGAGCCATGCCCATGCGAGCGGCTGCCCATCGGCATCGAGCTTGCGCAGTGAGGCGGTGAAAATCGGCAGGGCGTTGAGGTGTTGTGCGGCGAGGGCATCGACCAACGCATCAATAAAGTGCGTATTGCCCGACACGTAATGCGCCCGATAAAACACGATGCCGACCGTCGGCCATGTCGGTTGCCGGACGTGTTCTTCCCATGCCGCGAGCGAGGCTTCGCCGGTCAGCTCGGGGTGATACAGGCCGTGGTCAGGCAAGGTCGCAGGGGCATGCACCGGCCAATCGTGTTGCCAAACGGCATTGGCGGCATCGCATAGCCCCGCACCCACGCCCGCACCCGTCTGAAAGTAGGGATTCAGGCGCGCGAGAAGCGACGGGGCGACGGTGGAGGCGGCGGCCAATTCGGGGTCATCGTCGCCCGTGCCGTTGAGCAGCACCAAGGCGTCACCCTGCGCCAAGACCTGTTCGCGCAGGGCCAACAAACTGGCGACGCTTTGCCAGCGCCCCAAGACGCGCACGATAAACAGGCGGCGACGCGCGGGGCGGTCGGCGAGATAGCGTTTCACATCTTCGGCGTTGGAGAGCGTTTGTAAATGCACGCTGTGGACCGTGGGAAAGTCGGCCGGAAGGTGGGCGCGGGCCAGCTCGATGGCGTTGAGGTCGGTACTGGCGTGGCTCAACACATAAATCGCGTCGCTTGTCATGGGGTCGGTTCCGTGGGCAGGTCGCCTTCACCAAGGCGATGAAAGACGTGAGAGGTCACTGGCTGTTCCCCTATGAGGTGCTCGGTGACAATGCGTTGAACGGCGTCGGCGTTGAGCTGGTGATACCAGACGCCATCGGGGTAAACGACCATGACGGGGCCGTTTTTGCACACCGCAAAACAGTGCGAGCGGGTGCGTTTGACGCGCAAGTCGGGTTCAGCATCGAGGCGCTGGCCGAGCACTTTAAAGAGCGCTTCGGCGTGCTGGCCGTTTTCGGTGCAGCGGCTGCCGGTGCACATCAGGATATGGCGATCGTGGGTTCTCATTTGGCGGTTCCTACGGCGAGGCGGTCATAGCCTTTCAGGTGATAAATCCCGACGGCGGCGCACCAGCTCAATAAAAAGAGCGCGATCACACCATATCCAAAGTGCGCCATGCTTTCATTGAGCGAGGCGACGACATCCCAAATCGGCCCCGTTAATTCCAAGGTTTCCGCGAGCAAGGCGAGGGTTTCGAGTCCGCCAATGCCCAGCGCGACCACCACCGAAACAAAGGTGAGGGTGAGGTTGTACCAGAGCTTGCGCAGGGGATTGACGAAGGCCCAGCCATACGCGCCGACCATCAGGATACTGTCGAGGGTGTCGATTAAAATCATGCCCGCCGCAAACATGGCGGGGAACACCATAATCACGCTCAGACTATTGCCTTCGGAGGCGTGGCCTGCCGCGACCGAAAACAAGGCAATTTCGGTGGCGGTATCAAAGCCCAAGCCAAACAAAAATCCGACAAAAATCATATGCCGACTTTTTGAGACCGTGGCGAGCAGGGGCCGCAGTAGGCGCGCCAAAACACCGCCGCCGCTGGTCAAGACGTTGAGTTCGTGTTCGGCGACGACTTCACCGCGTCGCACTCGGCAAAACTGCTGCCAAAGGGTGCGCAAAAAGCTGAGATTGGTGAGGCCGACCACCAATAAGAAAAAGGCAGAAATACCCATTGCAATCAAACCGCCGACTTCGCGGAAATGTTCAAACTGGTTTTGAAGATGACTGGTGGCGGTAGCGATGATGCCGACGCCAATGGCGACCAAAGAGGCATGGCCGATGGAGAAATAAAAGCCGACTGAAATCGGTTTTTGTCCGGCCTGCATCAGCTTGCGGACGACGTTATCAATCGCGGCAATATGGTCGGCATCGACGGCATGGCGTAGGCCAAAAACGTAGGCCAAAAAGGCGGTGGCAAAAAGTGTCGGTTGGTCTGCAAAAACGGCGAATGCCCAGCCCCAAGCGGCGATATTGAGCGCGACAACGCCCAACAGCAGCGCGGCGACCGGCGTGCGTGGTGTGCGAAACATGGATGTTTCCCTCGAGTTAAACGCCAGCGCGAGCGAGGGATAGATCAGGCACAGCCCGAGCGGTCTGTGTGATGATTGCGGAATCCTCCGGCACACCCCGTCCGGTTCCGCTCGCGTTGACTGATCAGGTGATGGCCGGTCTCCTGGCTTGCGCGTCATCACCCACCCCCCCCTTCCCAAGGCATCGCCTCAGTGGGATTTGGTTGTGGATTCTTCGCTTACAGTTGCGGGGGCAGCTACGGCATCGACCGTATTCCCGTTTCACCCGATTGGGCACCATCACTCGCGGCGGATCATACGTGAGCCCCGGCAGTCGGTAAATTCTCTGGCCCGAAAAAAGCCAAAAGTCGTGCGATTTTCTTGGCCGGATGCATTCGGATTACGCTACGATGACAGCGCGTGTTTTTATGCTTTTTTCGGCCAATTTCATTGGTTTTTCGATGTTTTTATAGAGGTGCTTGATCATGCAGACTCCGATAAATTCACCTTCTCCTCGTCGCCTATGTGTGATTGCCGGAGATGGTATTGGTCATGAAGTGGTGCCGATGGCGGTGCAGGTCTTGTTGAGCGTGTTGCCTGATATTGAAATCGTTAAAGCCGAAGCGGGCTGGGACTGCTTTGAGCATCGCGGCGTGGCGCTGCCGGAAGACACCTTTGAATTGGCGAAAGCGTGCGGGGCGGTGTTGTTTGGCGCGGTCAGCTCGCCTGCGCGTAAGGTCGAGGGCTATCGTTCGCCGATCGTCGAATTGCGGCGGCGTTTGGCCTGCTATGCCAATTTGCGGCCGACAGTTTCGCCGCAGATGGCTGGTGCGCGGGCGGGGGTCGATTTATTGGTGGTGCGTGAAAATACCGAGGATTTGTATATCGGCGAAGAGCATTCTGACGGCGAAACCGCGACGGCGACGCGGCGCATCACCCGTGCGGCCAGCTTGAAAGTCGCGGATCAGGCGTTTCGATTGGCGCGGCGGCGGCTAACGATTATTCATAAGGCGAACATCATGCCGTTGACCGACGGTTTGTTTCGGGATGCGGCGCGGGCGGTGAGTCGGGATTATCCGCAGATCGCGGTCGATGAACTGCTGGTCGATGCGGCAGCGTATCAGTTGGCGGCCAAGCCGGAGCCGTTTGATGTGTTGCTCGCGCCGAATTTATACGGTGATATTTTGTCGGATTTGGCGGCGGTGTGGGGTGGTGGTTTGGGCATGGCACCATCGTTAAACGTCGGCGATGATGCAGCGATTGCCGAGCCGGTGCATGGTTCTGCGCCCGATATTGCGGGGCAAGGGGTGGCCAATCCGGTCGCAGCGATTTTGTCTGTCGCGCTGCTTGCGCGGGTGTGGTGGCAAGAACACGAGGCGGCGACACGGATTGAGCAGGCGGTGAGTCGTTGCTTAGCGCAGGGCTGGGGGACGCCCGATGTGCAACCGACCCGCGTTCTGAATACACAGCAATTAACGCGCCAGATTATCGCGCTGCTGTAGTCGCCAAAAACATGAGGCGAGCGACTCGCCTCATCCTGCTGCGTTCAAAATTTTCTGTTTTTGGCAGCGTTCGCATTTGACAACGATTTTTCCTGCTTCGTCCGACGGCTCAATTTTGGCCGAGCACGGGCGATTTTTGCAGCGGAATAGTTGCATCAACATATACGCCGCATCGCATTTTCCACAGGCCAACGCATCGCCCCCCATCCGCATTGGGCGAATTTTGAAGTGGTCGTCACCGCAATTGTGGCAGCTGTATTGTTGCGCACGCTTTTGGGCGATTTCTTCTTCGGTTTCGACTTTGGGTGGCGGCGGGTAACGCAGGCGGAGCATTTGCAGGCTCGGGGTCGGGTCGGGGCGGTGCATGGCGGCGAGTCTCTCGCCAAAGGCTTGCAGCGTTTTAGCATCAAACTGATTCATGGCCGCGAGCGAGGCTGCGGTCATCGAACCTGAACTGGCCCCGTAGTGGTTGAGCTCTTTGATGATGTGATCCATCGGGATAAACGCCCGCGTATCGACACTGCCAAAGCCGCCCGGTCGCACGACACTCACCCCCGGCGACAGCAAGAAATACCCCATCACATTTGGTTTGAGTCCGCTTTGCGCGGATTCTGGCCGAACAGCCGCTAGCACGCGCGGCAAAATACTGCGCATGATTTGCATGCGGCGGGTAAGCAGATCCAGCGGTGATTCTTGGGGGACGACGCGGGTGGTGCCGGGGCATTGCCGAGAGAATTGGCCTTTGTTATCGACTTTAATCAGGCTGCTGCCAATGCTCGAATCGAGTAAAAAGACGTCGAAATTGCGGTTGATGAGGAGATGATCTACGCGCGCGTGGTATTCACCGATGCGCAAAGTCAGATCGTGAATGACAACCCATCCGGTATGACGCGAAAACTCACCGAGTAATTTTGCCACAGCGACCATCGATTTTGCCGAAGTGACATAGTCACGTAAGGCAATATCGACAATGGCGAGATCGTTTGGTTCGCAATTGGGTCGCAAAGCCTGTAAGGCTGCAAGAGGGCCGTCAAAGGCATCAGGCTTTTTTGCAAGCATCGAGAATGTCCACGTTATTCAGTCGTCTAAGGGGAAGAATAGTAGAGTATTTGGCTTTGTTTTGGGTTGTGTCACGTCAAATTTCATAAATTTCGATGGTTTATGAATTTTGATTTGTATTTGAATATGTTTTTTTCGCATGGAATGCTGTGTTTCGTTGCACAGGCAGGCCTGCACGAGGGGCATAGACTCGGGTTTTGAGTCTCGCGGTGTTTTCTCATAGAGTGGTGGCTTCGGCAGCGCAATCGCGTATGATGCCGCCCCTTTGATTGGATTCCTGCGATGTCACTCTCTCCTGAACTCTCCGCTCTGATTCACCGTTTGCCCAAAATCGAATTGCATTTGCACATCGAAGGTTCGCTGGAGCCGGAAATGTTGTTTGCCTTGGCGCAAAAGCATCAGATTACCCTGCCGTATGACTCGGTCGAGGCGTTGCGCGCCGCGTATCAATTTGAAGATCTGCAGTCGTTTTTAGATTTGTACTATGCCGGTGCCGATGTGCTGCGCGACGAAGATGACTTTTATCAACTGACTTTGGCCTACTTGCGCCGCTGCCATGAACAAGGCGTGGTGCATACCGAAGTATTCTTCGACCCGCAAACCCACACCGACCGCGGCCTGCCGTTTGAAACCGCTTTAAACGGTATTTATCGCGGTCTGCAAGACGGGCAAGCGCAATGGGGCATCAGCTTTAAGCTCATCGCCTGCTTCTTGCGCCATTTGTCCGCCG
>CAZWRK010000183.1:0-6661 GCA_964635875.1 uncultured Aquaspirillum sp.
ATGTTTATTTGTAAATTTTTCATGTTTTTATTCTCATAAAATTTTCTTCCCTCTAGCAATGATCATCGACATAAATTTTTTAGTATTGAGGTAAAATGTTATATCAATGCAAAGGTGACGATAATGGAATCTAATTTGGATAAATTTCAACTGTTGCTAGAGAAAATGAGGGCCTCTTTTGTTGAAGAGCTGCCCGAGCGATGCGATACCATAGAGAATTTAATTTTTGATTTAGAAAAAAATTATAGCAAAGATATTTTCGATGATATTTATCGACATGTTCACAGCCTTAAAGGGAGCGGCGGCACCCATGGTATTCCCAGTATCACGGCTGTTTGTCATCATTTAGAGAATAAATTATCCGAATATGAATTGAGTATAGACCATCATATAGCAAGTTGTTTACTCTCTTATATTGATTTATTAAGAGATATTGCTGATTTAGAGCGTCGCAGTATCAAAGACTCTGCAAGCATAGAGCAAAAATTACTCAAGATCCAAGCTAATTTCTCTCATAAAAAATACCGTATACTGCTCGCTGAGTCATCAGGAATGATGCGATCTTTATATGAAAGTATTCTCTCTACTTTTCCTGTTCAAATTACTTTTGTTGATGATGGCCTATCTGCCCTTCGCCATTTAACACAGGAAGATTTTGATATTTTGATTGTCGCAGGTGAATTGAAATGTCTAAATGGCGTTGCTGTATCTTTAGCTTTACGCGCATCCGAATCAAAAAATAAAAATACAAAAATTATTCTGATTACAAGTAGAACACAATCTGTGCCAAAGTACGCTGACATAAATTATGTTCTACCTCGAAATGAGAAATTAGCTCAAAGCTTAGCTTCTGTTGCGCATGAGTTAATTAAAATTTAGTGGGGTTTTTTCCACGAAGTTTCATCCCCAAGGTGAGGGGATGGGCGTCCTATATGATAACCCTGTGCTAAATCAATGCCAATTTTAGCCAGCTCATCTAATACTTCTTGATCTTCCACAAACTCAGCAACCACCTTAATTCCAAGCTGATGTGCCAAATCATTCATATTACGCACAAAAACGTGGTCTCTGGGGTCTCTTAAAATATTCATAATAAAATCGCCCTCTAGCTTTAAAATATCAACAGGGAAACGCCTTAAATAATGGAAGGATGAAAATCCAGATCCAAAATCATCTAAGGCAAGCTTAAACCCTGCCGATTTTAAATCGCTCAAGAAACTTTCAAGCAAGCTCATATTTCGAACAGAATCACGCTCTGTGATTTCAAAAACAATCCGTTCAGGTGGAATGCCACTATTTTTAACAATTTGTTGTACTGAGTGTGCAAATTCGTTCAACACCAAAGACCTCGGTGATAAATTAAAGAAAATATATCCATCAAAATGGTGATCTTTAATTTCGGTGAGCGCTCGCTCAATCACGATCATATCCATCCGATGAATCACCCCCATTTTCTCTGCAATTTCAATAAACTGATCTGCACGCAAAATTTGCCCGTCAATTTCCAAGCGGCTTAGGCATTCATAAGCGGCAATTTCTCCTGTTTTGACATCTAAAATAGGCTGAAAATAAGGAATGACTTGTTTTTCTTCAATTGCATTAAGAACTTGAACGCTCCGCTGGCTAATATCCCTAAAGGCTTCCATGACGTCCTGTTCTGAAGGAATCGAGACGCGATCTTTACCCTCAGATTTGGCTTTGTACATCAGGTTATCTGCAAATAAAAATAAGTCTTTTGGTTCTTTTGCGTGCTCAGGGTAAACCGCCATGCCGATCGAAGTGGTTCCCTTAATAATAGAACCGTCCGGCGCACTAATAGACATTTGCTCAACTGTTTGAAGAATGCGTTTCGCGGCTTCGGTTGTTTCTTGAAAATTACTTTCGGGTAAAATAATTACAAACTCATCTCCACCATATCGAGAGAAAACATCATCATTACGCAGTGCTTTTTGTACTGTTTTAGCGAATTCTTGAAGATATTGATCGCCAATATGATGACCGTAACCATCATTGACGGTTTTGAAGTTATCCAAATCAAGAAGAAGAAGACCAAAGTGGTACTGATGCTTATGAGCACGAATCGTTTCATAGCCAAGCATTTCCCAAAATACACGCTGATTATATAAATCAGTCAGTGGATCGCGGGTTGCATAATACTCAAGGTCGCGCGTGTACTTATAAATTGCTTTGACGGAGCCAATCACATTTAGCAGGGTTGAAAGTACGCTATCCATGACAAGGTGACGGGTTTCATCAACGGGTACATCCGCATGAACGCCAATTCCAACAATTCCGCCAATCATTGGCGTATCGACGAAAAATGATTTAACGCGTAGCCGAACATCATTCTCTGTCAGCTCTAATAAATTATTTTCTTTTCTATTCGCAACGTTGTGGTGAATATTCACCGTGGCTAAATCGCCAAATCGGGTATGGGAGCGCAATGCTTGTCGAATGTGCGCTTCCATCATGTTCAATGTGGATGGAGAGGGTTGAATTCTCCAAAATAGCTCTAAGTCGAATAGCTCTTCATCGATTTTAAAAATCGAAAACATCACGTGTGCTTCTAAAATCTGATTAATATCCTCTAGAAGCTGGCAAATATATTCTCTCCAATCTCTGACAACATCAGAGGTAATCACAAATTTTTCTAACAGGCTGATCTCAAATTTCAAGATGTCTTTATCAACGGCTGTGTCATGCAATTTCTGAGAAAGATCTTGAATCGATGAAAATATTCTTTGGAACTCAATAAATCCTGCATCACGTTTCGCAAGCTGCAAATGGCTTAAATCATCGATCTGGTTAATTTGCTCAACGCTGCTTTCAATGGTTGAAATCGAGTGATCAATACGCCGACTCACAAGCCGTACCACAAAGAAAGCGCCAAGCAATGCGAGAACCGAAAGCGCTAAAAGAGATTGACCCATTTCTTTTCGAGAGGCATCAATCGCTGTTTGAATATTTTGCCGAACATCAATAACGCCTAATACATCGCCAGTTTTTGCATTGACGTGGCACTTTAAGCATTTTTCTTCTGCAGATAACGGGAAAACATACCGAACTTCGCCCGGATTGACATGCGTCGTAATTTTTTCCCGCGAATCAAAAAAATCTTCTAGCAATGACGGCGCGGCGAGTACCAGAGGCTTGTTATGTTGAATCGCACTTTGAATCGCTTCATCAAAATGAGGTTGTTTAATTTCCCCGTAAATTTCTGCCACAATCGGGCCGCGATAAATTTGAATGACACCGCTTGAATCTTTCGCTGCAGAACTCGTTGCTTGAATAAATGATTCAGCTTGTTGGTGCGTCCATCCCGTACTCATCAATTCATACATCGACGCAAATGTCACTTTAGCCAGCGTATTCGAAGTTTGAACCGCATTGCTTCGAATCGTGCGCTCAAAAACATGCTGAACCAAAATGTAGCAGCTAAAAAAGAAAACCACTGCAACAATTGCAGAAGAGCCAAAAATGAAATTCTTAAGTTTCATCTAGTCTTGGCGTGGCTCGATCTCTGATATCCCGCGTTGGCATTCAGAGTTGAAAATCACGCGCGCCTTTCGAGTCAGAATTGTTGATGGGTGAGGTCACATTTCAGCAATGTGCGGTATCGCTTTAATTCAGGCAACCCATGGTGTCCAGAAGAGTAGGTTTTTTGGCTTATGCGAGGAATCTTTATTCAAAATCTTTTTGATTCATGTCTATGAAATGATTTTTATCAGAAAGGGTTTTCTATATTTCTATAAGTTATGAATTTTGTGCAATTAAATCTAATCCGTTATATGTGAACGCTGTACCATGCCTGTCAGCTCACACAATAAAGATTGAGGTTGCGTCATGGAATGGGGATTTGTAGTAGCAGGCCTGCTGGTCGGTTTTATCGTCGGCATGACCGGCGTCGGCGGCGGCTCGCTCATGACGCCAATTTTATTGTGGTTTGGTATTCCGGCCTCGACCGCTGTAGGGACCGATCTACTGTATGCCGCGCTCACCAAAGCGGGTGGGGTTGTGGTGCATCACCGCCAAAAGCACGTTGATTGGAAACTGGTCATGACCTTGGCTGCAGGCAGTGTGCCTGCTTCGTTACTGACTTTGCTGTTTCTATCGACATTACCTGCAGGGGGCGAACATCAAGATGCGCTGCTGCGGTTCATGCTTGGCGTAGCGCTCTTTCTGACGGCCTTGGCGATTTTAGGCAAAGGCTGGCTGCTCCAACGCGTACCCGAGCGCTTTCGTGCGGCTGACTTTGTCCCCTCTCCCCGTCTGGTGGCCTTGGTCGGCGCGGTACTTGGTTTTCTGGTGACATTAAGCTCAATTGGGGCAGGTGCTTTGGGAACGCTGGCCTTATTCCTTCTCTATCCACTCCTACCAACCACGCGCCTGATCGGCTCGGAAATTGCGCATGCCGTGCCGTTGACACTGGTCGCAGGTTTAGGCCACGCCGGACTCGGCAACGTGGAGTGGTCGCTGCTCTTTACGCTTCTGTGTGGTTCTCTGCCAGGTATCTGGCTCGGGAGTCACCTTGCCGGTCGCGTACATGACCGATTCTTACGACCGGCCTTGGCGATCATGCTGGCGATTATTGGCGCAAAACTGATGGTGGTTTAAACCAATTGCGGGTGGATTGGCTAGCGCTGATTCACCCGCGTTTGCGAGCGTAATTTGTAGCGGCTACCGGGGTGTGTCAAACGCGCAAAACTCACTAAATGCTTATTCGACCATGTCCGCCGCAAAACTAAAATACACGGTTCATATTGTGGGATCGACAGTTGTTGCTGCACGGCGGCTGTCGGCAAAATCGCTTCAACTGTGTGCTCGATATCTGTCAGCGGGCACACCTGCATCAAATATTCATTGGGTGTGATTTTCAAAAAATCTTGCTCAAGATAATCCGGCGCCCAGTCTGGATTCACATAACGTTCTTCCAGCTGAATCGCGACGCCGTTTTCGTGATGCACAATCAAAGAATGAAACACCGCCCCGCCGACTTGAATCCCCAAGCGCAATGCAATTTCTTCGTTTGCCTGTTCCGAGTGTAAGGTCAACACCTCGGCCTGATGCTGATGCCCGCGTTGGCGAATTTCGTCGGCAATATTGTTGATATCAATCAGCGGCGACTCAGCTTTGCGCTCGGCAACGTACGTGCCGTCCCCCGCAAAGCGCTCTAACACGCCCGCTTCGGCCAAATCGCGGATTGCTTTATTGACGGTCATGCGGCTGACGCCAAATTGCTGTGCTAATTCAATTTCGGTCGGAATGCGCCCGCCGGTCACAAAATGCTGATCACGGATGGCATCGAGAATATATTGGCGGATCCGCAAATAATGCGGCTGACGGGGCGAGGACGCAGGAGGTAAAGAAGTCATGCTGCTATTTTAACTGATCTCGCAAATCAAATGAAACGGCGTACTTTTGACGCTCAGGGAATCCCGCTCTCGCGCGCCATAATCCCCGCCGCCAGTGCTTGTCGGCACAGATCCAGAAAATGCTGCAAGCCCGGGGTCAGATATTTATCGCGGTGACGAATCAAGCAAAAACGCCGATGCAAATCCAAATACGGCGTCTCTAATTGCACCAAACTGCCACGGCGAAAAGCCTCTCGTAACGCCAGCTTCGAAATACAGCCCACCCCCAGCCCCGACTCCACCGCGCGTTTGATCCCCTCGGTATGCTCCAACTCCAGCCGGATCTCAATATCCAAATTAGCCATTGCACAGGCGCGGTCAAACGCTGCCCGCGTGCCGGAGCCGCGCTCCCGCAAAATCCATTCCACGCGCGAAAAATCTGCTTCTGATAACCGCCCTTGCTGTGCCAGCGGATGGCTCGGCGCACAAAATGCCACCAAGCTATCACCGCCCCATGGTTCACTCAGCAGCGCCGGATGATTCACGCTGTCTTCAATCAGCGCAATATCCAATTCAAAGCCCGCAATTTTATCGACGATATGCCGTGTGTTCGCGACATCTAAACGGACTTGGCTTTGCGGGTGCGCGCGCATGTACTCCGTGAGCACGCTCGGCAATAAATAATTGCCCAAGGTCAGCGTGGCCCCGACCGCCAGCGGGCCAATCGCCTCGCCTGCGCGCAATAATTGCTCCAGCCCATTGGCTCGATCTAACAATTCCACCGCACGCGGGAGCAAGGCATGTCCCAGTTCGTTGAGACGAAGCCGTTTGCCGATGCGATCAAATAGTTGCACCGAAAATTGCTTTTCCAGCTCGGACAGCGCGCCACTGACTGCCGACTGTGACAGATTCAGTTGCTCCGCGGCTCGGGAAATATTTTCTGAGCGCGCGACCCAGACAAAGACTTCCAATTGTCTAAATGTAAAGTGCATATCGCTTTTTCAGATAAGTATCTGCGGAATTATGCGCTTTTCCGCATAAGGACGGCAGCGTATCCTGACGTTATCCCTTTAATTTGCTGACGGAATTTCATCATGGCCAACTTCGCTGCCGAGCGTGTGTTAAGTGTGCATCATTGGAATGACACTTTATTTAGCTTCAAAACCACTCGTGACCCCGGTTTGCGCTTCAAAAATGGCCATTTTGTGATGATTGGCCTTGAGGTCGAAGGCCGCCCGTTAATGCGCGCTTACAGCATTGCCAGCTCGAACTACGAAGAACATCTCGAGTTCTTCAGCATCAAAGTGCCC
>CAZWRK010000184.1:0-6641 GCA_964635875.1 uncultured Aquaspirillum sp.
GCTTTGGCTCATCAGAAATTTTTGTTTTAAGACCAAAAAATTTTGAGTCGCGTCGTCTCTATTGGTATTTACAGTCTTCATTTTTCAAAATGGATGGCGAGTCATCTATGACGGGAGCTGGAGGCTTAAAAAGAGTTTCAACCGAGACTATTTTTCGACATCCTGTCCCTTTTCCTCCATATGAAGAACAATCCGCCATCGCCGCTTTTCTCGACCGCGAAACCGCCAAAATTGATGCGCTGATTGCCGAGCAAGAAAAACTCATCACCCTGCTGGCCGAAAAACGCCAAGCAACCATTTCTCACGCCGTGACCAAAGGACTCGACCCCAACGCCCCGATGAAAGATTCGGGCGTGGCGTGGTTGGGCGAGGTGCCGGAGGGGTGGGTTACGCCACCTTTGTATCTGCGGTATTCCTGCGAGTTAGGAAAAATGCTGGATTCGGCCAAAATAACAGGAAAATTTCTCATCTCTTATTTGAGAAACACTGATGTTCAATGGGGGCGAGTTAATTTAGATGATTTACCCCAAATGGATATTGAGCCATCTGAATATAAGCGCTACACCGTTTGTCACGGAGATTTGCTGGTCTGTGAAGGGGGCGAGGTTGGTCGCGCAGCAATTGTTGAGAATCCACCTGAAATATTAGGTTTTCAAAAAGCTCTGCATCGTTTGCGTTCTATTTCAAACGATGAACATCCTGCATTTATGTTTTACACCCTTAATTGGGCAGCAAAGCATGGTGTCTTTAATGGTGGTGGACAGGCGACAATTGCTCATTTAACTGGAGAGCAACTAAGGAAATATCGCTTCCCTAAGCCGCCATTTTCCGAACAATCCGCCATCGTCGCCTTTCTCGACGCCGAAACCGCCCGCCTCGACGCCCTCACCGCCGAAGCCACACGCGGTATCGCCCTGCTCAAAGAACGCCGCGCCGCCCTGATTTCCGCCGCCGTCACCGGCAAAATTGATGTTCGCTCGACTCTCCAAACCGAGGCGCTCTAAATGTCCAACCTCCACCAAGAACACCATTTCGAAACCACCATTTGCGAAGCCTTGGCCGCGCAGGGTTGGTTGTATCAACAAGGCGATGCGGCGCATTACGACGCGCAAAACGCGCTGTTTTTGCCCGATTTGCTGGCGTGGGTGCAAGAAACCCAGCCCAAAGCGTGGGACAAGCTGCAGAGCAACCACGGCGCACAAGCCGCAACGGTATTAGCCGAGCGCCTGCGTAAACAGCTCAACGAGCGCGGCACTTTAGACGTGTTGCGGCAGGGGATCGAATTATTGGGCTTGTCCGAGCCGTTGCGCTTGGTGCAGTTCAAACCGGCGCTGAATATCAACCCGACCATCGCCAAAGACTACGCCGCCAACCGCTTGCGCGTGGTGCGGCAGGTACACCATTCGTTGAATAATCCCAAGCAGTCGATCGATATGGTGCTGTTTATCAACGGTTTGCCGACCGCGACGATTGAGCTGAAATCGGACTTTACCCAAGACCTGCAAGCGGCGATTGATCAATACCGCTTCGACCGCGACCCGCACCCCAAAGGCGGCGTGCGTGAACCGCTGTTGTCGTTCGTCGGCGGGGCGCTGGTGCATTTTGCGGTGAGCCATAAAGAAGCGGTCATGACGACGCATCTGGCCGGTGCCGCCACGCGCTTTCTGCCGTTTAACCAAGGCAACAACGGCGGCGCGGGCAATCCCTCGCCCGTCAGCGGCATCCCCACCGCCTATTTGTGGCAAGAAGTGTGGACGCCGGACAGTTGGTTGCACATTGTGGGGCGCTATTTAATCGGCCGCCTCAACGATAAAAAACAACTCAGCAGCGTGATTTTTCCGCGCTATCACCAGCTTGATGCCACGCGCCAAATTGTCGCCGATGTCTTGGAAAATGGCGCGGGGCAGCGCTATTTAATTCAGCATTCCGCCGGTTCGGGCAAAACCAATTCCATCGCGTGGACGGCGCATTTTTTGGCCGATTTGCACGATGCCCAAAACCAAAAAATCTTCGATAGCGTCTTAGTCGTCTCAGATCGCACCGTGTTAGACAGCCAATTGCAAGAGGCGATTTTTAGCTTCGAGCGCACCACCGGCGTGGTCGCGTCGATTAGCGGTAACAGTGGCAGCAAAACCAAAGAATTAGCCGACGCCTTGCAAAGCGGCAAAAAAATCATCGTCTGCACCATTCAAACCTTCCCCTTTGCCTTGAGTACGGTGCAAGAGCTGGCCGCCACCGAGGGCAAGCGTTTTGCCGTGATTGCCGACGAAGCCCATAGCTCGCAAACCAGCGAATCGGCCGCCAAGCTGAAGCAATTGCTGTCGGTTGAAGAGTGGAACGAATTGCAAGACGGCGGCGAAATGAGCACCGAAGACATATTGACCGCACAAATGACCGCCCGCGCGGCCAGCGGCAATGGCCTGACGTATGTGGCTTTTACCGCCACCCCAAAAAGCAAAACGCTCGAGCTCTTTGGCCGCAAAGATCAAGAAGGACAGCCGCGCCCGTTCCATGTCTACTCGATGCGCCAAGCGATTGAAGAAGGCTTTATTCTCGATGTGCTGAAAAATTACACCAGCTACAACATGGCGTTTCAGTTGGCGCAGATGAACGAGGCGGAGAATAGCGCGGTCGGGCGTAAAGAAGCGACGAAACAGGTGATGCAGTGGGTGCGCTTGCACCCGTATAACATCGCGCAAAAAGTCCAAGTCGTGGTTGAGCATTTCCGCGAAAACGTGCAGCCGCTGTTGGATGGCAAGGCCAAGGCGATGGTGGTGGTGTCGAGCCGCAAAGAGGCGGTGCGCTGGCAAAAAGCCATCACCCAATATATCGCCGACAAAGGCTATGGTTTGGGCTGCTTGGTGGCGTTTTCTGGCGAGATCGACGACCCCGAAAGTTTTCCCGAAGCGGTGTCCGAAACCAGCACGCAGCTCAATCCCAATTTAAAAAGCGCTGATATTCGAGAGGCTTTTAACCAGCCGACTTATCATTTGCTGCTGGTGGCGAATAAGTTCCAAACCGGCTTCGATCAGCCTTTATTGTGCGGCATGTACGTCGATAAAATGCTCGGCGGCATTCAGGCGGTACAAACTTTGTCGCGCCTGAACCGCGCCTATCCGAACAAAGACACCACCTATGTGCTGGACTTTGTGAACGAGCCGAACGCGATTCTGGCGGCATTTAAAACCTATTACGAAACCGCCGAACTCGAAAGCTGCACCAATCCCAATTTGGTCTACGATTTGCGCGCCAAGTTGGACGCGACAGCCTATTACGACGAAGCTGAAGTGGATCGGGTCGCGGCGATTCGGGTTAATCCCAAATCGAAGCAAACCGAGCTGGTCGCGGCGATTTTTCCGGTCGCCGAACGCTTGCTCAAAGCCTACAAACACGCGCAAACCGCCCACGCCGAGGCGCTGGCGCACAAGGATGAGGCCGCTGCGCAAGCTGCCAAAGATGCCTTGGCGGCGCTGCTGTTGTTCAAGACCGATATGGCGAGTTTTGCGCGGCTGTATATTTTCCTGAGCCAGATTTTTGACTACGGCAACACCGCCATTGAAAAGCGTTATGTGTTTTATAAGTGCTTGTTGCCGCTGTTGGAGTTTGGCCGCGACCGCGAGCAAATCGACTTGTCAAAAGTGGTGATGACTCACCATGTACTGAAAAATCAGGGGCAAAAAACCTTGTCGCTGCAAGAAGGTGAAGCGCAGGCCTTAACCACGGCGCAGGCGGTTGGTTCGGGCGCGGTGCAAGACAAGCAAAAGGCGTATCTGAGCGATGTGATTCAGCGCTTAAACGATTTGTTCGAGGGCGATTTGACCGAGCAAGATCGGCTGATCTACGTCAATGGCGTGATTTTGGGCAAGATGTTGGAAAACCAAACCCTGATCGCCCAAGCCATGAGCAACACCAAAGAGCAATTCGATAGCTCGCCCGATTTCAATCAGGCGCTGGTCAATACCATTATTGATGCCTTGGATGCGCACACCAGTATGAGTACCCAAGCGTTGAATTCGCCGCATGTGCTCGCGGGGATTAAAGAGATTCTGCTTGGCTCGGGTCAGTTGTACGAGAAATTAAGAGAGCGTGCTGAGAAGTAAGCGCGGCGGGCGGGTGCGGGGCATTGTTGCGTTCGCACCGGCTTGATGCTTTAAAAAAGGACGATGAATCAAGCATGAACCTAAATCAATATAAAATCATTAAAGAGCTGGGTTCTGGGGTGGGGACGGTGATTTATTTGTGCGAGGCGGGCAATAAAGAAACCGTGATCAAAGAATTAACCGACCCTCATTATTTCGATTATCTGAATGATGAAATCCATGTTTTGTCGAAAATTCCCCGTCATCCGCACATTATTCATGTCGAGAATGCTTTTGTTTTTGGAAAGAAAATTTTCATCGAATATGAATACTGCCAAGGCGGGGATTTATACGATGTGATTCAAGATCATGGCCCCTTTGATGAAGCTCAAGCCCGCGTATTACTTTCGCAAATGTGCTCGGCGCTGCTTCATGCGAAACAGTCCGGTTTTTATCACTGTGATATTAAACCTGAGAATGTTTTGCTAAAAAACGATAATGAATTTGTCATCGCTGACTGGGATTTGGCGAAAGCCAACACAACAAATAGCATCAATTTAAGCGATGGCTCGACGTTGTCGATGCCACCGGAAATGATTCTCGGCGAATTGAATCCACATTCAGATGTGTATTCTCTCGGCTGTTTACTGTATTTCTGTTTATTTGGCGAAAGGGTTTTTCAGTTAAAAACCTCGGTGCCGCAGTTTGAACGGGTTTTAACCCATTTGGAAGCACCGTTGACATTGCCTGAGAACCATCTTTCCGAAGCGTTTCAGTGTTTGCTGAAAGCCATGCTGTATAAAAATCCGAAAAGACGCGTGTCTTTAGAAGAAGTTGATGCTTTTTTAAATCAAGGTGCGCTGGTTTTAAAAGAAGATAGCGCAGATGTGTATGCGGTTTTGTCTGATTTAATCAGCGAAAAAAGAATCGCAGAGAACAAAAAAGCATCATTTAATAAATTTGAGCGCCATCAAAAAGAATATAAAAAAAATAAAGATGAGGCCTCAAAAGAATGGATGCTGGCGCATTTGGTGGCTTTGTCGTATTTAAAAGACCCCGATGCCCAAGCGATGCTTTTGGCCTATCGCAAGGAGCCAGGTCTTGCGCAGAGTCGTTTGCTCAAACACATTTTGTCGGCGTCTACCTTTGCAGATGCTTAAGCCAGCGCCGGATATCATCAACTGCAGGGACAATCGCCAGCAAACTGAGGACGATGGCCAGCGGCACCGTCGCAAAGTAGCCGATGTGTTTAAATCCGAGCGCCCCGACGATGCCGCCCACAAAAAACGCGAAGGCAAGCCCGACCAGCAGTTTGAGTCGGTCGGGGTTGGCGGTCACGGGCGGTAAACTGTCTGAGCGATTCCAATACAGCAATTTGCCCAGTTCGATCCCAATATCGGTGACGAGGCCGGTGATGTGGGTGGTGCGGATTTCGGCCTTCGAGAGTTTGGTGATGACCGCGTTTTGCAGTCCCATCATAAAACTCAATAGCATGACCGTGACCGACACAAACAGACCATCAATATCGTTCAACCGCGCGCCGAGCAGCCCAAAGCACAGTAATAGCGCGGCTTCGAGCAACAGCGGAAACGCGTACTCGCCATGCATTTTGCGCCGCCGTGAGTAGTTGACCATCACCGCCGAGCACGCTGCTCCGCCCAAAAAAGAGAGCAGCGCGCCCAAGCCGGTGAGGGCAATTTCATACTGGCCGAGGGCAATATGGTCGGCCATCGACGACACAATGCCGGTCATGTGCGAGGTGTATTGCTGCACCGCCAAAAACCCACCGGCGTTAATCGCCCCTGCAATAAACGCCAACACACCGCCCAAACGGCGATTGCTCGCGGGGCTGCGATGGTGGCCGGTGAGTTGTCGGGTGTAGCGAATCGGCATGGGGCGATACCGCCAGCGTGACACCGGCGGCCTTTCGTTGAGGGCTACTCGGTGTCAGCGTCGGTGCGGTGTTCAGCCGCCGCGTGTTGACGGGCTTCAAATGCCGCGCGTTTTTCTTCGTTAGCCAGCGTGCGGGCGTGGAATTCGGCGGTGCGGGCAGCTTTGGCAGCCATCCGTTCGGCTTTTTCCGCTTCTTTTTGCTCGGCCAAAGTCGCTTCGCGAATTTCACGGGCGGCAATCGCCGCTTCACGCGCCACGCTACGAATGGCTTCTTCTTCTGCTTCCATCGCGTCAAGCTCGGCGCGGGTTTTACAGGGGCCGGTTTTTTCAAACCATGCGATGGATTCGACGTGCGCGGTGTGCGGGAACATATTGACGATCCCTGCTGACTTCAGGGTATAGCCCTTGGTATGCACTAAAATCGCGGCGTCACGCGCCAAAGTCGATGGGCTGCACGACACATAGACGATGCGCTGTGGCGCGGTTTCGTCGGTGAACGCCTTGACCAAAATATCTGCACCATCGCGGGGCGGATCGATCAGCATTTTGTTGAAGCGTCCCAAGGCCGCGAGCTTCTCGGGGGTGACTTCGAACAAGTTCGCCATTTCATAGCTGACATTGTCTTGCAGGCCGTTGTGGGTGGCGTTTTCGAGGGCGCGTTCGAGCAGC
>CAZWRK010000185.1:0-6569 GCA_964635875.1 uncultured Aquaspirillum sp.
GAATGTGGGTTATATCATTCCAAAAGAAGGCGCTCTTGCATGGCTTGACTGTTGGGCCATTACACGACTCTCTCACCAGTCTAGATTGGCTGAAACATGGATTGATTTTACTTTAGAAAAAATGCCAAGCGATGTGCTTGCCCAGCGCCATGGTTTGTCCAATACCACTGAGGTCGATTTAATAAAGCCCGATAGGTCGGGACGCATTATCTGGTTGGAACCTGTAGAAAGCCCTGAAACTCGTCAGTTACTGTGGGAGCGTATTATGGCTGGCGACCGATTAGAGAGGTTCTGATGAAAGTTCGATTAAGTATCGGTTTTAAGCTAGCTTTTTGTTTGGCTGTTATTTGTATCATTGGCGCGAGCGTGACGGTATATCAAGCGTATCGTCAAAGCCATCATTTACTAACCCAGTCTGCTAAAGAAAAACTCATGACGGCTACGCAAGTTTTAGCGAACCGTTATGTTTTTTTTATGGAAACCGCGACGCAAGATTTGCAATTTCTTTCGACTTTTCCATTAGTGAACAGTTTTTCAGAGCTGTCAGAGCGGGGTCATGATGATCAAAAAAGCCAACAGCTCATTGAGCAAGCTTTCGAAGATTTTTTAATTGCACATCCAAATTACTCGAAGGTCCGCTTGATTGATGCCAATCATCATGGACGTGAATTAGTCAAAGTTGAGCGCAATATAGGTGGCGTTTCACGCGTTGACTCTTCCTTGCTCTTTGAAAAAAAGCATTTTCCCTATGTATACAAAACATTAACGCTGCCCAGTGGCGGAATTTATGTTTCTGACATTGGTCTTGATCCATTAAGAGGCAATCCGAATCTGCAAATTGCGACCCCGATTTATTCTAAGCAAGGGAAAGCATTGTGTGTTTTAGTCATCAACGTTGACCTAAACGTTTTGTTTAATTTAATAAAAATTAATATTCCAGGTGGAATTGATATTTTTCTGACAAATTATCGTGGTCACTACTTAATTCATCCAAATGTAGATAAAAAATTAGGAATCAGCCCCAGCGAAAATTTCATGATTCAAAATGATATTCCTGAAGCCTTAGAAATTATTAATGGTGCACAGTCCCAAAAGGTTGTTGATTTACCTGTAGATTTAAACCATGAAAACCGTCCTTCTGTAGCCGCTATGCTGCGCGTTCCTTTTTCGACGGATAAAACAAGTTATGTTTTGCTCGGGTTAATGACATCAATTGACCATATTGAAGCAGAGAGTCAGGAATTAGGGATTCAGATGGTGCGATTATTTGCGCTATTTGGTGTGGTGATTGTCATTGCTTCTTTAGTCTTAGCCAGCCGCCTGACTAAACCGCTAAAACGTCTGACTCAGGCGGTGAATCATTTTTCTGAGGGAGAAGTTTTGCGTGATTTACCGATTGCACGCAAAGATGAGGTCGGTGATTTGGCGCGTTGTTTCTCGGCCATGGCTGAGAAATTACAAGCTCAATTTGTAGCTCTTCGCGAGCAGCATAAACATCTTGATCATATTGCTCATCACGATCAATTAACCGGCTTACCCTCTCGGAATTTGCTGAGTCAACGCATGCAGCAGGCCATTCAAGAGGCACAAATACAGCACACTTGTTTAGCATTGCTATTTTTAGATTTAGATCGATTTAAACCGGTCAATGATGATTATGGTCATGATATTGGCGATCAACTCTTAATTGAAGCTTCAATACGGATGAAAGGCTGTGTCAGCGCGCTTGACACGGTGGCTCGAGTCGGAGGCGATGAATTTATAATTCTATTATCTTCGATTGATTCTTTAGAGCATGCCGCAGCGATTGCCGAAAAAATCCGAAAATCTTTATGTATGCCGTTTTATATTGGCGGTTACTCGTTACACATTTCATCCAGTATTGGTGTGGCTGTGTACCCAGAACACGGCCTTCACGATATCGAATTATCGAAACATGCTGACCAAGCGATGTATTTAGCGAAAAAATATGGCCGAAATCGGGTGTATATTTATGCTCAATCAGATTCTGAATCGTGTAGCAAGCAATAAAAAAACCGAGCCATTTGGCTCGGTTTGCGCGTTTTGATCAAAGCTCACTACTGCTGACGCATATTTTCTAATTCAAGCGCACGATCGGCGGTCATATCCATCACGCAACTATTGGCATTGATGCGTGCCATTGAGCCACCATCGGGGTCGTAGTAAAACGCGCAATTGGCGTCGCGATATTTCAGCCACAGCCTTTGTACGTCTTGCAGCTCTTTTTTGCGGGCAGGGGTTTGTTCTGCGATAAGCACTTTGTAGGCTTTATTGAGTCGCGCATCTTGGCGCTTATGTTCCGCATTAATACAGTCGATCATACCGGCGGTGACGCCATCCGATTTGTCCATGCAGCTAGAAAAAGCCGAAGAGAGCCGCGCCTCTCTAGCCATGGCGGCCCCACTGAAAACCAGCAAAAAGCTGAAAATTCCGATTGCTATGCGCATGATCAAACCCATCCCATTCAGAAAAAAGATCGGGCTATTGTAAAGGCCCGCTCAGGACATTGCGTGCTTATTTCTGTGTCCATTGACGTTGGTGGAAAGCTTGGGTCGCGCTCGGGGCAATCGCGAGATCACCGCAGTGCGGATCGGTTTCGATCTGACTCCAACGCGTTTCCCGAGAGAGCACGCCTGCCCATACGGGTAAGGCCATATCGGCTTCGCTGTCGCAAGGCGGGCCGCTCCGTTGTTTGGCGACGCTTTCATCGAGCGGAATCCCGAGAATCGTGGTCACCGCTAATTCTTTTTCAGAAGGTGGTCGAACTTCTTCCCAGCGCCCAGGAAGTACATGCCGAAAAAACAATTTCAATTGCCGGTATTTCTCTTGGGGCGCGATCACTTCAAAGAATTGCCCATAAATCACCACCGAACGATAGTTTACCGAAGTATCCATCGCCGACCTGCTTAACACCAATCCATCAATATGGGACACACTCACGCAGCTCGTTCGCCCATCGGAGAGCGCCTTCAGCATGTTATTGGCGCGTCCGCTATGAATATACAGCGCGTTCCCATCTCGCCAACATGCGGCAGGGAGTTGGCGTGGTTCGCCCGCCTCAACCCATGCGATATGGCAATGCAGGCTCTGGTCGAGAATCTCATGTACAAGCGTCTGATCGTAGGCCGCCCGCTCGGGGTGGTGCCGAACTCGGGTGCGATCGGTTTTGAGATAGCAGGTTGGCTGATCGTGATCGGACATGGCCGCAAAATTCCAAAAAAATAAAAGATGCATTGAGCTTAAAAGGCATGGCATCCACTGCAAAGAACCACTCGGATCCAAAAAGTAGGGGCCACATGTCCGATCGCCGACAACAAGAAGGGCTGTGCTAGAATCGCGCCCCTGATGAGGTGCTTCTGTGTTCAGAAGTTAAACGGGAAACAGGTGTAAACGCCTGTGCTGCCCCCGCAACGGTAAGCTGTGTTCGTCCCACGATAAGCCTGCTCAAAGCCCACTGTGAATCTGTTCATGGGAAGGGGAGCTGGTGATGCAGCCAGCCCGGATACCGGCCTCATCTGGGTGGATGTTTCACCTTCGTGGGAAGCTCTGCACAAGGTTGGCGAATACGCCGCCTTGCTGTGATCTTCCCCTTTTTTATTGAGAACGTACGGGGACGTGCGTTCCATTCCCATTAGGTATACATAATGACGCGGCATTTTTCGGGTCAACGTCTTTCCGTGCTCAGCGCGGTGATGTGGCTGGCTTTTCCTTATTCTGCTTCTGTTGCGGCAGAAACCGTTTTACCCACGACTGAAGTCACCGCCACGCGCAGCCTGAGCGGACAACACAGCGCCCTCAGTGATAGCACGGTCATCAGCCGTGACCAGATCGAACAGGCCTCGGCCAAAAGCGTCGGCGAATTGCTCGAGCAAGAACACGGCATCGAAGTGCTGAGCAATGGCGGCGTGCAGGGCAACACCAGCGTGTTTATTCGCGGCGCCAATAGCGGCCATACTCTTGTGCTGCTTGACGGCCAAAGAATCAGTTCTTCGACCTCTGGTACCGCCAGCCTCAACGTGATTCCGCTGTCCGGCATCGAACGCATTGAAATCGTGCGCGGCCCAGCCAGCAGCTTGTATGGCGCGGATGCACTCGGCGGCGTGATTCAAATCATCACCCGCCAAGGCGAAGGTGCGCCGCTACAAGTGTCGGGCGCGCTCGGTTTTGGTAGCAACGACACCCTCAAAGCGAGCGCCGCGCTCTTTGGCGAGCAAAACGGCTGGCGATATGCCCTCGATATCGGCCGCAGCCAAAGCCGTGGCTTTAGCACGCTGGCGAACACCGGCAACCGCAATGCCAATCCCGATCGCGATGGCTATAACATGGATACCGTGTCGGGGCGGTTGGCGTATCAATGGGCGCCCGATCAAGAATTATCCGCTACGATTTATCACTCGTTCTTAGATGCACAATACGATGGCTCGCGTACCTATGACGATCATATTATTCAGAGCGTGCAAGCGTTTTCCGTTCAAAGTCGCAACCGCCTGAGTTCGACATGGGTCAGCCAATTGCGCTTTGGCGAAACCGAAGACGAAAACCGCGCCGATTCGACTTTCCCCGGTCTATTTCAAACCCGCATCCAGCAACTGAGCTGGCAAAATGACTGGCAGCTGACACCCGCGCAACGGCTGTCGTTGATCTTGGAACGCAACCAAGAAAAAGTCGCCAGCTCCGCCTATGTGGCGAATGCTCCACGCACCCGCGACACTGATGCCGTGACTGCGATTTATCACGGTCAATTTGGTGCGCACCGCCTGCAAGCCAGCGCCCGCCTCGATCACAGCTCGCAATATGGCGACGAATCGACCGGCTCGTTGGCCTATGGTTACGACATCAATCCGCAGTGGCAATTGTCGGCCAGTGCCGCAACCGGCTTCCGCGCCCCGACATTTAACGAACTGTATTACCCCGGTTACGGCCAAAGTGCAGTACGCCCCGAGTATTCGCGGAACGCTGAAATCGGCTTGAAATACCGCGATGAGCGCCGCCAAGCCAGCGTCAGCGTCTATCGCAACCGCGTCACCGATTTGATCGTGACTCAAAATCCGTGTGCGCAAGCGGGCTATCCGTACGGCTGTGCCAACAATGTCAATCAGGCGATTTTGGAAGGCATCAGCGCAAGTTTCAGCCAAGCATGGGACAAAACCCGCTTGAATCTGTCTTTAGATTGGCAAAACCCCCACGACCAAAAAACCGGCAACTGGCTGCCGCGCCGCGCCCGTCAACAAGCCTTTGCGCGTCTTGAACATCGTCTCGGCGCATGGCAACTCGGCGCAGAGTGGCAGGGCGTCAGCGAGCGTTACGACGATGTCGCCAATCAGAAAAAGATGGGCGGGTATGGGCTGGTGCACTTGAGCGCCAATTACGACCTATCTCGGCAATGGCAGCTGCAGGCGCGTTGGAATAACGTCGGCAATAAGCACTACGAACAAGCACGCGATTACGCGGTCGCCGGTTCTAATGTCTTTTTTAACCTGATTTATCGCCCTTAATTTAGGCTGCTATGACCCGTCTTGTGGTTTCTCCGGTCGGTCGTGCCGTGTCGATTGTATTGCTGTTTGGTGTGGCTTCGATCGCGAGTGTGGTGGTTGCAGTGGCGGTAGGATCGGTGGCGTTAAGCGCGACCGACCTATTGCATGCGCTGCCTGCTGCGCTATCGGGCAGCCCCGTCGATTTACACAGCACCTTGCTTAAATTGCGCTTGGATCGGGCGCTGTTGGCGTGGGTCACGGGGAGTTCGTTGGCCTTGGCGGGGGTGATGATGCAAGCCCTGCTGCGCAATCCGCTCGCCGATCCGTATGTACTCGGGATCTCGGGCGGGGCCTCGGTCGGGGCGTTGCTGGCGATGTTATTTTCGGCGGCGGTGTGGCAAATCGACTTGGCGGCCTTGCTCGGCGCAGTGACGGTGACGGTGTTGCTTTTGGGCTTGGTGCGCGGTGATTTGCGCAGCGCCAATGGTCAAACGCCGGTACTGCTGTTGACGGGGGTGATTCTGTCGGCGGGCTGCGGTGCTTTGGTGACGTTGATGCTGTCGATCGCGCCGGATAACCAAATCCGCAGCATGATTTTTTGGCTGGTCGGCGACGTTTCTGCGACTGAGCTGCGGTTGATGCCGTGGCTGGTGTTGGCGGCGGCGTGGGCATTTTGTTGGCGGCAGGCGCGGGCGCTCAATATTTTGGCGATGTATGGCGATTTGGCATCGACGATGGGGGTTGCGGTGAATCGCTTACGCCTGTTCCTGTTTTTGTGGGCAGCGGCGTTGACCGCAAGCGCCGTGACCAATGCGGGGAGCATTGGCTTTTTGGGGTTGATCGTGCCGCACGCTTGCCGCTTTGCTTTAGGTCCGGATCATCGCCTGCTGTTACCGGTTGCAGCCTTGAGCGGCGGCATGATTTTAGTCTTGGCCGATACCCTAGCTCGTACCATCGTCGCTCCGCAGCAATTGCCAGTGGGCGTGATTACCGCGCTGATTGGCGTGCCGGTGTTCCTCTTGCAATTGCAGCAACTGCGCCGCCGAGGTCACACATGATCGAAACCTTTGGTCT
>CAZWRK010000186.1:0-6525 GCA_964635875.1 uncultured Aquaspirillum sp.
GTTCAATAACCTGTGCAGTAGTAATAATACGTTGTACGTTAGTATAGGGCGAAGCATCCCACGCCTGTCTATTTTGAAAACGTAGCTTACCAGTCTCGTCTTGGTAAAATATACCATCTTCTGCTTGTACCAGTTTATTTATAAAATCACCCCATCTATCGCCCGGCTCTATTTCGGCGAATGGCACTACGTTAATGCCGTGGTCTAAATTATATTGAGCAGTAGAAAATCCTAATGTAGTTAAACTTGATTTAATAATTTGGTCAGTTGTTTGATATGTAAACATAGCAGCATTATCAACGTATTTATTTTGTAAATAGCCAATAAAGTCTGTACCTTGTAATTTTACTTTTTTAGAACGAACATCAATTGCCGGCGGTCTATCTGTTAGACCAACAAACTGCGGTATAATATTATCAACGCCAGAATAATTAAATCCAGCATTTATCGTAAATGGTCGAGCCGGTTTACCAACTGCTGTAAATATTTCAGAGTTGCTAGCTGTACCACCCATCACTCGTGGTGTATATCGTCCAGATGTATTATCAAAATCAATCTCGGCAATACCAGCACTTAACCCACCAATAGGTTGTTGTAACTCTCTATCATAAGCAAGACTGGTTACTTTAGTTGATTCGTCAGTGTATTGGTATTTATTCCAGTTACTTGGCGAGCTATCTGGTGCAGGTATAATATCAGTACCGCCAATAGTTGATACACCAATCGTAAAAAAGCTAATAGCACTGTTAAAAGACTTTTTCCAAGCAATCTGCACCGACTGTGTAATGCTACGGTTTGTGTCGTGTTCTTCTGCGGTAAAAGCAGCCGATACCGTTTGCATATTAAGCCTCTGTAAGTATTAGCGTAAACTCTGATAAGTAATCAGTACCGAGTGTTGAAAAGTTACGGTCTCGAATATCAACGTGTACATAAGTTTGACTAACCGTATAGTTTGTTTCACTTACTGCCCACGTCACAGTTGTATTCGTGCTTAAGTAATTTTGATAAATCGTGTTCAATGTGGAAAAATCAGTAGAATTTACATTTTTATAACTTAGTGTCCAAACTCGTTTATTGCTACCAAAATAATCACGAGCAATTGTACCGCCAAGCGTGCGTACTTGTGCCACTTGTGTATCATTGTGTTCTTGCATCTGATATGGTGCTCGAATACTCGTACCATTTAGTGTAAATGCCATTAGAATAATCCCCCCACAGTAGTGCCTTTAGAAGCAGCTACATCTTTTAGTGAATCAAGAATTTGCATAGCATACTTGCGAGCATCTTGTTGACTACCCATAAATGCCCCAGCCTGTACAGTAATGTTGATTGTCCCACCACCACCGCCAACAGAACCAATTTGATTGTTTGGTATTACACTAGACCCTCGTGGTAAAGCAACTACTTCTGGTCCTTGCTCTCCAACTAATGCTAGACCACCAGAAAAGTTTGTTACACCTGAAGCAAATCCAGGTATATGTAGGGCGTGTCCTACTGCATTTCCGGCTTGTCCAACTGCACCTGCAATTCTACCCGGTAACTGTTGAAAAAAACCAACAATATTGTTTATTGTATTTAAAGCCCAATTATTTAGATTATTACCCAAATTACCAAATGCATTTAATATTCCTATTGTTACGTTATGAACCCAAGCACTAACGTTTTTACTCCAGTTGGCAACGGTTTGTGCGGAGCTGTTAAAAGCATTTTGTACCCAGTTAATAGCCCCAACAACTGCTGTTAAAACTGCCACCACTACATAGGCTGCACCAATTAAGCCGAGTATAGCAACTAATACTACTCCACCAATTATAATTGCTAATCCCTCTAATGCCGGAATTATTTTATCTTTATTTTGTTCCCAAAACTGTTTTAATACCGGTAATAATTGTGTTGTAAACATTGTCCATAATAATTGTAGGGCAGGTAATAAAACAGTATTCCATACCTCAACTATTCTTTCCCACGCCTTTTTAAACCAGTCTATTATTGGTTGCATAGCTTTTAATGTATTATCCCAACCGCCAAAATGGTCTATTACCGCTTTTACTATAAGTCCAAGTAATGCACCGGCAGCAATAAAAGGTAACAATGGTGCCATTGCTGACCATATAGAAGCACCTAAAGCAACAAATGCCGGAATTAGACTACCTAGTATACCGCCAATAATTTCTGGTAGATATTGCTTAAATTTACCAAAAGTTTCATTCATAGTTTTTGTAATACCATCAACACCACCCATTTTATCTACCCAATCAGATAGCTTTTGTATAAATGGGTTGATAAAACCAACAATAGCACCACCTATATTTTCCATTAAATCATTTAGTGTTTCATTAAGTTTAGCTATTTGTCCGGCAAATGTTTTGCCAGCAGCCTCGCCAGCCCCACCAAATTCTGTACCAAGTTCCTGTAATATAAGTTTTTGTTTTTCTTGTACACTCATACTATCAGTAAACTTCTTCTTAAGTTCTTCAACATTAACACCGACACGATGCAATGCACCTAGCCCAGCATCAGGGTCTTGTAAGGCTTTACCAATAAGCATAGCTTTAGCCTGCACATCTTCCATACTCGGAACCATACCGTGGTTAAGTGCTGTTGCCATATCTACAGCAGCTTTAGTAGCTTCAGGGAATGCGTCTTTATGAATAGATGTAAAAGTAAGTAATACATTTTCTGCATTAAGAGCTGTTTCGTCTGATATGCCAGTTAAATGTTCTAAACTTTTACTTAATTTAATAGCTTCTTCGCTTGTAACTCCAGCAGCACCACCAGTTGAACGTAATACATTGTCTAACTGTGCAGCTATATTTTGGCTTTCTTGAAATGCTTGAACAGACTTATATGCACCAATACCAAGAGCAGCCAAACCCCCAAGAAGAATTGCCGAACCCTTTGTAGCTTCTCCTAATGCATTAGAAAAACCACCAAGTACAGAACTTGCTTCATCTCTTGCAGTAATAACCGCTCTAATATTAGCGTCAGCCATTCATATTCCTTTCTCTGGCTTTTATCTCATTTTCTTGCTTCTCTTGCAATAACTTCTCAATTAGCATAGCTAATACAATATGATGCATTGGCTCTTTTTGAAGCTGACGGTAAGTTAAATGAAATAGTTTTTGATATGAGTGACCAACTAACTCAAGCGGTGCAGGTTGGTCATTAAATATTGCTAACTCAACCGCTTCTATTACTCCGGGTCTGGCGTTGTACCTCGCAAACTAGCAATACATTCAAGCATAATATCTAGTGGTAAATCACCAATATCTTCTTTTGTAATATCTACTTTTTTCCCAGTATCATCTAGTGCGGTACCAGAAATAAACTTATCTTTTACAATATCAAATACTTCAGTTTGAGCATTTGTATCATCATTTTTTATATTGCCATATTTCTTTTGCCACTCGACAATTTCATTATATGTAGCTGCTTGAAGTTCAATAGTACAATCATTCCACCCAAACTTTTCTAAGTTAACAATTCGTTTTAATAAAAACTTTCCCATTTGGCTTTTTCCTTTCTAATTATTAGTAGCTAGATTGCAAGTTAACTAATACTGCTGTACTTATTATATCAAGTGCATTAGCAGCGTCATAGTTAGCTGTAAACTGTATCTTTTGGCTAACAATTTTATCTAAACTTCTGTCTTGTTCCCAAGCAGTAAAACTTACACGTGGAAATTGTAATTGTAGACTTGAGTTAGCACCACCATTAAGCTTAATTTCCATACTCTTATAAGTACCAGCAAGCATTAACTGTCGATAGGTATCATCAGTTTTATTAAGTTCAATAGTACCGGTTACTGATAACTGAGTACCAAGTATATCTTCTGGTTCAACCGTACCAAGTGCATTATCAAATATGGCATTTTTATCAACATTTAGTTCTAGGCTTTGTAAGCTAACAGGAGTTGCAGCAGCAAGACCAGCAATATTAGAAGCAAGTTTAAAACTTAAGTGTTGATGTAAAAATTTAGAACCCAAAGAGGTATAGTTTGGTGTTAGTGCAACAGATTGGTCAGCACTAACCTTAGATTTGAAACTAAATGTATGGTCAACGATAGCATTCATACTAACTTTCATTTTCCATTTATCAACAACTGCATTACGAAATACTTTTGTATAATCAGGGTCTTGGTAATACACGCTAAGTGATTGTGGTTGGTTAGTATTACTTAGTGTATAAGTTTGTGTATATGGTGAGCCACCAGTAGTTACTGGTACAGCACCTAGAACACTAGCAAGTAAAAGTCCGAGTGCTTTGTCATATACTTGGCTTTCTACATCACCCTCACCGTGTTGTTCGGTAACATAAACACTATCACCATCAGCAATTTTACCGAGAGCCTGTGTTTCTCTTACTGTCATAGTCTTATCATCAAATGTCATTTTGGCATATGGTAGCCAAAATAGGGTAGTACCTGCTACACCTCTTGAAGTTTCTTTTGCGATGGCTACACCACCACGTCTACCAACAAATTTTGTCATAATTTACCTCTTATAGTTTTTATAATTGAATATTCATTTAATAACGTCAATAACTTTACACTAGATAGATTGAATGCACTTTAATCATAATTTCAGCACTACGAGCTTCCCCACCCTCATAGGTAACATAACCTGGTTGCCCAACCGCTGCTTCTACAAAAATAACTTGTGAGTTGCCATCAAGTGTAATATCACTATCCATTGTATCGAGAATATCACCAGTTACATCTTCAATAGTTTGCTCGGCTAATTCAACCTGATTAGTATTGCTTAAATCTTGTCCAATTTGGGCTAATACTAATATTCGATATGTATAAATACGTTTGTTTTCTGCAGTAGTATAAAATTCATTATCTGTACCAGCAAAGGTTACAAATGCACACGGAAAGCCAGTCGGGTTAATATGTTCGTGGTCATACACTTTATTAACCGAGCTTACGGCTGCAATATTTGTCATTAAACCTTTTTTGATATTTTTAATTGCTGACATTATTTTGCACTCCTTGCTATGTCATCTAATGTATCTTGTACCGCCTTTTTAAAGTAACCATTTACTGTATCATTCTCTGATTCTACCGCTTCAAGTAAAAAGGGTCTAGCCTCCATTTTATAAGTACCCTCGTGAACATAAATAGCATAGTCTACATTTGGTGTCACAGTTGCTTTTAAGTTTTCAAACATTGTCTGATGTGATGCACGTAAACGACCAGTGTCAACCGGTGCATTTATCATAGACTTTTCTTGTATTCGCAGTGCAGTTTTTCTAATAGCCTCATTTAAATATTTGGTCATTAAAGTTGGCGATTTCTTAAACGCTGATTGTATTTCTGCTAAGTTTTCTATCTTAACCTGTATGTTAGGCATTATATTGGCTCTCCAAAATTAAATGTTTATGGTCAAGTAATCCAGCTCCGTGATACCAACTTACTGCTTTCACTGAATAGCGAACCCCACTACCATCGTCTATTTGGTCGCCCTCTCTAACGTCCACAGATACGTCTACAAAGGCTTCATACGTTTTACCTATTCTACCCCCCACATCATTCACTCTTTGCCCCTCAATGGGCTGTATGTCCGCCTGATAGCTTGTATAAGTGGCTGAGAAGTTTTGTATTGTTGCACCGAATGGTCTAAGCCGGCGTACGGTTATTTGGTGTGATTGAAAATAGATAGTCATAGCTACCTATCTGTCATTACTGGCATATTGGCATAACTATCTAATATCTGATCAACCCCAAGCTGCTGTATTAAGTTCTTAAAGCCAGTAATACCTTGATAATATTCTATTTGCCTTGAACCCTCTTGTTTTTTCTTTAAGTTAGCATTGCCATCAGCATTGTTAACATAATAACCAGCAATGGTAGCACAAGCTTCGGCTAAATCACTTGGTATAGTCGTATACCCAGCTGTATAGGTTACACGATACCTTGCCCATCGCCCACGAGCATTGAACATTAGTTTGATTACACCAGCATTAGCTTCTGGCGAACCAGCGTCACAAAAATAGAGATGTGTGTCAACAGTTTCCCACGTATTATAGTTCAGTCCGCTATCTCGTATATCTAGGCTAGTCAAAGCAGTTACTGGTCTATTTTTTAATACAATAGCGTCAATATTAGTAGCCGAGTAAGTCTCATCGGTATAAGTGGTAGAAGCAAACCGCCGACCACAATAGTTTTCAATAGCTACCGTAGCCTCGTTAATCTTACGAGTAATCAAATTATCTGAAGCCGTATTACTTGAAGCAATACCTAATGATTCTTTTACATCTGCAACGCTGGTTAATGCATAAGATAAAATTGCTGTCATTGTGTTTTTCCATTCTTAATCATAGTGTCTTTGATGGCAACACCCTTTTTAATAAGCAACATTCCCTTAGCAAGACTAACCTTTAGTTCGTCACCTACCAAATGCCCTTTATAGTTCTGTAATAGACGTATTCTCATACTATAGATATACGTTTAATGCAGTTAATCGTCAATAACTAAAAAGACCGCCGAAGCGGTCTGATTAGCTAGAGTAGTAACTCTATGGA
>CAZWRK010000187.1:0-3096 GCA_964635875.1 uncultured Aquaspirillum sp.
CAACGGTAATGACACCGCTGTCTTTCACTTTTTTCAGTGTGCCGGTGAGCTCTGCAGCAAAAGCGGGGCTGGCAATCAGCGAGGCCGCCACAGCGGACAATAAGAAACGGGTGTTAGAGCGCATAAATTTCTCCTTTGTGAAGCACCGATATCGAGGCGGTGCATTCCATGATTCATCTCTTCGCTACAAGAGCGGGGTGGTCGCTGGCGAGAGAGGCCGACTGTTGCCGCCGTTTTCTCTCAGGCTTTCTAATGTTTCTTTCCGAGTGTTTCCCCGAAAAGGTCTGGCGGGCGGCCAACACCTTTTTGGCAGATGACGGTTTTATTATTGCAGAATGCGTGCCAACTTTTTTGGAGTGGAGCTGTGGTGGTTATAAGATTGATTTAATTGAATTTATTGGTTTTTTGTTGAAAAGCCGCATCCGAAAACTCGACGATTCATATTGCTGGCTGTTCGGAATTCCGAACATATTTCGAGCGGTGGCATGGCTTTTTCGTTAGAAAACAAACGAAGAGAAGGGCTGTGTTAAAATTCGCCGCTGATTTATGGGAGATAGGCACCTGAGGTTGTGAGACTCAGGTCACTTTGACGGTCATTTTTTCAATGGATTATTGATCTATGTTGATGATGATGCTTCGCCGCTTCACCTTTTTGATGTTGTGTCTCGGCTCTGCTTTCAGTTATGCCGCGAATCCTCGCGTGTCTTTGAACACCAATCAGGGCGCAATTGAAATCGAGTTATACCCCGAAAAAGCGCCGAAATCGGTGGCCAATTTTCTGGACTATGTGCGTGCCGGACACTATAACGGCACCTTGTTTCACCGCGTCATTGACGGCTTTATGATTCAAGGCGGCGGTTTTGATCGGGACTTTAATGAAAAACCGACCAAAGCGCCGATTCAAAACGAAGCTGGTAATGGCCTGAAAAACGAAGTCGGCACCGTGGCGATGGCGCGCACGATGAACCCGCACTCTGCAACCGCACAATTCTTTATTAACGTCAATCGCAACGACTTTCTCGACTACCGTGCACCAAACGCGCAGGGCTTTGGCTATGCCGTGTTTGGTCGAGTGGTGAAAGGCATGGATGTGGTGCATCGCATCGCCAAAGTGCAAACCGGTCAACGGGGTGCCTATGGCGATGTGCCGCAAACACCGGTTGTGATTGAATCTGCCCGAGAAGTTGGCGCTGCTGCCAATGTCTCTAAATAAAAAGGAACGCCTTCATGATTAAACTGACGACCAACTTTGGCTCGATGACCATTGAACTGTTTGCCGACAAAGCCCCGCAAACTGTTGCAAATTTTGAGCAATATGTGAAAGACGGCCACTACGATGGCACCGTATTTCATCGCGTGATCAATGGCTTCATGATTCAAGGGGGTGGCTTCGAGCCGGGTTTGGTTCAAAAGCCATGCCGCGAGCCGATTCCGAACGAAGCCAATAACGGCCTCAAAAACAAGGCGTATACCTTGGCGATGGCGCGCACCAGCGCACCGCATTCTGCGACCGCACAATTCTTCATCAACGTGACTGACAACGATTTCCTCGATTTCAAGAGTGAAACTTCGCAAGGCTGGGGCTACTGCGTGTTTGGTGAAGTGGTCGAAGGCAAAGAAGTCGTCGACAGCATCAAGGCGGTGAAAACCAGCCGCCACGGCATGCACCAAGATGTGCCGGTCGAAGACGTGGTGATCCAAAAAGCAGAGATCGTGTAATTGCGATCATGACCACAACGGGACGCAGGTGCGTCCCGTTTTTCATGGATAACGCTGCCTGTGAGTTTTCTATTTATTGCCGATTTGCACCTTGGCGAAGACACCCCCGAATTGGCGACCCTGTTTGAAGGGTTTTTGGCGCATTGGCGGGGTAAAGTCGAGGGGTTGTATATTCTGGGCGATTTGTTCGAGGCGTGGATTGGCGACGATGACGACACGCCTTTTCATCGTCGGATCTTAGCCGCCATGCGTGATTTTTCGACGCAAACGCCATTGTTTGTGATTCATGGAAACCGCGATTTTTTGCTCGGATCACGTTTTGCGCAGGCGTCGGGCGCAGTGTTGTTGCCCGAGCAGGTTCAGCATGTGTTTTATGGTCAGCCCGCCTTATTGCTGCACGGTGACACCCTGTGCACCGACGATTTAGCCTATCAACGCTATCGTCGCCGTTTGCGTCAACCGTGGCGGTTGTGGGTGTTGCGGCATTTGCCGTTGAAGTGGCGGCAGCGCATTGCGCAGCGTCTTCGTGCGGCCAGTCAAACGCAGTTGGTGAGTCCGCAGGCGGTGCCGTCGTGGATGGATGTCAACGAAGAGAGCGTTCGCCGTGCGTTTGAGCAAGCGCGTGTCCGTTGGATGATTCACGGCCACACCCATCGCCCCGCCCGTCATGATTACGTGGTGCGGGAGCGTGTCTGTGAGCGTTGGGTGTTACCGGATTGGCGCGGTGCTGTCGGCGGTTATGTGTTGTGGGATGCCGTTGGTTTATCGATGTGGTCGATGCAGATGGATGCAGGGGTATTAACGTGCTGGCGTCCATCTTTGGCGGGGTGATTTTTAGCCGCCGGTCATCGACATCAACCGAACCACCTGTGTCGGCTGTTCGATAAATTCATGGCGTTCGGGTTTCAGTTCGATCGCCGCCCGAATCGCCGCTTCTAGCTCGGCATCGCTGCAGTCCGCCCGTAACATGGGGCGCAGCGCAAAGCTTTCCTCTTGTCCTAAGCACATATACAGCGTGCCATCGACCGACAGCCGCACCCGATTACAGGTCGCGCAAAAATGCTGCGAAATCGGCGTAATCAGCCCCAAGGTAAAGCGGCCATCGGCGGTGCGCCAATAGCGCGCAGGCCCGCCGCCCAGCGGAATATCCGATGGCAATAAGTTAAAGCGCGGTTGTAGCTGTGCGAGCAGGGTTTGCAGATTCAAGCCTTCGGTGGTCTGCCCCGTGCTGCCCATTGGCATCGCTTCGATCAGACGCAAAATAAAGCCCTGTTCGATGCAAAAGGCAACCATTGACTCAATATCGCCGTCGTTGACACCTTTAATCGGCACCATATTGATTTTGATGCTGTCAAACCCCGCCGCGCTCGCTGCTCG
>CAZWRK010000187.1:3196-6457 GCA_964635875.1 uncultured Aquaspirillum sp.
CGACTAAAAGCCGCAACCACGCGAGTGATTTCATCAAAAGTCAGCCAGTTGTCCGGTTCCTCAAAGCCTTTAAAGCCTTTGGGGATGCAATAACGACAGCGCAAATCGCAGCGGTCGGTCACAGAGATCCGCAAATAGTCGATACGGCGTCCAAAGCGGTCTGACAACATGATGGCGTGTCCTTTGTAGGATGAATTCAACAGCAAATGCATGATAGAGCGGTCAAGCGGTGAATGGGGTGCTGCGCGCTGGCGCTACGATGCTTGGCTGACAAAATAAGGATTGAATCCAATCCGGCCATAGCCTTCTTCAGCGGCGAGAACATCGAGCGCAAGGCTGGCGAGATCGTCTGCCACGGCCTCTGCATCGGGGTCTTTGAGGGCTGAAACTTGCTTGAGCGCGCCGTGACAAGCATCGCAACATTCGAGCGTTTGTGCCGCCTGCGCATGGTGTGATTCTTTGCTGTCGGCGCTGGGGCGCACAGCGTCTTTGCTGGCTAAACTGCGATATTGCAAGTCTTTGGTATTGCCGCAATGCCGACATTGAATCCGGCTGAGCGGCCATTCACAGGCACAGAGCGCACAGCTGCCAAAGCACACCGCATGGCCCTGTTCGTTAGCGCGCAGCACCGTAGCAACCGCGGGGCCGCCACAGCATGGGCAGCTTGAAGATTGCTCGCTGAGTGCGGGCAGCGGTTGTTGATTCACGGTGGTGAATTTCTGAATTTGTTGAGCTGCACCCAGTAGCGGCAAGCCGGATAGCAAGGCGGGATCGTCGGAGATTTCGCCTGCGGCAAGCGCGTTCGCCAGCGCATTCAGCGCGTTTTCATCGTGTTGCAAAAGGTGTTGAACGGCGGTTTGGCTGGCGGCGTTGAGCTGCGGCGCACAGGCGTGTGCAAGCTGGCTCAAGAGGGCGGTGAGCGGTAAAGGGTCGGGGTGTTGATCGACAATCGCTTGTTGGGCATCGGCGAGTTGGGCGCAGAACTGCAAGTAATCCCCCAGACTATGACCCTCGGCCAAGTGGCGCAGACGGCGGGCGCGGCGGGCAAATTGCTGCGGCGAAGGCCGCTGAATCGTCCGCGGGGCATGGGCTTCGGCTTGGATCGGGATCAGGTCAGGCGTAGTCGTCGGGTTCATGTCGATTGTCTTTTAAGGTTGAGGGCGCAGGCGTTCGGGTTGGCTATAGACCACCAGTCGGCCGGTGCGGGCAAAGCCTGCGAGCAGCAAGCCGCTACGCTGTGCCAACGCCACCGCATAAGCGGTGGGCGCGGATACAGCAACGAGTGCGGGAATGCCTGCCATGATGGTTTTTTGCACCATTTCATAGCTGGCGCGGCTGGACACGAGCGCAAAGCCTTGTGTCCGGTCGAAGTCATGACGATGCAAGCCGCCAATCAATTTGTCGAGCGCGTTGTGGCGGCCAACATCTTCACGGGCGAGCACGATATCGCCCTCTACGGTACAGAAGGCGGCACCATGCGCCGCCCCCGTGGCGTGATGCAGCGGTTGCCAGCGCGGAAAAGTCGCGAGTGCGCGGACGATGGCGGCCTGTTGCAGGTCGGGGCGTGTGGTCAGTGGCGGCAAAGTTTGGGCGACCGCATCCAAACTATCGACCCCACACAGACCACAGCCGGTTCGCCCTGCCATGTGACGACGACGGTCTTTTAACGCCGCAAACCGTGCTGAGGCGATCTCTAATCGCAGCTCGATGCCTTGTTCACTGGCGAATATTTCACAGTCGTATAACTCGCTCGCCTGTTGCAAGATGCCTTCGCTGAGGCTAAACCCCAGCGCAAAATCGGGCAAATCTTGTGGGCTGGCGAGTAAAACGGCATGTGAAATTCCGTTGTACACCATCGCAACCGGCACCTCGGTAATGACATCATCCGCGGTGTGGTGGTGTTGGGTGCCGTCAAGGCGCAGCACCGGCAAGCGTTCGCTGGCTGGTTGCTGCGTGATGGCCGTCATCGTCGCGCATAGACTCATTTTTGCTTGCCTGTCATCTCACGGTACCAGCGTGGGTGATGTTTCTTCGCCCAGCTATGGGTGACCACGCCTTCGACCATGGCGCGAATCGTCCCTTTCACCCAAAACGCGGCATAGACGTGGACAATGATGCTGGCAATCAAGCCAATCGCCGCGCAAGCGTGCAGCAACAAAGCCATGCGAATCACCGGAATCGGGAAATTCACCGCAAAGTAAGGCCGCCACGCAATCACGCCCGTGACCAGCAAGGTCAGCATGCACAGGCACATCATCCAGAACATGCCTTTTTGACCGCCGTTATATTTGCCGGTGTCGCCGACTTCGTGGCCCTGCATCACGGTTTTGACCGACTTCATCCACTTGATGTCATCGCTATTGATCAGATTGTGATGCCAATAGCGGAAGAACTGACGGAAGAACGCCAAGAACATGATCACCCCAACAAAGGGATGAACAATTCGTGCCAGTTGCGGTGTGCCAAACACGCCGGTGAGCCAGAAGAAGGCCGGATAAAAGAAGGCCAATCCCGACAGCGCCAGAAGAATAAAACAGACCGCGACAATCCAATGATTGATGCGCTCAGGCGCTGAATAGCGCTGGATGAGTTGCTCTTTCATACTTTGTCCTCCTCTTGACGCGCATCGGCTTTGGCGGGGGTGTCATCGTCCTCGGCACGGTTTGGGCCAACGGTAATGTAATGGAAGAAACCAAACAGCCCCGCAGCGGCAATACCTAGCGTTGCGAGCGGTTTGAGAATGCCTTTCCACAGTTTAACGCTGGTACTAATCGCCGGATTTTTCGGCAGACCCGCGTACAGCTCCGGCTTGTCGGCATGGTGCAAGACATACATCACATGGGTGCCGCCTACGCCTTCGGGATCGTACAACCCCGCGTTTTGATAGCCGCGTTCTTTCAGATTTTCCACGCGTTGCGCGGCGTAATCTTTCATATCGGCCTTGCTGCCAAAGCGAATTGCACCGGTCGGGCAGGTTTTCGCGCAGGACGGCTCTAAACCGACCGCGACGCGATCTGAACACAGCGAGCACTTATAGGCTTTGTTGTCCTTTTGGCTGATGCGCGGCACATTGAACGGGCAGCCAGAGACGCAATAGCCACAGCCGATGCAGTTTTCTTGATGAAAATCGACGATGCCGTTTTTGTACTGAATGATCGCACCCGGTGACGGGCATGCTTTCAGGCAGCCGGGGTCGCTGCAGTGCATACAGCCGTCTTTGCGGATCAGCCATTCGAGCTTGCCGTTTTCTTCGACTTCGCT
>CAZWRK010000188.1:0-6431 GCA_964635875.1 uncultured Aquaspirillum sp.
CCGTAACGAACACGGGCGACACGAACGGTGCTGATGACATAAAAATCGGCGACGCAGCTGGTGGGGATTTAACGGGCACATACCCAAACCCTACGGTGGCAGCGAACGCGGTAACAGACGCTAAATTCAGGCAGTCTGCTGGGCTTTCTGTGGTTGGCCGCTCTGCGAACAGCACGGGCAACGTGGCGGACATTACAGCTGCTACCGACGGCCACATACTTCGCCGCTCAGGCACGACCCTCGGCTTTGGCACGATTGCCACGGCGGGCATAACAGACGCAGCCGTAACCTATGCCAAATTTCAGGACTTGGACGCGCTTTCTGTTTTTGGCAGGGGTGCGAACACGGCGGGCGTGGGCGCGTCAATAGCTGCTGGCACAGATGGCCATGTTCTTCGCCGCTCAGGCACGACACTTGCGTTCGGCACGGTAGCGACGGCGGGCATTGCGGACGCGGCCATAACTGACGCGAAGCTGCGAAACAGCGCAGCCCTCAGCGTTATCGGCAGGAGCGCGAACAGCGCGGGCGTTCCCGCCGACATTGCAGCAGGCACAGACGGCCATGTTTTGCGCAGAAGCGGCACGACCCTCGGTTTTGGCACGGTCGCCACTGGTGGCATTGCTGACGGCGCGGTAACGATGGCTAAAATCAACCAAGCGGGCGCGACCTCTGGGCAGGTAATCAAGTGGAACGGCAGCGCATGGGCCCCGGCGGCAGATGACACGGGCGGCGGCGGTGGCGGCGGCGACATTTCAAACGGGGGCAACAGTTTTGGCGCGGCGTTCATTATCGGCACGAACGACAACAACACCGTTTCACTGGAACAAAACGGAACCAACGTGGTGACCATCGGCACAGACAAAAACATCACGGCCACGAACTCTGTGGCGGCCACCAGCACGGTGACGGACAGGTTAGTGATGCAGACGAACAGCACAGGTACGCCAGCGGCGGGTTTTGGCTCTGCAATCCTATTTCAGGGCGAAAGCTCCACAACGGATAACCGAGAGATGGCTCGGTTTGGGGCGAGGTGGCAGACCGCAACAGATGCCACCCGCGAGGGGCTTTTCACTTGGCAATTAGGAAATGACGGCACGGCACTGGCTGAGGTCATGAAGCTCGATGTGGCCGACAATACGGGCCGACTGCATGTCGGTAATACCAACCCTATAATAATAGGGGAGTCTGGCCTTTTGCTTGACAAACCCTTTGTAATCAACAACCAATCCCACCAACTCAAAATTGGCGGGAACACGGGGAACATAATGTTGACAAGGTCAATAGCATCTGCGAGCACCCCCGTCGAGTTCAGCTTTTCAGCCGAAACGAGCGGGACTGCGGCAGCGGGGCATGGCGCAAGCATACTGATGCGAGCAGAGACAACGGTTGGTGCTGAACGCATCATGGGAGCAATTAAGAACATCTTAACAGACGCGAACGAATCTACCAGAACCGCAGACATGATTTTCGACCTTACAAACTCTGCGGTAACTGCTGAGAAGTTCAGGATATATGCTAATGGCCGCGCAATGGTCGGCGGCGGAACAAACCAAGCGAGCGCAGCCTTACAGGTAAACAGTACGACGGGCGGCTTTTTGAAGCCCCGCGTGACTAATTCAGAGATGACTTCAATCGCTTCGCCTGTCGAAGGGCTTGAAGTTCACAACACGACAATAAAGGGCACGTGCTACTACGACGGCTCGAACTGGCGCAGGCAGTCATGCGCACAAACGCCGACCGTTGCGACGGGAACTGGCGCGGGCACAGGCGCGAGCGCATCAGTTGTGGGCAACGACATGAGCGGAATCATTACCGTGACGTTCGGCACTTCGCCCGCTACAGATGCGGTGACACTTACCCTAACCTTCCACACGGCTTGGCAGGTTGCCCCTTCGAGCGTGGTCATAAGCGCAGCGAACAACGACGCGCCCAACATCCTGTACCTCGCGGGTGGCAGCCGCTGCCACTTTGCACCGGAAAGCGGCATAAGCACTACTCAGTTTACTATCCGCTCTGGCACTGCTGGCAATACAGGCGTGAGCGGAACGACATACAAAATCCACTACCAAGTAATTCAGTGATGAAAAAACCGATTTTCAAAAAAGGCGACATAGTTCTTTTTTTGTACGACGGCATGAAGTACGAAGTGCGCTACATCACGAACGAAAGCGGCTCAGAGCCGGGCGAGCGCATGTACGTCCTTTTCCTCGCAGGCCGATGGCCTTGGCAGTCTCGCCGAGCAGTAACGCTGCCAGAATCAGCAGCAGAGCAGTTGCTCGCAGCATCTTCGCTTTAATCCGGCCGCGCCTCAAGGCACAAAAATGCTTCACCCGCAAAAACATGAAAAATGTACTCTATTTCTTCGCTTTCCAAGGAGTTCGTGCGGAACACGGTAGGGGCTTCGCTCGCGCTGCTGTGCATAGCGGTATCGGTTCTTTTCTGGGAGAATGCTTCATTGCAAGACGACATAAGGGACTGCCACGGCTCGCAGGCGGAGACGGAACGGAGGTGCGCGGCGGAAAAAGATTCGTTGCGGAGGGAGCAGCTACGGTTCATTCAGACCAGCTTGGAGCGTTTGCAGCGGCTGGAGGAACGGGCAAAGCCCCGGAAAAGGGCGGCTCAAAGGTAGCTCGCATCGTAGCTCTTTTCGCCTGCCTTTCTTTTTTCGGCATGTGCGAAAAAGACAGCCTTTCGGCAGTTGGGGGCGGGGCAAAGGAGCGGGCAACTTTGTCGGACAGCCTTTCGCGCGCGACCTCAGACCTCGAAAAACGCTTGTCAGAAATGGAGGCTGGCAGCAAAAAACAAACAGGGATAAGGCCAGTCCGGGCGAGCGACCTGGTCGGCGAACAACAATAACCGTTTTAATTTTTTCAAGATGAAAAAGACGCTTGTCATTTTTTTCGCGCTGCTGCTCTTTTCGGGCACGGCGGGCGCACAGATTTTTCAAAGCCCCTACAAAAAAGCGGTAGGCAGGGCAGAAAAAAAGAACGCCGACCTTTTGAAGGGCGGCTACGATTTTGTCATTGACCCCATCGAGCAAGTACCGACGAAAACGAGCCGCGCCACGGTGGCAAACCAGACCAACTGGGGCAAAGACCTGCTGCTGACCGCTGCGCTGCGCTCACGGCTTGAGGCCGAATGTCAGTACCGAGTGACGGTAAAGGTGGCGGACACGGGGCATCCCTCCCACTCTGCGCTAAGACAGGGGCAGATGGCGGCTGCTAACTACACGACCGACGCGGACGCTAACGACGGCAACGGGCACTCTACGCACGTCCTTGGGATTATCGCCGGTGACGGCGGCCTCGGTTTGCTCGACGCGCTCGTTGACAAGGGGTTGGTAAGGCACAAGGCATTGAAGGTGCTTTCAAATTCAGGCTCAGGTTCATTTTCTTGGGTGGCGACGTGCTATGCAGCCGAACGCGCAGAGGATAAGGCCATGCTCGACGCGGGCGGGTTTGTCGTTTACAACGGCTCTTTTGGCGGCGGGACTGGCACAGTGCAGGCCGTTGAAGACGAGCTGAAGAAATCCACCGACCTCGGAGCGGTGTTCATTTTCGCCGCTGGCAACACCGGGGGCGCGGGGGTGAACTACCCAGGCTCTGGGGCTTACTCTATTGCCTGCGCGTCGCTCGACCAGAGCCTTGCGCGTTCGTCGTACTCTACTACAGGCCCACAGGTTTGGGCGGCCATGCCGGGCAGGAACATCAATTCGACGTACAAGGACAACACCTACGCCTCGCTTTCAGGCACCAGCATGGCCACGCCGTTCCTGACCGCTGCCACGGCGGTCGGATTTTCCAAGTGGGGCAAAAAAATGGGCGACCTCGCCCGCGTCCGCGCATATCTCGCTTGGTGCTGCAAAGACCTGCCCCCGGCTGGCAAGGACAACGAAACGGGGTGGGGGCTTGCGCTCGTTCAAAATGTCCTTGACCGAGACCCCGCGCAAACGCCGGGGCTTCCTACCGACCCCCCTCCGCCCCCGCCCGCTCCCGGCCTAAAGAGCGTTACGCCCCTATGGGTAGCCCTCAAGTCCCCGGTGCGCGTTTTTTGGTCAAACGCCTCTGGCAGCGAGATTTCTGCGAAGACGCACAAAACTGCGGGGCAGGGAAGCCGCCCAAAATACAGGGCTTTGGCAAGCTCGGAGGTGGCGGTCATGCTCGAAATCAGCGTACCGTCCGATGCGGACGCTGCCACAACGGCAAACAAGATAGAGGCGGAGGCCCAAAAGTATTTCACCAACCGGGGCTTCATCTTGCCACGGGGGAACGATGAGAGCTGGGCGGCTGTTTGGGCTGCCTACTTTTTAGAGATGGGGCTTTCGCAAAGCGGCTGGAAAAAGTGCTTTGTGAACAAGGCTACCTTCAAAAGCCAAGGCGGGCAGACGGTCGTGCTGCAAGGGGAGCAGCTAAGGCATTGGCTCGGCAACTGACGCAAAAAACGCATCAACAAATATTAACCGCCCCGACCTGGGCACAAACAAAAACAGTCTATGCAAACGCAAAAAAAATGGTGGGAGAGCCAAGGCTTCCTGCTCGCAGTTGTCGCCCTTATCGGCTCTTTCTGGGGGATGGCCGAGGGCGATGCAAAAAACATCGTTTCGGCAGTTGCGGGCTTAGTTTCCGCGATTGCCTTTGTCCTTCAATTTTTCAAAACCTCAAAGTTCAAAGGATGGAAAGAGGTGCTGCAAAACAGCAACACATGGGCGTACCTTGTAGCTATTTTCGGCCTGTTCATCCCGTCAGCCGACCTGCTTTTCCCTGCGCTCAAAGACGTGTCCGACGCGCTGCTCTCAAAGAACCTGGGCGCGATAATTTCCGCCCTGTTCACCCTCGGCGTGGTGCTGTTCAACATCATCAAATCGAGCGGCGCGAAAAACGCGGTGCGCGTGATTGCCCTGCTTTTCTTCGCCTCGCAGTTGAGCGCACAGGCAATAGCGTCGCCGCTCGTTGAGGCGACCGTTACCTCTGTTTTTGACGGCGATGGCTTTAACGTGAAGTTCGGAAAAGAAGCCCGCGTGACAAAGGTGCGGCTGCTGTGCATTGACGCACCGGAGCGGCGCGGCTACTCGCTAAAAGCGCAGCCATACGGCAACGCGGCGGGCGAATACTTGCGCGAACATGTGAACGGCAAATCAGTGCTGCTCGACACGGCGGCGACCAAAGGTCATAGCCGGGACATGTACGGGCGGCTGCTCGCGCACGCTTACACGTCTGACACGGTGAACATTCAGTTTATGATGGTAGAGGCGGGGCTTGCTTGGGCAGTTCGCCAGAACGGCCTAAAAGAGCCTCGGTTCAACGACGTTCTTGAGCGCGAGATGAAGGCAGCGAAAGAAGAAAAGCGCGGCCTATGGGCGAGCTACATCACGCCAGCAGGGAAAAGAGCGCGGATTTTCAAGCCCGAGACTTGGCGCAAAAACTATTCCGTGCGCAAAAATTAGCGACATGCTGAAAATCGAAAAGCGGTATTTGCCGGACGGGCAGTACATCAAAGCTCCGGTAAAGAAGCAAAACATCATACTTCACCACACCGTTAGCTCCAACGCCGATTCGCCTTGGCGGTGGTGGGCGAGCACGCCGGAGCGCGTGGCGACCGCGTACATAGTTGCGAAGGACGGCACGGTGACGGAGTGCTTTGACCCGTCGCACTGGGCGTACCACCTTGGCATGAAGCACCCGCGCAACACCGAATTTTCGCGCCGCTCGGTCGGCATTGAAATCGTGAACGAGGGGCAGGTGCGAAGGAGGGGCGATCTGTGGGAATGGAATTTCCTGCACGGTGCAAAGCCCGGCATTTACAGGGGCGAAGTTGTCGAGGCGCAGCCTTGGCGCGGCTTTTCCTTTTGGGCAGCCTACGCGCAGGAGCAGTACGAGGCGGTGGGCGAGCTTTGCGGTATGCTTTGCGACAGGTTCGGCATTGCTCGCACGGTCTGCGATTCGCTTTCGCTTGACCTTACAGCCCCCGACAGGTTTGGGGTTTGCAGCCACCGCAACCTCGTTGCGTCAAAGTTCGACCTTTCGCCCGCTTTTGATTTTCAGAAGTTTAAGTTTTAGTTTTTCTTTTCATAGTGTGTGACGCGCCCTCGGCAAATTGTCGGGGGCGTTTTTTATTGGGAAAAGCGGGATTCCCTTTCGTTGCAAAATGCGGGCTTTTTTATTAAATAAAAAAATATTCAAAAAAGTTTAAAAAATATTTGGTTGGTAAATACTTATGCGTGTACCTTTGTGCTATCAAACGGAATTACCCGGGCGATTAAAATCCACTGCCATGAAATATATTCAAAGTTTTTACCAAGGCGACCTCGACCTTTCTCACGACACAGGGCTTGCCACGCTGCCAGACGGCCTGAGCGTGGGCGGCGACCTTGACCTTAGCGGCTGCACAGCCCTTTGCTCGCTGCCAGACGGCCTGAGCGTGGGCGGCGACCT
>CAZWRK010000189.1:0-1287 GCA_964635875.1 uncultured Aquaspirillum sp.
GCTGGAGTTATATCAGTTGAAGGAGTAACAATACCTACAATATCAAGCACAAGTACATTCACAAACAAAACTATTACCTCTTCAACTAATGTTTTAGGTGGTGTTACTATGACACTAGGTTCTGATGCTGATGGTGATATTTATTATCGTTCTAGTGGTGTTTTAACTAGACTAGCAAAAGGAACTTCACTTCAACAATTAAGAATGAATAGTGGAGCAACAGCACCAGAATGGTTCACATCATCAGGTGGTGGTGGTTTTCCTACGCAAGACTTTGCAATCAATAACTCTTCAAGTGATATTGGGGATATGACTGCTACATCATCTACAGATGGAAGTGTTATGTTTGTTGCTATAGACCAAAATGGCTCTACTGTAACTATTTATAGATTAGCTAAAGACTCAGGTACGTCAAACTACAAAATAACACATAGTACTACATTAAACACTGTTTCTTCGTCTGCATTAGGAGGATTAGCATGTGATAGTACATATTTATATGTTACATGTTTAATTTCTGGTACAGGTGCTGTTAGGAGATACTCTGTAGCTGATTTATCTGGAGTTACTACTATGACAATATCTGGAACAAATAGCTTTGGTAGTGGTAAATCTGTTTGGCTAGAAGGTACAAATTTATACGTCCAATCTTCATCTGGAACATATAGACAATATGCAATATCTGGAACAACACTTACAGATACTACAACAGTATCATACACTTCTGCTGGTAACCCTATATATGGAGCAATATCTAATGGAACTGATGTTTGGATGACAGATGGTGCTGGTGGTGCTTCTAGTATTACAATAAGAAAATATCCAATAGCAGGAGGTGCAGCAACATCTACAGAAACTTTATTTGTTAGGTCAGATGCTTACTATCAAACCTCAACATCACATAATACTGGTTTACAATTAGTAATGGGTTCTTCTTCAATACTTGGTATACTATGGGGTTATAGTCTTTCTAACCCAACTACTGCAACTGGAGAAGCGTTACATATAATGGGTATAACTTTACCTTAGTATGGATACACAAGGTTTACAAGAACAAATAAATGAATTAAAAAATAAACTATCTGAAAAAGATAATTTATTAAATGAACTTAAAAAAGATTTTGAAGTTTTTAAACAAAACTTTGAAGCACATAAACACACCAATAACGATGGAACAAAAAAAGTTACAAATGGTATTGATACAATTCCAGGGGAAGTTGTGTCTTTTGGTATTGGTTCTGCTGTATCTATGACAGCAAATCCAAGTTCTTCTACAGAAGAAAATAG
>CAZWRK010000189.1:1387-6378 GCA_964635875.1 uncultured Aquaspirillum sp.
TATACATGGACTCAGCTGGAGACCTTTACTGGAGAAATAAATCAGGAACATCAACTAAATTAAATTAATATGAATCCACACACAGCAACAGCTTAATATGATACAAAAAACTACAATTGACATGTCTGGTAGAGGAGGTCTATCAAACAAATGGTTTGGAGATATAAATAAACATGGTTATACTGATTACACAGAAACAGGTAACCCTAATTTAAGGTACCTTGCTAAAGATAATGAAATTGTAAATGGATTACATAATCCTGTAATTAAATATGGATATAGCTCTCCTGTGTCAGATACATTCTTATCTCCAACTATAAGTGGTACAGCTGTTGCTAAAACAGCTTCTGTTAATTTGGTTGACCCAATAAATCACTTTATATTCTTTTGTCATAATAACTCACATATATATCTAGCTGAAGAATATTATAAATCCACAGTAACAGATATTATAACTGTTAGTTCAGCGTTACAAGCCTTAGTAACATTTACTGATGCATGTCTTTACCAATTAAATGGTGGTTCTAAATTATACTTTGCATGGAATGGTGTTTCTAATGGGTATATTAGTACATATGATATTGGAGACCCTACAGGTGCATCTTGGAACGAAAACTGGTCACAGGCAGATGTAACAAACCCAATGGTTTTTGGTGTTAGAACAAAACTAATTCCAAGTGGTGACGGATTTATGTATATCCTAGACGGAAACAAGGTTCACAGATTGGATGGCTCTACTATAGGTGGTACACAAGGTACATTATATCAAAGTGTTTTACAAGGAGAAGGGGGTAGTATAATTACTATGGGAGCAGAGTATAGAAATAAATTATATTTAGTTGTTAATAGAACAAATACACTTGATAACTATAACTCTGGATATTACTACAGAAATTCTAGCTCACCTACTGGTTTGCTTGGTATATATGTATGGAATAAACAGTCTACATTTTACAACTCAAGTGATTTTATTCAAATACCAGGTGGTTTTGATGTTCGTGCTATATGGGTTTCACCTGTTGGTGATTTAAGAATAATGGTTGTAGATTCACAAGGAGAAGCTTCTATTCGTATATTTGATGGTACTACGTTTAAAATAGATAAAAAAATTCCACATGGAGCGTTACCACAAACTACAAAATCAATCATGGTTCATGGTTCATTTACATACTGGTTGGGTAACGATGGTTACATATATGGTTATGGTTCTGATATACCTGGTGAAAAAGAGTTTCTGTTTATAATAGGAGACTTAGATATTGGTGGTACAAATAATATGGTTGGTGGTAGTTTAGTTTGTGTGTCAACACCTGGAGGTGATGCTTCACCTAGTGGTTACAAACCTACAGATGTTTTTTGGTTAACATACTCAACTGATGGAACAGATGGATATATAAAGACGTTTTACCCATATGCAAACAACACAATTGCTACAAGTAATAATATTGAAAAAAATGAAGGTAATATATTTTACCCTGTTAAAATACTTCCATCATTATCAACTGTTAAGCATATTAATATAATAATGGAAAGAGTTGAAGGATTATCATCACCAACAACATCAGAAGCAACTATAAAGTTTTACTTCAATCAATCAACTACTCCATCTTTTTCAAAAACAATAACCCGTGCAGATATAAGTAAAGGTTATATAAGTATAGAGATAAATAAACCATTTGTTAACTCGATACAATTAGAAGTCGAACATATTCCTGGAACAAATATTGGAGTAGCTGACTTTGCACCAGCTTATGCTGAACTTGTATATGACACAACATCTACCCTTAAATAAGTTGACTTTATTAGTAAATCATGTTATAATATAAAAACTAATGTCTATAACTATTGCATCAATAATAACACCATATAACTCATACATAGGAGATGATTCTAATGATAGGGTTACAGCCGCAGAAAGACTTCAGTATATAACTGAAGCTACTATTTGGCTTCAAACACAACTAGATAATGACCATTCTATTCGAACTTATAGTGTAAGTTATCTCGATACTATAAATTATTACAAAATAAACTCAGCTATAAGCGATGTATTAGAAAGCAATGCACTTAGAAGAGCAACTACTGAGTCAGATATAGATTTAACAAGAAAAGATTCAAGACAAATTGCTATTGATATATCAACAAACTCACCAGAAAGTTCTTACTCTTTAGAAAGAAGGGATGGTAATCTATATTTAGTTATTAACCATGATTCTAAATACCCGGCATTACAAGTTACAAGTTTCGATTCATTAACAAGTGTTGGTGGAACATGGGCTGCTGACACTACAAATTCTGATGCAACCAATGTGTCAATCGATGAAGTTGATGGAAGTAATGGAACTGTTGGTTGTTTATCTTTTGATGTAGATGTTTCTCAATCTGGAAACAATAGAGCTACTATATACAATGACGACTTAAATGACGAAGACTTATCTAATGAAAAAGACCTTACATCTTGGTTATTAGACGTTAAGTTTCCAGATGTAACTTATATAAGTTCTGTAACATTTTATTGGGGTTCAAGTTCATCTAATTACTATTCTGTTACACAGACAACAAATTACGATGGTAGTTCGTTTTCAGCAAACTTTAATAATACTATTAAATTTAATTGGTTAAATGCAACTGTTACTGGAACACCTGATGATACAGCAATAAACTATATAAGAATAGATATAAACTACTCTGCTTCACAAGCTGATGCAACTTCATTTAAATTAGATAATCTCAGACTTGTTAGACCAGAAGTTATGACACTTCATTATTCATCTTGGAATGTTGGAACAAATAGTTCAGGTACACAACTAAAGGTTTTTACTGCTACAACAGATATTCCATACTTCTCGGGACAGTACGACCAATACTTATATGCTGTTGCACATAAAGCTGCATCACTAACATTTAAAGCATTGAGATTAAAAAATGAAGCAGATGAAGAAGAAAAAGAAGCATTAAAAGAAATGAATCTAGTTAGAAAAATTATACCTAAATCAAGACCAGCAGAATTAAAGAATTTCAAGGTACGTGGAATAAGATTCTCTCATGGCGGAAGAAGGTAAATATTGACAAAGTAATACATTTATGGTATAATATAAAAATATATGGCAACTAAGGAGGAAGCAATAGCAAATATAAATTCAGTTAAAACTACATCAGCAGCAGAGAAAGCTGCTGCTATTAAAGCATTAGATAGTTTTTACCCAACAAATAATAACACAAATACCAATAACACTAATACTAATAACACCAATACAAGTAATTCATCATCAAATACATCTTCTAATTTTCTTTCATCAATACAGAATAAACTACTTGAACAATCAGGTGTAATATCTTCAACTAATTCTAATCTTGAACAAAGGTTAAATGATGCCATATCAGGTGTTAAAGAGTCTGCTACTAAATCTAATCAAGTTATTGAATCACAATTCGGAAGAGAATTGGGTTATCAATTAGATAAATCAAACACAGATATGTTGAATGGTAGAGCTGCTGGTTCTGGTGGTTTAATGAACATATCTGCTCTACGTGAACTTACAAGCACAACAGATAAGAGTATTAAAGATTTAGAACAAAGAAAACAAGAACTTATTCTTCAAAACGATTCTGCGGCTGCTGCAAAAATTGCTGATTTACAATTTAAAGCGTTAGAATTTCAACAAACAGCACAACAACAAGTGTTTACAAACTTACTTGGTATGGCTGATTTTGGGTTTAAACAATCAGCTAATGAACTTGCTAAAAGTAATCAAGTATTCCAACAAAACCAAGCTATGTCAAGCATCGCTTTAAAATATGGAATAACATTAAATCCGGGTGATACTATTGAATCGGTAACAACAAGAGCAATGCCTTTTGCTTCTAAAGAAGAAGCTTTGCAATTAGCAAAACTACAATCAGAAATAAATAAAAACAATGCAGAGGTTACAAAAACACTAAGAGAAGGTATTAGTTATGTAAATGACTCTAATTTAGATACAGTTGCACAAGCTGCTGCTATTAATCCTGCTGTGTTAAGTACAATTAAAAATCCTTCTGATTTAGGTAAGGTTGTTGTTAAGATGAATGAAATTCAAAAAGCAAATGCTATAAGTCAGATTGAGTATAATATAAAATCTGGTGTATATAAAACAAAAGAACAAGCACTGAGTGATATACAAACATCTGCTTCTAACGGTACATTAAATCCATCTTATATACCAGATGCAGTTGATTACGTTAATACTAACTTTGCAACTAAACCAAAAGATGAACAACCAAGTAATTTTGATTTAATAACAGCAAAAATATTTGGACAAAAATATCCATCTGGATGGTACCAAACACCGGATGGTAAATGGAAAAAAATTAAATAAATTATTAGTAATTAAAAGCAAGGGTTAATCCCCGTAATTACATGGCAATATATTCAAATTCAAATTATTCAAGTGGGAATAATTCATTCTCATCATTCAGCTCCTTTAACTCTGGTTTTGGGAGTTTTAATAGTTTTAGTAATGATAATAATGGTGAATTAACACCACAAGAATTACTTACAATAGCGAAAACTAAAGGCGGTGCAATTGGACAAGTGGCGGACGAATTAGTCCATCCAGAACGTTCAATATTATCTACTATCGGGAATGGTTTCAAGAAAGCCTTTAAGGGTTTTGTTGATACAATTTCCGTACCATCTGAAATAATAGCTGGAATGATTTCTCCAGATTATACAGTAAAGGAAGCTATCGACCAACACAAACGTGTATCAGATGCAATCTTTGGAGACAAGAATGTGTTTGGTGGAGATGAACCAACAACACTACAAAAGATTGGTAACTTTATTGTTAGATTACCAGTTGATATTCTAACTGACCCATTAACTTATGTCACATTTGGTGCAAGTGCTGGAGTCCTTGGTTTAAAATCTTTACCAAAAGTTACATTAGGTGTTAAGGCTATAGAATCAGCTGGACTAACTGAACAAGCTTTAAAGACTGGTGGTGTTATAT
>CAZWRK010000190.1:0-4326 GCA_964635875.1 uncultured Aquaspirillum sp.
ATAATAGAGTTCGCAGCAATAGCAATGGACCAGCACTTCAAGGAGATTGATAGGCTTGAGTTCATGTGTAATCCAGAGAAGCCATTGCCGCCAATCATAACAAAGATAACTGGTATAACAGATAATGACTTGATGACGAAACTTCCATTCAAGCACTTCGCTGATGATGTTCTGAAGTTCTGGCAGGGAGTTGACTATGTTATTGCTCACAATGTAAACTATGACATGGGAATGCTGAACAATGAGCTAAAGCGTCTTGGTCTTGAAGAGTCATTGCCAAAGCCAAAGCAATGTGTCTGCACAGTACAAGAGACATACCATATCCATAATCGTCGTCTGAAGCTGAGCCAAGCATATAAGCACTTCACAGGAAAAGAACCAGAGATAGCACACCGAGCTATGGGTGATGTTGAGACATTAAAAGAACTCGTAATACAACTGATACAAAAGGACATCCTATGTTTATCAACCTCAAATGCCGAACAGAATATAGCTTCAAGCGATGCTTTGGACCAATAAAGGAAGTTATTAAGGCGGTTGGTGATGCTCCTGCGATTGGTATTGCTGATAACAATAGCACATGGGGTCATGTAGCATTTCACAAAGCATGTAAGAAAGCAGGAAAGAAGGCTATACTAGGAGTACAGTTGAATGTTGTATCATCTCTTGATAAGGAGAGATTTCAAGATAGCTGGACAGTAACAGTTCTTGCAAGGAACTTGGTTGGTCTTGCTGAGATATACAAAATCAACAGCAGAAGCTATGAGCAGATGTATTATGTTCCTAGAACAACTATATCTGAAATAAACTCTTTGAGTGATAATGTTATTATTCTGAGCGGTAGTAATCCTCACCATGCAATAAAACATAAGAATATGTACTATGAGTTGAATCCAGGATTTCATAACTGGAACAGAATAGTACTACAGAAGAATGCAAGAGTTGTTAAAAAGGATCCTGTTGTTCTTACTAGTGATGTGTTCTTTCCCACGAAAGATGACAGGATTGCTTATGAGTTGATTGATGATAATCCTGACAGACGTACAACACCTCAGCACATCCTTAATACAGAGGAAGCATTGGCTCTTGGTTATGGCTCTGAGTGTGTTGATGCTACCAGTAAGATAGCAGATCTTTGCGAGCAATACGACCTTCCTCAAGCGCAGATGGTTCAGTTCAAAGGCAACAATCTTGAATCGATGTGCCGAGAAGGCATAATCACAAGAAAGATAGAATGGAGTGATGAATATGAACAGAGGCTTAATCGAGAGCTTGAACTTATTGCTATCAAGCAATTCGAGGATTATTTCTACTTGGTATCGGACATGTGTGTTTGGGCGAAGAAGCATATGCTGGTTGGTCCTGCTCGTGGGTCTGCGGCTGGTAGTCTGGTTTGCTATCTTCTATACATTACTGAGATTGATCCCATTCCTTTCGGACTCATGTTTGAACGTTTCATTGATATCACTCGCTCTGACCTTCCTGACATTGATTTAGACTTCCCAGACGACAAGCGTGAACTGGTAATAAACTATCTTGAGGAAAAGTATGGCAAGGAATGCGTAGCACACATAGGAACAATCAATCGCTTTAAGCCAAAGAGTGCCATAGGTGAAGCAGCCAAGAAGTATAACATCCCAGCATACGAGACTGCTGATGTAAAGAACGCAATCATTGAGCGGTCTGGTGGTGATGCTCGTGCGGCATTCTGTATCAGAGATACCTTTGAGTCATTAGACATCGGTAAGGCTTTCATAGCAAAGTATCCCTCTATGATTAATGTTGCTCGCATTGAGGAACATGCCCGTCATAGTGGTTGCCATGCCGCAGGAATATTGGTATGTAGTCACGATGTGAAGGATTGCTGTACTGTAAACAACAAGGATAACGTAGCACAGATAGATAAGTATGACGCAGAGGCACTCAACCTACTTAAAATTGACGTACTAGGATTGCGTACGCTAAATGTTCTTGACAACTGCATGAGGTATCTTGGTAAGAATCCTCTTGAGTTATATGACCTTCCGCTTGACGATTATGATGCCTTTAATATAATCAATGAGCGTAGATATAGCGGTATCTTCCAGTTTGAGGGATATGCCCTCCAGTCATTAGCCAAGCAGATGGGCATTCATAAGTTTGATGACATTGTAGCTATCACTTCCCTTGCCCGTCCTGGACCATTGCACTGCGGTGGTGCTACAGCATTCATTGAGCGTCGTACTGGCAAGTCAGAGATTGAATACGACCATATTGCCTGTAAGCCAGCAACAGACGATACATACGGAGTAGTCGTATACCAAGAGCAAGTCATGAACATCGCTCGTGAGGTTGGTCAGTTGTCTTGGGAAGATGTCTGTATGCTTCGTAAGGCTATGAGTAAATCTCTGGGAGAAGAGTTCTTCAACCAGTACTGGATTAAGTTCAATGAAGGTGCGGCAAACAATGGTCTAGAGGAGAAAGAGGCTCGCAAGGTATGGGACAATATGTGTACCTTTGGTTCGTGGGCATTCAATAAGAGTCACGCAGTCAGCTATGGCTTGTTGAGTTATTGGTGTATGTATCTAAAGGCACACCATCCGCTTGAGTATGCGTTGGCTTGTCTGAACAATGAGAAGGACAGCGAGAGCACAATCAAGATGCTTCGTGAGTTAGTTAAAGAGGGATATAAGTTCAAGCCCTTTGACGCTCATCACTCTGATGTGAGTTGGTCTATTCATGAGGGATCTTTGCTGGGCGGTCTTACCAGTATCAAGGGAATAGGAACCAAGAAGGCAGAGGCGTTGATAGCACGCAGGAAGATGAAATTGCCTTTACTTGCAGGACAGATTAAGCTATTACAGGAAGCGACCACCCCTTGGGATAACATATTTGAAACTGAGAATCGGTTCGGCGACTACTACAAGAATCCCAGCAAGTATGGCATAACCACCAAGAATCCTGTTCGCATTGAGGAGATTGATGGCGATGGTGAGTGGATATTCATTGGTAAGATAAAGGACAAGAACTTGCGTGACCTCAATGAGTACGGTAACGTGGTCAAGCGTGGAGGCAAGTTGGTAGAGAAGGACAATCTGTTCTTGAACTTGACTGTAGAGGACGATACCGATACAATTATCTGCACTGTAGACAGATTCAAGTATGCCAAGTATGGCAAGCCAATCGTTGAGTCTGGTAAGATAGGCGACTACTACCTCATCAAAGGTAGAACACAGCAGGGATGGCGCAAGATATACATTGAGCGCATAAGACCATTATAGGAGTGTGATGTGAGTGATATCAAATACAACTTCCCAGTAACAAGGTTTACTGAAGAGAATATACCAGAGACCCAGCTCAAGCATCTTGACTCAGAGATAGCAGAAGCCAACTATGAATACACAGTCAAGGACAGACAGAGCGGTCTTAATGAGTGCGTTGATATCGTGCATAGTGCAGAGACATTACTGCGCATATTGGTGAAGGAACATGGTAAGGCAAAAGTGCTGAAGGCAATTGAAGAGGTGGTAAAAAAGAATCGGAATAGAGGCTATTACATCTCAGAGGGATAGATAGGCTTGGGTCGGTAAATAAAAACGATTCCTAGCCAATGCTAGGAGCCAATACGACAAGAAAAGACCCCGAATAGAATATATCTAATCGGGGTCTTTCTATTTATCCTCGGTTGCGACGTGTTGTGAAGTTTATGTCTAACTGGTGACGCAATGCTTCTACTTCGCTGTTGTACTCATTTCCGTCTGTAGTCTCCCAGACAGTTATAACTTTCTTGCTGGGCATGTAATTGTATTCTGAAGCTGGTGTAATTGTCTTCGCATCTTCCTTTCGCTTCTGGTAGTAGTTCTTCTTGTAGCACTTCATACAGATACGATTCTTGTCTACTAATGCTGGCTCTAAACACTGCTGGCATAATCCTAATTCTCTCTTCTTCATAGTATCTCCTAGTTGTGTAGTTGGTGGTACGCTACAATGACAATGATAACCAATATCATAAGTTCAATCACAGTTCACCTCAATACGTTATAGCCGGACTCGTCTGTAGGATCGCATACGCCAAAGGTGAGCACCGAGTTATGGTCAAGCCACAATAAGAATTCGTTTAGGCGGTAGCAGTCCTGTCGGCAAGCCGGAACGTCACTCTCTTCACATACCTTACAAGGACTTTGTATCTCTGTTAGTTTTATCTCTTTACGTTTCATGACCATCTTTTCTCCTTTTGGTTTGCGCTGTTTGAACACTTGCGGTCACAGAACTTGCGTATCTTGAAATTGCCATTTGCCTCATTGTCCCTGCGGACAATCTCTTTACCACAATATTTACAATATCTTA
>CAZWRK010000190.1:4426-6297 GCA_964635875.1 uncultured Aquaspirillum sp.
GTACAGATGTATGGTCCTTTGGGGACATCCATCTCTTCGTCAAGGAACGGATCGCCGAGCTCTGGTGGTTCATTAGCATCATCCAAATAGTCACCATATTCGTTTGTTACCACTTTTAGGTCGTAAGTGACAGTCACTAACGCAAAGCTATAGAATTCGTTGTTGCCACATTCGCATTTCATATCGTATATCCTCCTAGGATTGGTTGAGGCTGGGTTTTGAGCCCAGCCCCATAGGTTGCCTTGTCTATGCCGCCATTAACAGTGCCTCAGACCAAGCACGGTCTTTGGTCTTCGCTCCGTCGCCGAACCAAGCACGGTCTATCCGTGAGTCCATAGTCTTGGTTGCTCTGTGGTGGTCGGTGTACTCAGTTACACAGTTGACAGCACCCCACAGCGTACCGTTACGACCAGAAAGGCTACCGCCAATCATCTCTCCGTTGAACAGCTCAATGCACTTGTCAATGTGGCGGTTAGTGCGCTCGGCTGTCTGCTCTTCTAACTGGTCGGCTGTTGCTGGTAGGAGCAGACCGGAGTCGGCTATCGCTCCGTTGAACACCAAGTCAAAGAAGTTTGCCGCCTGTTTGTTGGTGAGGAGGTAGTTGGCCATAAGTTCTGCTGACTTCTGCCAGTTGAGGAATGCCTCCGGCTTCAACTCAAGTGCTTCTTGAATGGCGTCAGCGTCAAACGTACCGGCGTGACTGAGCTCAACGGAATCAGCGTCACTGGCAGTGGCCATGCGCAATGTGTTGTTACATACTACACAAGTGGTTGTGTATTGTGCTCGGGTCTTCATGCTACCGTCACATGAGGTTGCCAGCAATAGCTTGCCCTCAACTCGCTCTTGACCGAGGATGCTGACTGACTGACCGATATCGGCTTGTGCCCAGAACCGACGACCGCCGAACAGCACACCACACGTTACCATGTTGAAGCCCATGCTATGTATGATGTTCTCAAAGAACCTTACTACCTGCTCAGGTTGAACCACGTTGTAGTTGGCTCCCACGTCTGCTAATGGCTGACGAGTGTCGGAGCGGTACAACAGCTTACGACTATTGAAGGTTATGACCTCTTCGCTGTCGGCGTCATAGCAGAGTGCTGGTGCTTCCTTGATGCTCCAGTTACCCATGTTGCTGGCGTGAAGCCAGTAGTCAATGTTGTTGGCTTGCTCTGGTGGGACAGCTTGGCCAAATCCGTGCCATACAGGTGTGCCAGTAAGGTAAGCGAATTCTGCTCGGTCGTTGATGAATGATAGTTCGTGTGACATGGTGTTCTCCTTTGGGTTATTGTAGTTCTATGGGGCTGATGGCCAGCCCCGAGCCATATGGTGTTAGATGCTACCTAAACAGCGTTGTACTTGGCTGAACTTGAAGGTTCTGGGTACGTCAACCATCCAACCGTCAATGCCTATCTTGCCGTCTGCGAAAAGCTTCTTGACGCAATCCCGTACCACAGGCAGAGTGGCTATGCCAGCCTCAACGATATCCTTGATGGTGGTGTTTGGGTTGTCTGAGATGTAAAGGTAAACCAATGTGCGGGTGCTGGTGGCTGATGCTCTGCCGTTACCTTTGGTGGTCAGTGGGCAGTTGTCAAACTTACCAATGTTTGGGTTCTGTCCCTTGACCTTGGCTACCTTGGCTTTCTTCTCTGATTGCTTCTTGACTACTTCGGCTGTCGCTTCTGCTACCTTTGATTTGAGGTTGCTTACCTTACAGGTGGCAGGGTTCTTACAGCACCATACGTCCTTGCCGTCACGAGCGATACTGAAGGTTGACTTTTTAGGAACGTCCTTACCGCACAGGTGACATGTTACAGTTTCTTCGGCTGGTGGCGTTGACTCTGATACTGGCGCTGGCTCTGATACTGGCG
>CAZWRK010000191.1:0-6224 GCA_964635875.1 uncultured Aquaspirillum sp.
TTATTCATAGTCCATCCAAAAAATCCGTATAACCCGTCAATCCACGGGACGGCTTCGCCGCCACTTATTTCTGCGGTCGCCAAGTCTGTCGGTGTGTAGCTCATGCCAGCCCCCACAGCCCGCCATAGCAGCTGACTTTTTGTGTGTAGTCGTCGGAAGCGATTTGCTTTGCCCGACTGGCGTTGAATTGCTTTAGCCTGGCGCTGCGCTGAGCCAAGCTCTTTGGCGGCTCGGCGTTTTTGCCTTGCCCGTAGACATACATGGCCACAAGGTGTGTCTTACCATCAGCAGTGACGATTGGCTTGTAGGATTTTATGTGCGCCTCCCCGCGATCTATGAGATCTCCGAGATATCGACGGATGATGGTGTCCGATACCTTGAGCCGCTCTTTCAGTTCAGACACAGAACGCTCGGTGATTTTCAGCATAGTGACCATTTTTTCGCGCCAGGTGGTGTTGCGCGGGCGGTTATTCGCCATAGCAGGTCACCCAGTCAGTGGTTGGTGATGCGCTGCGCAGCGCATCCAGCGCACCGATAATTAGTATGATAGAAGCGATGATCAGGCAGGCTTGCTTGATGTTCTCTCGCAGGATGCGGCGCGGGGATGGATATTTAATCAGCATGGAGTGCTCCTTGCCTGAGAAACGGCGCGATGGCGCGTTTGACGGCATCGAGTTGCTCGCGCTGCCGGGCTTCGTTGCAGCGCTGGCAGTGGCAGCGATCCGCCGCCAGTTGCCGCGCGGCGACAGGGCGCAAGGGCAGGCTGGTTGAGGTTTTGTTCATGATGCGATTCATGATTTCTCCTTGCATTTGATGGCGATGTCGGTCAGGGCATGCTCGCCGAAGCTGTTTTCAAGCTCGGTGTAGGCCTGAATGATCGCGTCAATGCTGCTTAAATCTTCGCGAATTACGGTGTAGCGAAGGTTTTTGGCGGTGATGGTGACTTGATAGGTTTTCATGTCAGACGGCCACGGGTAGGGCTTCGCGCTGCGTGCTGCGGCGCTCTTCCGGGTTGCTCATGATGACGACAACGCTGGGGCGGTCTGGGTAGGGGCGCGCCAGCAGCCCGCGACTATCCAAATAGGCGACGGCCTGGGCGATGTCGTGTGTCATGGCCGGGTCTGCCAAGATTGGCTGCGCGGTGTCCCATTCCAGGCGATATTGTGCGTTGTAACCTAACAAGCGGGTGTTGCATTCGATTTCAGCGCGCGCCATGCTGTAGGCATAAAAGCGCTCGATGGTGTATTGATGATCGTGCGTCATGAAAATCCTCCCGAACAATGGCACAACCCTATGCCGTGCCTGTTTTGCTGCGCTCATCCGGTGGTTCTTGTGTCGCCTCACGCCGTGCGGAGCAGAGGGCTGTCTTGGCTAACTCGATACCCGACTCGCGGGTTTTGCCGGTTGATGGGGAGGATTATCAGGAATCTATTTTAGAAAGTCAATAGGAATCTGATTTATTGAAAAAATAATCAGCGGCCTGCGTTTGCAGCCAGGTTCTCGCTCTTCGCGTGTTTTTTTAAGGCGTTCTGCAAGCGTATTCATATCAGGATTATGTTATTTAATGTAATCAGAATGCTATTGACTTTTAAAAGTAGTTTCCTGATAATGGGCGCATGAACTGGAAAACAATCATTTCTGAACTTCAGGCCGCCGGGATGTCGCAGGCGGCGATTGGTGCCGCCATCGGCAAGTCGCAGGGCTGGGTGTCGGCTGTGTATGCGGGCGTGTATTCCGATGTCCGCTGGTGCGATGGCGAGGCGCTGCGGCAGTTGCATGCCGAGAAACTCGGCGCTGGCGATACGGTGAGTTGCGGTGAGTGACATTGTTGCTCCTCGGTTGTTGAGAAACGGCCCTGCGGTCAGCATCCGGTTGGATGCCTTGACCGCTTTTTTATTTTTACCCGCTGGCAGCGATAACCAGCGGGAAGCAACGGCACTAACAACTATCGGAGGTTATCGGTGGCCAGCAATCAATTAACCCTGGAATTCGAGCCCGGCCTGGTGGATCGGTACGGCAGCTTGCGTGAGTGCGTGACGGCGGGGGTGTATCACCGCGGGTTGAAGCGCGTGGCGGCGGATCTTGATAAGGCACCGGGGAATTTGAGCCGCGAGCTGGGCGGGGAATCAGATCGCCATTTCTCGGTGGAGGCGCTGGAGCGGTACATCCAGACGCAGGGGGATTTGACGCCGATTTATTATCTGATCGCCCGCTACATGGGCGATCAGTCCAAGGCCGAGGCGGCGACGCTGCGGCGGGTGGAGGATTTGCTGGCCGAGGTGTCTGCGCTGGTGGGGCAGGCGGTTGTGACGAAGAAACCAGCGCGGCGCTAGGGATGGCCGAGAAAATCGATATCGCGAGTTTGCTGGCCCGCACGGACATCGTGCGGGTGATTGACGGGTACGTGCCGCTGACCAAGGCGGGGGGTGAGTGGGTGGCGTGCTGCCCGTTCCACACCGAATCCACGCCGTCCTTCAAGGTGTCTGCGGCGAAGCAGTTTTATCACTGCTTCGGCTGCGGCGCCTCGGGCGATGCGATCAAGTTTTTGCAGGAGTACAAGGGCCTAAGTTTTCTGGATGCGGTCGCTGAGCTGGGGGGCGAGGCGGTGCCTGCTGCCGAAGCGGCGCCTGCACAGCGGGCCGCGCCTGAGCGGGTAGAGGCGGCGTCGCCCTGGGTGCCTGTGCGTCCGGTGCCGCAGGATGCACCGGCACCGCCCAAGGCGCATCCGGTGCGCGGATTGCCGGTGCGGGTGAGTGTGTACCGCGAGGCGGATGGGGCGCTGATCGGGTATGTCCTGCGGTTCCTGACGTCGGATGGCGGCAAGGATGATATTCCATTGTCCTTTGCGAAGAACGACGCCACTGGCGCGTGTGAATGGCGCTGGATGTCGTTTGCCAAGCCGCGCCCGCTGTATGGGCTGGATCGGCTGGCGGCCAAGCCGGAGGCTACGGTGCTGGTGGTCGAGGGCGAGAAATGCGCCGACGCGGCGCATGAGGAACTGCCCGAGCTGGCGGTGGTGAGTTGGCCCGGCGGCGGCAAGGCCGATGGCAAGGTGGATTGGCAGCCGCTGGCGGGGCGCAAGGTGATGACCTGGGCTGACGCCGATGCGAAGCGCGAAAAGCTGAGCAAGGCCGAAGCGGATGCGTTGGTGGCGGGGTTGGATGCTGCCGCTGCGGCGCAGGCGTTAGCGGCGGCGCAAGCGGCCAAGCCGCTGTTGCCGGATGATGAGCAGCCGGGCGTGCAGACGATGATTCGCGTGCGCGAGGTGCTGCGTTCCCTGGATTGCAAGCTGTGGGACGTGCGTTTGCCGCCTGCCGGGGCCAAGCCGGATGGCTGGGATGTGGCCGATGCGGTGATGGAAGGGCTGCGCGGTAAGGAATTGGCGGCTTTTATTCGCGAAAACGCCCGTTCCGCCGTTCCGCATGTGTCACGCGAACACGCGGAACAGGTAGCCATGACAAGCCTTTCGAGTGGAACGGCGCATCCTGCCTCATCCCCGAAACCGCGTTCTTCCGGGCCGTTGTTGATACCGGCGACGGAATGGCTGGATCAGGCGACGCCGCTGGCGTGGGTGGTGGATGGGATCATCCAGCGCGGGCAGTTGTATGCCTGCACGGCGGTGACCAACCACGGCAAGACGGCGATCGGGTTGTTAATGGCGTTGAGTGTGGCCTGCGGCGTGCGGTTTGCGCAGCGCGATGTGCTGCCGGGCAAGGTGCTGATCTTGTGCGGGGAAAACCCGGACGGGTTCCGCACCCGGCTGCATGCGACGCTGGAGTCGATGGGGCTGGAGCGCGAGGATATTTCCGGGCGAGTGATGGTGTTGCCGCAAGCGCTGCCGCTGGTGAGCTGTGTGGAGCAGGTGTTGGCGGAGGCGCGCAAGGAGCCTGCCGAGTATTCGCTGGTCCTGGTGGATACGTCGATCAGCTATTTCAGCGGCGACAACGAGGACGATAACTTGCAGGCGCGCACGCATGCCTGGCATTTGCGGGCGCTGGCGGAATTGCCGGGGCATCCGGCGATTGTGGCGAATTGTCATCCGACCAAGAGCGCAGACCGCGAGAGCCTGCTGCCACGGGGTGGCGGGGCGTTTCTTAACGAGATCGATACGAATTTGACGGTATGGGCTGAGGGCGAGACGGCGACGCTCCACTGGCATCGCAAGAAGCGCGGGCCGGACTTTGATCCGATCGCGTTCGAGTTCCACGGCAAGACGGTGGTGGAGCTGGGCAAGAAGCTGCCGACCGTGGTGGCGGTGCATATCACGGAACAGCGTGCGCATGAGCTGAAGAAGGCGCGCACCGAGGCGGATGACCGGTTGCTGTATGCCATGTTGCATCACCCGGATTCGACGTATGCGGAATGGGCGACGGCGTGCGGCTGGAATGGCGAACAAGCGAAGAGCAAGGTTTTCAGAAGCATGGAAAGGCTAAAGGAGGATAAGTTGGTGCAGAAGTATCGCGGGGCGCTGCGCCTCACCAAGCTGGGTGAGATAGAGGCGCAGAAGATTCGGTAGCAGTAGGAGTCAGGCGGGAATAGTGCGCGCTTCATCATAGCCAGGCAAGGCGAATGACCCTTCGCAGCGCTGGTGAAAGTAGAGAGGCGTGGTAGATGGTAGAGGCTGGTCGATGGGCTTTAGTCTCGGAAAGGTTTTGATGGCATGTTTTGGTGTTTCGGCCTGTGGTGTCAATGGTTTCGGCGGGTTGCGTTCCGCTTTTGTTCCGCGAATGGAACGAGATGCGGAACGGCGTGGAACGGGCGAGATGGAACTGGCGTTTTTTTTGGTTTTTTTCTCCGTTCCGTTGGGCGGCGGTGGGGTTTTGATTCTCTCCCCCCCCTAAAGGGGGGGGAGAGAATCAAAAAATCATCCCACCGCCGGGTGGCTCGACGATGGCTGACATGGAGGTGATTGATGACGATGCGGAACAAGATGCCCTGGTGTGCTGCGGTGGTGGATGGGCTGCGCGAGGTGTTCGGTGCGGATGAGATCAACCGGGTGATTCGGATTGGGCTGCACCCAGCTTGCCGGGATGAGGATCGGGTTTATTTCTGCGAGGCTGGGCATGCGCTTGGTCGGCAGTGGGTGCCCGATCCGGGGAAGACGGTGAGCGCGGCGCAGATGGTGGTGGTGAGGCCGGTCAGGCAGGCGAAAGGAGCACCAAGATGAAGGCCGTCGATCTGCCGGGTTGGGCTTGGGGCGATCCGCTGGAAGTGGCGGCGCGCCGTGAGGCGATGGATTGCAGCGGTTGCCTGTTTCGGGTGAAGGTTTTTGATCGCGCGGTTTGCGTCAAGCATGCCTGGCGCGGGGGCGATCAGATGTACAGGTGTGTTGATTTCTTGCGAGTGAGGGATGGGCGATGATTGATTACATCAACATGAAGCTGAGTATCTGGGGCAAGTGGGCGGTGCGCAGGTATTCTGCGGGGCTCGGGTATCCGAGCGTCTGCCCGATGTTCAGGCTGATTCGGCATGGGGGTGGTTACCGAAGCGATGTGCCGTATGGGGTTGATGAGTATGTGATGGAAACAGATCAGGCGGTGCGGCGATTGCCTGCGGCGGATGTGGCGTTGTGTGTTGAGTTTTATCAGCGCGGTGGAACGGGCGCTGAGGTGGCACGGCGATTGGGGATTGCGCGGCAACGATTGTATGAGCGGCTGGATGCGGTGCATAGGGCGGTGATGGGGCATCTGAATGACATCGCGGCGGGGGTTGATTAAAAATGGTGTTGACACGTCCGGACACTTTGTGTATAAAACGCGCATCCTGTTATTATTGTGTCAATGCCCTGCCGCTCATTGTTAAGTCGCAGGGCTTTTTATTGCCCCATGCCTAGCGCCCCACCAAAGCCTTGCAGGCATCATGGCTGTGGCGCGTTGGTCAGGGATGGCTCTGGCTATTGCGGCACGCACAAGATGGCGCATAAGGCTGGATGGCTTGCTGATCCGAATCGACCGAACCGGCATGAGCGTGGCTATGGCAACGACTGGGAAAAGCTGCGCAAGCGCATCTTGTCGCGAGACAAAGGCTTATGCCAAGTGTGCATGAAGCAAGGAAGACCTCGCCCGGCTAAGGCAGTAGATCACATCGTGCCAAAGAGCGAAGGCGGAACGGATGACGAAAGCAACTTGCAGTCAATCTGCATCCATTGCCATAAGGCCAAGACCCAGGTTGAAGCCGCAAGAGGCAGGGGGGGCATAAAAGTCTAAAAGGATTGCCCAAAGTAC
>CAZWRK010000192.1:0-6167 GCA_964635875.1 uncultured Aquaspirillum sp.
GCTTGCATGGCATGCAAGAGGTCAGCGGTTCGATCCCGCTTACCTCCACCAAATTGCAAATCAGACACTCTAGAGTCCCCATCGTCTAGAGGCCTAGGACACCGCCCTTTCACGGCGATAACCGGGGTTCGAATCCCCGTGGGGACGCCAAATTTTTGGGGGTATAGCTCAGCTGGGAGAGCGCTTGCATGGCATGCAAGAGGTCAGCGGTTCGATCCCGCTTACCTCCACCAAAAACAAAAAAACCTGCTTCATGCAGGTTTTTTTGCGTTTATTCGCCTTTACGTAAATTAAACAGCAAATATTCGCAGGCTTCATTAGTGCTTGTCGCAACATCGAGTACAGCTTCATCGCGAATAAACACACCATCGCCCTCGTGTACAGCCAATGTATTGACCGTCATTTTGCCGCTGGCAACCTGTAGGTAATACACGCGATCGGTCTCTAGTGGAATCGACATGCGTTGATCTTCAGTTAAGATCGAGGCGTACAGCTCAGCATCTTGATGCAGTGAGAGGCTGTCTGGCGTTTGCCCAGGTCCTGCGATTTTTCGCAGCACATTGCATTTCTCTGCAGTGCTAATGTGCCGCTCTTGATAGCTGGGCGTTAAGCCTTTTTCTGACGGTTGAATCCAAATCTGTAATAAGCGCAAACTTTCGCTCGGCGAGGCATTGTATTCGCTATGCCGAATCCCCGTTCCCGCGTTCATGTATTGAACATCACCATAACGCAGAATCGACTCATGGCCGAGTGAATCGCGATGTGCCAGCGAGCCAGACAGCACATACGTGATGATTTCCATGTCGCGATGACCGTGGGTGTCAAAACCCGTCGCCGCGGCAATCGTATCGTCATTAATCACCAGCAAATCGGAAAACCCCATAAAGTTGGGATCGTAATAGTGCCCAAAAGAAAATGAGTGATTGGCTTTTAGCCAGCCAAAGTCTGCTTGGCCCCGATGATGTGCTGCACGAAGTGTCAACATAATGGCTTCCTTTATTCAAGATGCGGGGCCAGACTGGTCCACCCCATGATTTCAAGTGTTTCCATCATAAAGAGCCACACGCCAAGATGTTAGCGCAAAGATTTCAGCATCTTGTTCAAGAAATTTGAATAGGCGGTTGCGGGTGGGGGGCGATGTGGTAGCGCTGCAATAATGCACCGCGAGAAAGTGCGGTCAAAGGAATGCATGTTTCAGCGTCCATTTGGAAGATGGCGCCTGCTTCGGGTGGCGTCTCCAACGGTTGCTGGTCGGCCTGATAAAAACCATCTGCTACCCGTCCTAAGTCACGATCGTCCAGTCGGGCGAGTCGTGCGCCAAAGCCGAGATAAATATCCCCATCATCGACCCAAAATGCCTGATCTGGCGGCGCAACCGCTTCTTCTGTGTGCAAGGTCCATGTTTGCCCATCGTACCGAACCACATAAGGCGCAGCCTCTAGTGCGACGAAGACTTGCTGCGGCCCATTCTGAAAGAACCATGCGCCTCGCTCGTCACATTCGTAGTTACGCTGCATAAACTGAATCAATGCGGGGTGGGTGATGCGTTGGCCTTGAATGCGCCACTGCCCACGGCTATCCAGCATCAGCCAGCCATAAACTGCGGGCACGTTCGGCCATTTTGCGAGGGCGGCTCTAACAATATCATCCATTGTATCGGTGTGGCCTCTAGGGTTAATCCAGCTTATTGAGAATTGAAAGTGGCGCTTGTTTCAGTAGCCGTTTGACCGATGGTCGGCTCGCGAGCGTCACAGCAAACAGACCAAAGAATACGCCAAACAGTATCGAACTTAGGCTTAGTGTCCATGGTAAATCAAACAGCGTAGATCCGATTACTGCTGAAAAAATTGCCGTGCCTAGCGCTGCTAAAACCCCGGATAGCAGTCCAATGCCGGTAAATTCGGCACGCGAAATAGTCATGATTTGGCGACGGGAGGCGCCTAATGTCCGCAAAATTGCTGCATCTTGTGCGCGCTCATCATGAGTGCAAAGCATCGCGGCCCACAAAACCAGTCCTCCTGCGAGCACGCTGAAACCAAATACTGATTGAATCGCAATGACGAGCTTATCAATCACATTGCGCACCTCACCCAGCAAGGCAGTGACATCAATAATGGTCAGGTTGGGAAACTTTTTCAGTAAAAGCGTAATGGTTTCTTCCTGATCGCTCGGTAAATAAAAGCTTGCAATATGGCTGCTCGGTAAATCTTCAAGCAGTGGTGGCGTGGCGAGCACAAAAAAGTTCACGTTAAAACTATCCCAGTCGACTTTTCGGAGGCTGCGGACTTTGGCTTTGTACTCATTGCCCGCAATCTGGAACGTTAGCTCGTCGCCAATATCAATCCCCAACTTTTTAGCAATACCGCTTTCCACAGAAAAGGCGTCATTCGTGGTGTTCTTCTCCCACCATGAGCCGGCGACGATTTGGTTATCGCTCGGCAAAGTGTCGCGCGTCGAAAGGTTAAATTCCCGTTCTGCAAGGCGCTGAGTATTTTCATCTGCATAACTGTCGGGCTGGATTTGCTTTTTGTTAATTGCGATGAGTCGCCCCCGAATCATGGGCGAGAATTCTGGGACTTCTAAGCCTTGCAGGGCCAATTCGTTTGCCAGCGCATCCAGCTGATTTGGTTGAATGTTGAGAATAAAGTGATTTGGCGCTTTTTCGGGAAGGCGCTGCTGCCACGCGTCGAGTAAGTCGCCTCGAATCGCAGAGAGGGTGAGCAGAGCCATCAGACCGCTGGCAAGTGCGACGATTTGCACAATCGACAAGGTCCGTCGCCGCACCAGATTTGCCAAGCCAAAACGCCAGCCCAATTGGCGACCAGCGGGCAGGCGTTGTGCGAGGCGCAAAATGCCATCGGTTGCCACTGCACTGAGCGCGACAAAGGCGATAAAACCGGCGGCAATTGTGGCTGTTAAGCGAAGATCATTGGCTTGCCAAAGCATGAGGCCGAGCAAGGCGCTGCCGCCACAGAGATAGGCCACATAGCCGACTTTCTCGTGTGGAATCTCTTTGCGTAAAACGCGTAGAGTTGGTGTTGCACGCAATGCCAACAGCGGCGGTAATGCAAATCCAAACAGCAGGATGAATCCCGTCACAAATCCGGTGAGCCACGGCGTTGCGCCCGCTGGCGGTAGTGACATGCCTTGCCCAATGACGCCTGCTAATGGCGTGATAATGACGTTTTGCGCAAGCCAGCCGAGGACGACACCGGCCCCGCCTGCGGCGAAGGTGAGGACGGCAAACATGCTCAAAAATAGCGTCAAAATATCTCGCTGCGTTGCACCAAGGCAGCGCAACAAAGCGACAGAAGGGTAATGGCGTTGAATGTAGCGTTGGCAGGCCAAGACCATTGCGACGGCCGCTAAGCTCACGGCCAGAAGTGCGGTGAGGCCTAAGAAGCGGTTCGCGCGTTCTAGTGCCGCCTTCATTTCTGGTCGCGCTTCTTTGATGTCCTCAATTTTTTCGCCCCGCGTCAATTGCTTGGCAAGGGTTTGGGCGGTTTTTTGAACGCTTGCGCTTTCGCCTGCTAGGAGGAGTTTCCAGCGGGCGCGGCTGCCTTCTTGAATCAGTCCTGTGGCTTGTAGGTCGGCGTTGTTCAGCATAATTCGGGGCAGAACATTATAAAAATCAAACGCGGCATCGGGCTCGCTAACCAGCTCAGCACTGATTTTGAGTTGTGTTTTGCCTAGTTGGATCATATCGCCGACTTCGAGTTTGAGGCGGCTTAGTAGGCGGCTATCGGCCCAGACGGTGCCGGGAATCGGGCTAATGCGCCCTTCTTTTTCGGCGCCTTGCTCGATGATTTTGACCTCCCCCCGAAGCGGGTAGGTGCTGGAGACTGCTTTTAAGGTGGTCAGCTGCGAGTGCTTTTCAGCGACTACCATGCTTGGAAAACTGATGGCACTGGCGTGATCGAGTCCATTGTCTCGAGCGATATCAATATAGTTTTGTGGGGGTGGGTGGTCTGCACTAATCACCAAATCAGCGGCTAAGAGCCGATTAGCTTCGAGCAGCAAGGCTCTTTCAACGCGATTGGTAAAAAAGGCGACGCTGGTGACGGCGGTCACGGCAACTAACAGGGCGACAAAGAGCAGTGTGAGCTCGCCGGTGATCAGTTCGCGCCGAAATAGGCGCAAGGCTAGCGTAAAGTGCGCGCGCCAACTCATTTCAACATCTCCAGTTGTCCCGCATGTAGACGTGCGATGCGGTCGCAGCGGGTCGCGAGTTCGGTTTCATGGGTGACTAGCACGAGGGTTGTTCCGAGTTCTCGATTGAGTTCAAAGAGGAGTTCGATAATTTGATGGCCAGTGATGGGATCTAAATTGCCGGTGGGTTCGTCGGCAAACAAAATTTTGGGCGAAGTGACAAAAGCGCGCGCAAGGGCAACGCGTTGCTGTTCTCCGCCTGAGAGGTGTTTGGGGTAGTGTTGGAGGCGTTGTTCGAGGCCGACTTTTTTGAGCATTGATACCGCGAGTAGCTGGGCATTGGGATTGCCGGTCAGCTCAAGCGGAAGCATGACATTTTCTTGAGCGGTGAGTGCAGGAAGAAGCTGGAAGGTTTGGAAAACAAAGCTCACGGCATTGAGACGTAGGCGCGCACGGCCGTCTTCATCGAGTATGTTGAGATTTTGTCCAAGCAAGTTGACATGACCTGTGCTCGGATAGTCTAGGCCTGCTAGCAGTCCGAGTAGTGTGGATTTTCCTGAGCCGGACGCACCAATGATGGCCAAGCTTTCTCCCGCAGCAAGCGAGAGGGAAAGATGATCGAAAATATTGAGTGTGTTGTCGGCGTAATGAATTTGCTTTGCAAGATCGACTGCTTGCAGAATGGGCACAAGATTATGGGAGTGATTCATCATGAAGCCTTATATTTTATGGGTCGTGCTGGCTTTGTTAAGCGCCCAAGTGTCTGCAATGACGATTGTGGTGGTGGGGGACTCGTTGTCTGCCGGATATGGATTAAGGCCCAACGAAGGTTGGGTGAGTTTGATGGGCAAAACGTTGAGTCCTCAGCATCGCGTCGTCAATGCGAGTGTTTCGGGGGAAACGAGCGCGGGCGGCCTGACTCGGTTGCCTGCTATTTTACGTCAGCAAAAACCGGACGTGGTGGTTGTCGCGCTAGGGGGGAATGATGGGTTACGTGGCTTACCGCTAGATGAAATGGCCGGTAATCTTGAGAAAATGTTGCGCCAAGTTCGGGCGGCAGGGGCCTCGCCGGTGTTGGTGGGTATGGCATTGCCGCCAAATTATGGCGAAGCGTATGTGCGTTCTTTTGCGCAAGTGTATGCCAAGTTGGCACAGCAGTCGCAGGTGGCGTTTGTGCCGATGCTCTTGTCGGGATTTGAGACACGCCAAAGTTGGTTTCAATCGGATGGCATTCATCCGACTGCAGCAGCGCAGCCAACGATGTTGAGCCATGTATTGAAAGCACTTAATCCGTTATTGGCCAAAAAACGTAGTTAGGGCGTGGCGAAATTAATTTGGCCTTGTAGTAATTGATGGAGTTGCATTTGGTGATGAGACTGTTCTGCGGCGGGTAGGTGTAATGTCAAAGATAGGCGGTCATGGTAATTGGCTGCCGCGATGATGATGCTGGGGTGTTGCTGGCAATAGCGTCTTATTTTGGATTCAGCAGCAAAGCTGGCCTCAAGAATAAGCGTAGATTGTGGGATGTAGGGCTTGAGGTCGGCGGTTTCGAGTGCGTGTTTAACGGCTTGGCTATAGGCGCGTGCGAGTCCGCCTGTGCCGAGCTTGATGCCGCCGTAGTAGCGGACAACAATGGCGATGAGGTGGGACAGTTGTTTGTGCTGTAACAGATTGAATATGGGGCGGCCTGCTGTCCCACTTGGCTCGCCATCGTCGCTCATGCCGGATTCGGAGGGGGTGTGAAGCGCCCAGCAATAGTGACTGGCTTGAGGGTGTTGTTCGCGGATTTTAGCGAGCAGATCCATTGCGGCTTGGCGATTTTTACAAGGGGCGAGGTGAGCAATAAATGTAGATTTGCTGATTTCTAGTTCGGCCTCAACGGGCTTGGTTAGTATAAGCATGGCTGCATTTTTCTATGTGTAAACGAAAAACCCCGCAAACAAAGTTTGCGGGGTTTTGAATTTTGGCTCCTCGACCTGGGCTCGAACCAGGGACCTGCGGATTAACAGTCCGTCGCT
>CAZWRK010000193.1:0-6167 GCA_964635875.1 uncultured Aquaspirillum sp.
ACGGCTTGGTTCGCTTGCGAGCCAGAGTGCGGTTGAACGTTCGCGTATTCGGCACCGAACAGGGCTTTTAAGCGATCAATCGCCAATTGCTCGGCAACGTCGACATACTCGCAGCCACCGTAGTAACGCTTGCCGGGGTAGCCTTCGGCATATTTGTTGGTCAGAACGGAGCCTTGCGCTTCCATGACAGCAGGGCTGACATAGTTTTCAGAGGCAATCAGTTCGACATGATCTTCTTGACGACGATACTCGGAAGCCATCACAGCGGCGAGTTCAGGGTCAAATTTGGCGATAGTCTGGTCAGCTGCAAACATCGGCGTGTTCCAATTCGATAAAAGTTGACAACAACAATAAGAGCGAGATTTTACATGACTCAATGCAATCTCGTTCACGAAAAGCATGCGGCGAGCGCTTTGCTCGCCGTTTTTTACATTTCATGTCGTAAAAAATGAAATGCAGACAGTCGATTTTAATGCTGAGCGGGGCTTTGAGCCTCAATGTCACACGCCGTCACAAAGAAAGGAATGTCGTTCACTTCATTCGGCTGCAAACCGGCAATCAAGCGCACATCTTCAACCTGACACTCTTTCATCAGCATCTGGAAATTTTCTTCGATGCGTGGCAACGCATCCAGCGGGGCTAATGGCCATGCAAACGCCGCCATGTTCTTAGTCTCGCCTGGAGTGCTGAAGGTAAAGCGAATTTCTCCGCCTTCGTGTGCACTGGCAATCGCGACCACCGGCAGATTTTTTTCGCGTAGGCGACGAATCGTGTTGCTCGCTACCACTTGCAGATTGACCTCAAGGCGCATCGCAGCCCCTTGACGCAAAGCCTCAGGCACCACATTCGGGACTAAAGGAATTGGGAACAGGGTGACGCCTTCTGTTTTCAGCGTATCGCCTAGCCATTTCATGACCGCCATGCCCCATTCACCCATTGAGCCACCAAGTTTAATCACCGGCTCGGTATTGGCGGGCTGCATGGCGACGCCAACAAGGTAACGAACAAAGACGCCTTCGTCTTTAAACTCAATCGGGGCCGGCAAAAGCTTCGCAGGTAAACCCTGATCAACGCTCGTCGCGCGCTGCGATAACTGATAAAGCGCACTCAAGCTCAACGAGGCCAAAGACTCTGGATGCACCAAATGGGGCAGAACAGCACATTGTGCATCTTCTGCAATCAAGCCCTGTTTTTGCAACATCGACACTAATCCTGCGGTGTCACCCAACTCCGCCGACAGTTGCGCTTCACCTTTAGCACCGACCACCATGACTACCGGCAATGCAAAAATTTGGGCAAAACCTTGTGTCGAAGGCTGCGCCAGAATGTCGTTCAGCGCGTGCCATAAAGCCTTGTAAGCGCTTTGACTCGGCGCTAATTGCAAGGCGACCGCCAATGATTGGTTATCGCCCATCAGCAATGCATCGGCCATTTGGTTCGTGAGACTCTGATAAAGAGAGGCAGATAATGCAGCATTGGGCTCGGTTGTCACGGCAACAGCTTGACGAATGAGCGGGTTTTTAGGCGCCTCAAGTGGCTGGAGGCGGGGATCAGGCAAGGTCATCGGACAGCGTCTCCGCAAAGTAAACAGAAATTGAGAACCAGATTCGTCTCTACACGGCCGCCATTGTCTCACAGGCAACCCCAAGCGCCCACTAGGTGTACGCCACCCCTATATTTTGTTGATTTACACAAAAAACAACGCACCAACCCTAAAAATTGTTCGATTTTTTTCAAAAACGAACAATTTTATTATCAATTTGAGACGTGAATTTACATAAATAGTGCTTTGCAACATAAACGATATTGACGCTCAGCAGGGGCTTCTAGATAATCCGTCCTGCGTTGAGATGCAGCAATTGCTTCTTGATAGTTTCTCCTCTATTTCTCCTTTGTAGACTTGTGCGCGGGCCCATCGCCCGCGCTTTTTTTTGCCTAAAAAAGCGTTTACACTCGCCGCTTCTTTTCAGCAAAGTCTATATAGATCATGAAATTAGCGCAGACCATCACTCAAGAATCGCTCAACGATCTCCTTGTTCAAGCCAGAAACAGCCCTCGCCGTCGCACGCCTCACAATTTTCATCCCCACCATGATCACCCTTGCCATCGGTTACTCAATGGCTTGTGTCCAGACACCTATATTCGCCCACATTGCCATCTCGACCCAAATAAAGACGAAACCATGATTGTGCTAAAAGGCACAATTGGCGTGTTGTTTTTCGATACAAATGGTGCGGTTACGAACACTTTTTTGTTAAAAGCAGGTGGCGAACAACTGGGACTGACAATTCCTGTCGGGCAATTTCATAGCCTCGTGGCGCTCGAAGACGCCGTCTTTTTAGAGTCAAAGGCAGGCCCTTATCTTGCTCTCAGCGAGCCAGAAACAGCCCCTTGGGCGCCCGCAGAGCAAGATTCCGATGCTGCGAACTACCGTGAGCGCCTTAAGTCTTATTTCTAACCACCAAACACTCTGGCACCATCGACACGATGGTGCGTAAAAATCAAGCAAAAATGGCGTCAAACCAGCTCAATTGTAAGATAAATGTAAATTGTTGAAGCCACATCAAATAACTCTCTTTTTTCTCACAAAATTTATTCCAATAGAGGCTACAATTATTGCCCCATCATTCTCAAATGACATTTTATTTTTTAATAAATTCATTTGAAATAAATAATAATTTACTTCTCTTAAAAAAATAGAGAGCGATCGAGCGAAGACATGAAGATCAATTTGCCTGTCACGGGTGTAGAAAAGCCTTTTACCCAAGGGACGATTGTCACCAAAACCGATCTCAAAGGCGTCATTACCTATGCCAATGAAGCCTTTGTTGAGATGTCAGGCTTTGAACTCAGCGAACTTCTTGGCAAGAGCCAAAATATTGTTCGCCACCCTGATATGCCACCAGATGCCTTCCGAGACCTGTGGGATACGATCAAGTCTGGACGCAACTGGCGCGGCATCGTCAAAAATCGCTGCAAAAACGGCGATCATTACTGGGTGTCTGCTTACATTGTGCCGGTGCGAAACCGTGGCAATGTCGTCGGATATATGTCGGTACGCTCGCCAGCTTCTCGCCAACAGATTGCCGATGCGGATGCTCTATACAGGAGCCTTGGAAAAGAAGGAAAGATCAAAAAACGGTTCTCGGAACGAATCCACAACACCGTTGGACGGGAAACGATGGCGTTGCTGGTCGTATTGAATGCGCTGATGGTCATGCTCGCGATGACCGGAGATGCGGGTCTGCATTACATGGGCTTAGGGCTGTCTCTGCTGTTATCGTTGCTATTTATGGCGCGCATGAGCAAGAGCAATCGACGCTTACAAAAAATATTGACCATCTTTAACGAGATTGGCGAAGGCAACTTACGCAACGAAATTGACACGAGTCGCCACGATGAACTAGGCAATATCGAAAACGGCCTCGCCGAAATGCAGGTTCATATGCAAGTCATGATTGACGACATCACACAGACCGTCAAACTGCTTGATGATCGCACCGGCACACTGCAAACCACATTAAGCGAAATGCTCGCCCGATTTGGTCGTCGAGCCAGTGATGTGAGTGCGATTAGTGCCGCCATTGAGGAAATGAGTCAATCCATTATTGGAGTCTCTAACAACGCCTACCATGCGACCGGCGCGGCAGAAGAAGCACGTAATGCGGCAGAAACCGGCACACAGAAAATGGAAGTTTCACGCAAAGCAACCAGCGAGGCAGGAAAAGCCATGCATGAAGCACGAGAAACCATTTCTGAGCTGAGTACCGCGGTTGCGCAAATTGGCCGCATGACCGAAACCATCCGTGAAATCGCGGATCAAACCAACCTTTTGGCCTTGAATGCAGCCATTGAAGCCGCCCGTGCAGGTGAAAGTGGTCGAGGGTTTGCGGTCGTCGCAGACGAGGTTCGAAAACTCGCAGAACGAACAGGACAAAGCACACAAGAAATTAACAACATCGTAGCGAATGTTGGCAGTGTGACGCAGGCCAGTGTCGATGCAATTAACGAGGTGGAAAGTCGCTCGCAAATGAGCGGGGCGCAGCTGGATGCAACCGCAGAAGATTTAATCCACATCTTAGATCTCAGCCGAACCGTCAACAGCATGATGAGCGATATCGCGCAAACCAACCAAGAGCAGTCCACAGTTTCAGGCGAGCTGGCAGAACGCATGGCCAAAATTAGCAATTCACTTGAAACTTCAAACGTGGATATTCGTGCCGCAGAAGATCTGTTGGAAGAGCTTCGACAAGAAGCTCAAGATCTCAATAAGATGATTGAGCACTTTAAAACATAAGTGCACACCAACAGCACATGCACGGAGGAATCAAGCGAAAACGCATCCGTGCATGTGTGCCTTTTTTGCTCACGCGTCAGAGCACCTTAAACTCCGAAACCACCTCACGCAGCCGAGTCGCGGTGTAGTCCAAGTTACCGCACAGCTCGGCTGCATGCTGAGCTGACTCTGTGTTGCGTTCACTTGAATGGCTGACACCTTCAATCTGACGAGCGACATCTTGGCTTGCTTGCGCTTGCTGCTCGGAAGCGGTGGCAATACGCTCCGCTTGAATAGCCACGTGATTTGCAGAGGCCTCCACTTCGTCCAACCCCGCAACGCTGGTACGCATCTGCACCATACCATCATCAACTTGCTTCACAGCAACTTGCATGGTCTGCACCGCACGGGCCGTCACCGCTTGAATCTCTGTGACCATACGCGTGATATCTGAAGTACTGACGCCCGTGCGCTCTGCCAATGTGCGAACCTCATCGGCAACAACTGCAAATCCACGCCCGACTTCCCCAGCGCGTGCCGCCTCAATCGCAGCATTCAAGGCCAAAAGATTGGTTTGATCTGCAATTCCTTGAATGGTTTGCGTAATTGCTCCAATTTGCTCAATCAACTGATGCAACTCGTCCATGGCCGCACCGGACTCGGTTACGGCATGCACAACTTTTTCCGTTACATTCAAGCTCTGTTTAATGGATTGACCACTCTGCTGAACCAGCTCTCGTGATTGCTGCGCGGCAGAAGCCACTTGCTGAACACTATTAGAAACTTCGCCAATTGTTTGGCTTAATTCCTCCGTTGCTGCAGCGACCGCTTGCGTACGAGCTTGCTGCTTTTGCGACTGGTCTTGCACCTGATCCATCTCCGCTCGCAAGTGCTCGACATGGCTATCAATGCGATTCGAAGCACGAGAAATGCGTTCCAAGACCGCTTTTTGCCGAGTTTGCGCCACACTTAAATCACACAGCATTAAACCAATTTCATCGCGGCCATTTACATCAATATATTGGCTCAAATCACCCTCAGCCATCCCAGACAGAGCTTTCTGGCTGCTACGCAAGCCTTGATTCACGCGCCGTAAAATTAATAAATTAATAAATAACGTCAGTAAAATGGTGAGCGCTGAACCCAAGCTACCTAGCCAAAAAATAATTTGAAAGATTTGCTTTTCTGCTTGGTGGTTCGCATCTGCCTGTAAATCAAAAAGCTTCACCAAGTCACGATTCATTTCAAAAAGGTTGCGGTAAATAGGATTAACCTTTTCAAGCAAAATCTTATTGGCCTCAAGATACGCGCCCTGTTTCAACGCAGCCAATGCAGGGTTAAGCCCTTCATTCACATAGCGTTTACGCATCTCCGCCCACGCGCTAATTTTCTCTTGAGCGACAGGATCAAAATTGAATGTTGCTAGTTGCTGCAGTAATGCAGTGATGCGCTCACGATTGGCTTGCACCTCGTCTATATGCATCGCAACAGGGTGATCGTGTAATGTGGCAAAGGGACTAGATGATTCGTGCTGCAAAGACAGTGCAATTTGGCTACGATTTTCGCCCATTAATAAAACGACTTCATTAATCACATTCAAAGGGATCATGGACTGATCATGCAAATTGCCTAATGTTTCATTGCTGTGATGAATGCCCCACATGCCAATGCCCGTCCCAGCAACAAGAGAAACGACAGAAAGTGCTGTAGCGCACCAAATTTTGGTCCGCAAAGAAATCGCCGCTAAGCCGCGTGCGCTACTTGATAATTTTTGATTCGGCTGAGCAATGAGTTTAGCGTACAAGGCTTCAGCATCTTGAACAGCTTGAGGCTGGGGCGCAGACCGTACAGAGAGGTAACCAATCACCTCGCCATTCTTCCGGACAGGGAC
>CAZWRK010000194.1:0-6129 GCA_964635875.1 uncultured Aquaspirillum sp.
ACATAAGCTTTAATTTTCATTGTTAAAGCAACTATGCCGTCGCTGTCTTCAACTTTGTATTCAATAATAGTTGCATCAGGTAAGTATAAGCAACCACATTTTCCAGCAACCCAGTTACCACCTGATTTAGTTCCAAAGTTGTAACAAAATGCAATTGTGTTTCCTTGTCTAAAGTCTTTGAACTTACCTGCATCATATTTGTCTAATATTGCAGTTATATCAACTTCAACTGTTCTTTTTGTAGGTATCTTTTCTGAAATACCAGACTCAGAACACACACAAGGAACATTTTGTAATTCATTTGATAATGTCATTGTGATTGTTTGAGCACAGAAACATGCATAATCACTGTATGAACCAATCATCACTTCATTGTTTTTAGCAACTAGTGGTGAAGCAGAATCATACGATGGAGTGTATGGAGCAGCGAAGCTTTGAGCGTTTGCCGAAGTGTAAGTCAATGCGGCTGAGCTATCGGCTGCGGTTGTAAATCCGATCTTAGTTGCAATACTATTTGCAGTGTTTGCTCCAGTATTCCATTTTAATGTTAATGTTGAACCGTTTGATGTAATTGTGAATTTACCTGTTGTGTTAGAATAAGTACAAGTAAACGTATTAGCAGAACCTAAAGAGTTCATACTAGTTTGAATTGCATCTGCTAAATCGTGTGGATCACGATATGTTTTCTCAGTTAATGTAGCAACTCTAGTTGTAGCATTGTCTAAGAAATCAAGATACTTGCTAGATGAAGTAATTGTGATCGGATCGAAATAATAAGTTGCACCTTCTAATGAAAATGAACCATTAATAAATTCGCCTGCATTAGCCTCTAAACTAAACTCTGAAACCCTTGCTCCCGACATTAGTTCTACTGAGTTTTCATTGCCTCTGTAATACCATATAGATAAAGCACCGAATGAATCGGCAGGTTTATATTGGATTGCTTTTCCTAAGTTAATACCAGAACTTGGTGCGTTTGCGAGATTGAAGCCTAATGATAATGTATCAGATGAAATAGAATATACAGGTCTGATATTATATCCATTTGTTCCATCTTTAATTAATAAAGCTTGTCCACGTTGATAGTTAACACCTTCACCAGTATCTACAACCACAGTTGCTCTGGCACTAGTAGTTCCTGCGGTAGAACCACCGATTGTGTCGTATTGTGTAGAATTAACAACTTCTGAACCGAATGCTGTTTTTAATAATTCAGAATAATTTGGCTTTGTTCCTTCAACACCTGAATGTCTAATGTAGTGAGAAATTTCTCCTGTTGGAGCTTCTAGCCCGATAATTGGCTGAGCCTCACCAATACTCGAACGAATTTCTGCGTTTTCTAAAACGTCGAAAGCTGGTGTTAGCTCAAACGCTCCATCTTGTAATTCAACAAAGCTTGATCCAGAAGCAGGTACAACAGGCGTGCCTACTGTACTTTCTTCCATGATAGCAGCTACGGTTTTTCTTGTTAACTGTACTGACATAGTTTCTCCTTATGTAAGAGTTTCGTAATACTCAAACTCAAAGTTTAATGTCGCCTTTAAATAATTATCTTTCTCTCCGAAAACCGTTTCTATCCCATTGTGTCCTAGATATTTGCAAATTGCAACCGACTGGTTTAATGAATCTAGTACATCAATTGATAATGCGCTTATTACTAATAAAGCGTCTTCGAATATTTGCTTTGCCTGTGATTCTTTATCATCAACATTTAAATCACTAGCAAAATAATTCCTAGTAATTACTACTTCGAAAGTTTGTGATTGATAAATTTTAGGACATACTTCTCTATTTGTATTGATAGCCTGTCTCCATGCTATTCCGACTCCTTGATTTAGATATAAATTGTTGTTTTCTTCTGGCTGATAAGCATTGGTTAAATAAGTATGATTAGGCAATGCCGTTGTGACAGCGGTTTTAATTAAATCTATTGCACTAGAAATTGTGCTCATCGTCTAAGATATCCTGTTCCGATATATACTTCACCATCTTCTAATGTAGCATTCATATTAGTATCTACATTGAAAATTCTTTGCGACATAGCTTTTTTGTAATTCGCTTCCGCATCGTTTTTTAAATCTCTGTAATCCTGTCCTAATGCATTGTAAATTAATGATGCAACTTTATGAACTGCAGGCTGTGTAAGAAGTCTATAATCAAGTATCTGATTTTTAGATTTAAGAATATTTTTTTCCTTCATGTCATTTATTATTTGTTCAGCTGCTATAACATGTTGTTCTTCCCATGTTGTTTTCCCTGCTAAGAATTGTAAATATACATTTGCTCTAACTAAATCAGGGTATTGTAATTTCAAATCATAATCATCAGCAAATTTATGTCCGATGTATTGCAATTCTGTAGTATTTTTTAAATCTGCACTAAATGTTAATCGAACCCAGTACAAATTAAATATCGACATTCCAGATAATCCAGTAATCGTATGTCCAGAATGATTTGTGTTATCTTTCATCCATGATTTATTAGGATCAGGCGTCCATACAATATGACCAGATTGCGCTAATGTTTTTCCACTAGACGCTGTAAAATCTTGCACATCTAAAGCTGCTTCCCATGAGCTACCATTCCATAAATGAATTGCGCTCACTGTTGCAGATTGATCATTTGCAACTTTTACTGTGATATACCTATGATTGAACGGAAATTCAGAACCTAAATAAATATAATCTTGAGCGGCAACAATCGGCAATACCTTTGATACTCCTGCAACAGATGCCATTTCATTTGAAATATCAATGTTAGTTCCGTTATCATTCCATACAATTCTATTTGTCAGTAACATCTTTCTTTTCCTCTACAGGTTTAAGTGATCTTATTAAATCAACAATTTCTAAAGATTGTCCTAATGGAACAACTGATAATTTTTGTAGTATAAAGTTTAATTGATCTAATGTTATTTCATATTTCATACGTCTACGGCTCCGTTATACCCTGGTAAGGTTTTTAAATAAGTATAAACCAAGTCTCGCGCATCTTGAGTTTCTAAGTCAAGAGTAGAAAAGGTATTTGCATTTGGCGAACTACCAATTGCTGCTAAAGTAACGTCTCCTGTATTAACTCCAGCTTCGTCGAAGTAGTAATCTAAATTTCCAGAAAAAGGATTAAACTTAAATGGCATTTACGCCGTCCTTTCAACCTCTGAAACATTTGCTTTGGTTGAATCTGTATAAGTTACTAATAAAACTTTATATGTTGTTGCGCCGTTTTTATATGTATAAGTTTCTGTTGTAGCACTTGGATAAGCTACTGTGATTTTATTTCCGACCGCTGCGTCTATGAATCCGCCTATATTTAATGTTCTTACAGCAACATTTCCTTCTGGTGTTTCTACGAACTTTTGTTGTTCTAATGTATTTTTACTAGGATCAAGAGTCATTGCGTCCTCGATTTAAAACTATATGTGAAGTATAGCAAGGCGTATGAACTACACTCCACACATAGTTATTTATCTAGTCAGGAAATCGGAGAAACCCTGATTAGAATTTTGATAAAACTAATTCGAATTCAATTTTACCTGCGGTTAATGCATCTGTTCCGATAAGAACATCAACAGTAGTTCCGCTTGCAACATATACTGCACCTGCGCTTGGTACGCCTTCGATTACAGCATTTGAAGTTAAAGAAGCAACTGCTGTTGCTGCCATAAATTCTGCACCTGCGCCATTAGTACATAATGCAACTGTTGCTGAGCCGCCTGAAGTACAAGCGGTTTGAACTTTTGCGATTACTTTATGCACTACCATGTTACAACCTGCGGTGAATAATGTTAATGCACCTGTTGCTCCACCATCTTTAGAATAATCATATACGATTTTTTCTACTACATGACCTTCATCTGGTAAATTAACTGTGCCGTGATGATATGTTACGTTTGCCATAAATTATTTTTCCTTTTTTACTTTATTTATCTTTGCCGTAGTTACAATCCAAGCGACATGCTTTGATCCTACTGCATAGATTGATAATATTTGTACTGGCAGCTTAATCTGTTTGATTTGATCTAATAACTCTTGTGCAGATAATCCTTCTAGGAAAGTTAAATTCTGCGAATAATTATTTAGATTTTCAAACATACTAAGCCGCCTTGTACTAACTAGTTATTATAATGTGCTTCCAGAAGATGCAGCAGAAACAACAATGTGTTTTTTTGCACCTTGTATTCCAAGAGCTGCACCAAATACAACGTCTACCGACATCTTGAACATAAATTTTCCTTGTCCATGCATGTCAGAGATTTTGAAACGAGCTTCTTGCTGCATAACTAAATGCATGAAGTCAGGGTGGAATAACAATGCTCTGTCAGTGCTGAAAGAGTTGTCCTCAAGAATATTGAAGCCAAATCTCTTCTGAGCAATTTGACCACCGATTACTGGTAAGTCGTTTCCAACATAATCACCGCTTGTTAAAGTTTGTGCGTTCAACAAGTCTCCGTGATAAGATGGATCAACTAAACAGAACCAACCTTTTGATGTATCCCATTTAGCTTGTCCTGCTAAGATTCTAGCAGCACTCAATTGAGATGCGTTAAAATCAGTAACAGAGTTGATCAAATGATCAGGAGCAGAAGTAGAAGGAGAAACTAATGATTTCAAATATTCATTAATTTGCTGTTCTACAGCGTACATTAAAGAATTTCTGATTTCAGAATCTTGCGCTCCAATTTGTGATTGCAACATAACCAAATCTTCCATTTCGAATGAAGCAACTGCTCTTTTGTTAGCAGTAACATCTACATAAGAAGTAGAAAGAAGTTGAGAGTTGAAAGAGTCAGCATCTGTTCCTGCAGTTCTTAATTCACCAGTTGGTGCATTAATTTGTGACACACGAACTCTATCTCCTAATTGCTTAATCTCGCCGCTGTAGTCTTTGTTAACTAAAGCACCAAGTAATAGGCGTTGACGTAATTCTTTCATAAAAATCGGTGCCCAGTATTTGTTCACCTGATTTGTTACATCTGATAATAAAGTAGAACTCATAGTTTTATCCTTTCAAAGTTATGAATTTAACACGTCTTTTAAACGTGCCTTTTGATCTTTAAGTGGTAATTTTAACCACTCTTCGTAAGTGAGTTTTACACCGTTGCCTTGCGCAGCATGATTTGGCATTTGAATGTTGCTAGGTTTTTTCACAATCGCACTATACGTTTGTTCAAATTCCTTTGCATACTTCTCGACACTTAATTGATCAGGCATTTGAGTTGTCGGATCAATTGGAATCTTCGATAAATCAAATAATCCAAAATACTGCTTATCAACTTGCCCAGATAATTTGCCAAGAACAGCGTCTAGTTTCACAGAATTATTTAGAACTTCTTCGACATGAGCTGCTTTTGCTTTCGCTTCTGCAATCTCTTTATCTCGCATTTCTAATAACGCTTTAAGGTTGCCTTCCTCTTTTAGTTTAGCTTCCTCAATTGCCTTTAGCTTAGCTTGCGCATCAGCCAATTCTGCGTCCCTTTTCTTTTTCTCAGCAAGAAGTTTCACATGCGTTTCATACGCTACTGTGTCTTTCTTTTTCTCATCTGTTTGATTGATTTCGGCTGAACCGCCACTGGCTGCGTTCTGGTTGCTTCCACTGGAAGCTTGATCACTGTTCGACATTATTTTCTCCGATCTTTATACTTTTACAAGTATTTTGTTAATAATCTCAAGATATCGGCAACGAATGCCTGTAATTGCTTAAGCGACTGCGTATCCAAGTTATTAAAAGGCCGTCCACCTTCTTCAACATATCCTTTTACTTTTTTGTTTCTATCGCCTTGTGCCGATATTGTTACTTTACCAGTGGACACTATAGCTTTAAGAGAGTCAAGCAGCTCCCCTGTTAAAGTAAGATTTGAAGTGCTAGGAGATGTTCTTGAATGTAGTTTTACATTCTTACTAGCACGATGTTTTATATATGGTTTTGATAGTTTCTTTAATTTTTGCTTTGGCTTAATATCATCACTATTATCCTGTACTCCATACCCTGCAACTGTCCTATCAAATACAAGCTTCTTAGCTTTATCGCCTATTTGCTGCATTATCTCAGGAGATGCAAGTTTCTTTAACGCTTGCTTTAATCTATTTTCAAAATCATCAAATTCTTTTTTAGACATTATTTAAATTTAAC
>CAZWRK010000195.1:0-6122 GCA_964635875.1 uncultured Aquaspirillum sp.
AGACATACCAACCAACCTTACGTGCGGAAATATTCCGCTAGGCGAAATAAAAAAACAGGGTAGCCCTGTTTAGCGGTAGGCGACAAGGCTTGGGGGTGGATTGGCGACATCGGGTTGGCAGCAATCGGTGTCGATGGATAGCGACAAAACTTGTCGTTGATCGCTTATTCAATGCACCTGACTTCCGATTAAAATGCCTCGTTCTTTTCGCTAAAAAATGCGCGGTTTAATAGGATTGCGTTGCTACATATACACAGTGCTGGTTTTGGGCATGCTTCAGCGTTTTATTCGGTGGGGGCGTAAAACCGGATCTGATTCTTGCCCGCTTGTTTCGCCTGATACATGGCCCCGTCAGCCCATTTAAATAGGTTGCCGAGCGTTTCGTGTTGTCCTTGAAATAGGACAACACCGATGCTGGCTGAGCAGCGGTGCTCGATCTCGCAGGAATGATCGCCGCTCTCAACTTTTAGAAAATAGGGCATGGCCAGCGCCGCACGAATTTTTTCTGCCGCAATGGTTGCATGCGTACTCGACTCTTCGGCTTCGGTCGCTAGGTGGCTTAGAAGCACGACAAACTCATCGCCCCCGAGACGCGCGACGGTATCGCTTTCCCGTACCGCATGCTGCAAGCGCTTGGCGACTTCTTCCAGTAGTCGATCTCCAGCGGCATGCCCATGGACATCGTTGAGCGATTTAAAGCTGTCGAGGTCCAAAAACATCAGCGCGCCATAGTGGCCATTTCGCTTACCCGTTGCCATCGCCTGCTCAACGCGATCTATCAGCAGACGGCGGTTGGGCAGCTGGGTCAATGTGTCGTGGTAAGCGAGCTGTTGAACGAGGCGGAGCGCTGCCCGTAGTTTTAGATGGGTGTGAACTCGGGCGCGAACTACCGTGGCATTAAAAGGCTTGGTGATGAAGTCGACCGCACCAAGCTCGAAACCATAGGCTTCATCTTCTGGGTCGCTCTGCGCGGTGACAAAAATGACAGGAAGATCGCGTGTCCGTTCATTGTGTTTTAAGCGCCGACAGACCTCGTGACCGCCCATATCGGGCATTAATACGTCAAGTAATATCAAGTCGGGTAATTGCTCTTCGCAAGCGGCCAAAGCTTGTAGCCCCGTGGTGGCCATCCGTACTTGGTATGTGTCGTTAAAAATTTCGTACAGAGCCTGAATATTCAACGGCTGGTCGTCGACAACGAGGAGACTCGGCTTGTTGTCTAACATTGCTTCAATCATCACTGTTTCCTGTTGGTGGCGGATATCCGCTGGGCGGCTAGGCGCTCAGCAGTTTATCCTGCAAGGACGCGCACAGTTCAAGCGCCCGTGTGAAATCAAGTTTGCGTAGAGCATCTTCAAGATCATTCACCTGAATGCGTAGGTTTTGATCTTTCGTTGCGTTTTCAAATGTGGGGCGCAAGGAGGCAAACAGCCTTGTCGAACGCATGTCTCTGTTTTTCAAACACTGCACAAGCTCACTGAGACCGGCATCTAAAGCAATGCCGTCTTCTCCAGCGGGCAAAGACGCCGGTGTGGGCGCGCTTCCTTGTTCTGATACCTGTTGCTGCGGCAAAGCATTCAGCGTGTCACGGAATTGCTGGGCTAGGTTGCTCACGGCCCCAGCGAGCGCCTGAGCGTCTGGAACCGCATTTTCCTCAATTCTCTGCTTGAGCATGACTTCAACTTTTCCCGCCATTTCGGCAAGCAATGTTGCTCCAATGGTGGCCGATAAACCTTTGAGGGTGTGTGCGCGAAGCCGTGCTTCGGCGAATTCGGCCCGATCGATGTGCTGTTGTAAATGCATGAGAGATTCGGCCGCATCAGAGCGATAAATGCCGGCGAGTGAATCGTATAACGCACGGCTGCCTCCCAGCCGCTTAACCGCAGACTCCATGTCGATCGTCGCGCCACGAGCGGCGAGCGGGCTTGGTACCGCAGGGGGCGGTGTTAAAGCCTGTGCTACAGATGATTCGGGCTGTCGTTCGCTGACATGTCGCAAGATTGTGGAAACCAAGATATTGAGATCAATGGGTTTGGCTACATGGTCGACCATGCCTGCGGCGCGGCAGGCTTCTTGATCGGACGCCATCACATTCGCCGTCATCGCGATGATGGGCACACCGGACAGTCTAGGATCCGAGCGCAAGCGTCGCGTCGCCTCGAGTCCATCCATGTCGGGCATTTGCATGTCCATGAGAATGGCGGAAAAAGGAGGCGTGGCGGCAACGGCCTGCGCGATCCCATCACGTCCGTTGTTCGCACAGCACACCAAAGCCCCGCAGCTTTGGAGAAGTTCGCTAGCAACCTGCAAATTCAGTCGATTGTCGTCTACCACAAGTAGATGTAGCCCCTTCAGACTTTCGCTGGCCAACAGCTGCTGGCGAATAACGGGATTTCCTTCATGCTTCAAGATAGCTTGCGTTGCGGCGGCGTGAAGCGCAGTTGCTGTGATTGGTTTTTGTAGATAGCCATCGATCAGCATTGCTTCGCCAGATGGATGATCATCCGCTAAGTTAAACCCCGCGGCGGGGGCCATCATGACAATTGGCACGTCCTCTATAAGTTTCAATTGGCGTATTGTTCGGGCCGTTTCCCTTCCATCGATGCCTGTCAATTGCCCGTCTATCAACACAAGATCGTAGTCCGGCGGACTCGGTTGCTGCAGGTGCTCCAACGCTGCCTCGCCATTAGCCACGCACAGGATCTTCCACCCCAATGATTCGCCCATTTTTTGCAGAAGTTGTCGCGACAGTGCATTGTCCTCGACCGCGAGCACGCGCAAAGGACCGTCCGAAGAGCGCTCCAAGGGACATTGAATACCCGTACCTACATCGTAGCTAGTTTGCGCCGCTGTTTTTGAGAGGTGTCCGCTTGCAATAGCGAACGGGGCGGTAAAGAAAAACCGGCTTCCCTTGCCGAGTTTGCTTTCAACGGCCAGTTTGCCGCCCATCATGGCGATTAAACGGTCGCTGATGGCGAGTCCGTGTCCGGTGCCACCAAAGCGGCGACTTGTCGAAGATTCTGCCTGACTAAAGGCATCAAAGATGTCGCTCAGCTTGTCATCTGCGATGCCGATACCGGTATCCCGCACCGAAAATTCAAGCTCAACGGATTCTGCGCGCTGTTGAACACATCGTATGCAAATAACGACTTCTCCATGATCCGTGAACTTCATCGAATTGCCAGCCAAGTTGAGCAAAACTTGGCGTAAACGCAGAGAATCACCGATGAGCATCGGCGGGATGTCTGGGTCAAAATCGAACAAGATTTCTACATCTTTTTTGCCAAGATTGGACGACAACAAGACGGCTAGATCATCCATCACTTCGTTAAGCGACATCGGTTCAAGGTTCAATTCGAGCTTGCCTGCTTCCACCTTCGAGAAATCAAGAATGTCGTTGATGATCGCCAGCAGCGTTTTGGTCGCTCCTTCTGCTTTGGCGGCGTAATCCAGTTGGCGTTTTGTCAGATCGGTTCGCAGCAGTAACTGGAGCATGCCAAGGATGCCGTTCATGGGTGTTCGAAGCTCGTGGCTCATTGTTGCGACAAAACTCGACTTGGCTCGATTGGCCTCTTCTGCGGCCTGCTTGGCTGCAAGCAACTTACGCTCGATTTTTTTGCGATCGGTGATGTCGCGGACGATGCCCGTGAACATGCGTGCGCCGTTGATGTCCATTTCGCTGACAGTGAGTTCCATCGCAAAAATGCTTCCATCGCTGCGTCTTCCAGAGACTTCGCGACCGACCCCGATGATTTTCTTTTGACCTGTCGTCAAATACTTATTCAGGTAGCCGTCATGTTCAGTGGTGTATGGCTCGGGCATTAGCATGCTGATATTGCGCCCTAGTACATCTTCCTGTGCGTAGCCAAACAAGCTCACGGCGGCAGGGTTCATTGATTGCACCAGCCCCTTTGCGTTAATGACGATGATTCCATCGACCGTCGTTTCGATAATGGCTCGGATTTTGTTTTCTTGGGATCTGATCTCAGCTTCTGCATTTTTACGCTCAGTAATTAATGTCCCTGTGCCGCGATAGCCGCTAAATACGCCTTCGGTAAAGTGCGGCACGCCGGATTCTGAAATCCAGCAGGAATGGCCGTTATCGAGGATGACTTGATATTCAAAGTTCTTGAAGGCTTGTTGTGCATCGAGTTGGGCAAGGTGTTTTTCCAAGTCCGCGGGCAAATTCTCCGCCCCTTTATTCGACATCTGCTCGACAAGTTTCCGACGACTTTTTCCAAAAACCCGTTTCGGGGAAAACCCATAAGCGTGCTCAAAATTTTCGGAGAAATAGCTAAAGCAGTGCGCTTCATCGGTTTCCCAAAACCAGTCTGAGGCACTTCTGGAAAAGTCACGACTGCGCGCTTCTTCTATCTCCAGCTTCGAGGTCATGTCCCTTGCCAGCGACTCGGCACGCCGCTTGCCGTTCATTTGCTGGTATATCAGCAGCGCAAACAATCCGTTTGTAATTGCGAGCGCTAAAAATGCAAGCCATGCCCGAGTGAATGAAATGGTGTTGTCGAAGCCTGCCGCACTTCTGACTTGTAAGGTTAAATCTCGGTCAAATAAATCGATGGGCAACTGCACAGAGAAATAGCGACCCTGTGCAGGGTCTTCTGTGTCGGACAGCTGTGCAGTGTGTCCATCGAAGTCATAGAGCACTCGGTTACCGCCTGGGCTGGGGTTGTTGTCGATCAGCTCGAAGTCAACGCTTTTTGGGCTGACGTCCCTCATCCCTTTGAGCAGCTCGGCAATCACGATCGGTGAATAAAGGAGCCCACGTAGTGCCGCGCGACGCTCTTCTGCATTTTTTGGAGAGGTTCCGATTTTGTAAATTGGCACAAGGGTCAAAACACCGGGTGTTTTTCGGTCGTCCTGCACGAGAGTGATGGGCCCTGTCATGACGGGTTCACCCGTATCGATGGCACGTTCGGCAGCGTGTCGGCGGTTTTTTTCTGAACCAATATCGAGTCCCAAGGCGCCGGTGTTAATGGCGGCCGGTTCGAGGAACTTGATAATGAGGTGGTCGGGGTGGTCTTTTTCGAACAGCTGCCGCAAAGCAAATTCTGGCGCGCCATCTTGACGTTCCGCAGCTATGAACTGTTCCAGCTCCGAGCGTTGGACGCGCTCAATGTAACCAAAACCCCTCACACCAGGGAATTCTTTAGGCAGGTCACGCGCCTGAACGTACGCACGAAATTCTGCGCGCGTAATGTGTCCCCTCGTGGCATACATCCCTTTAGCGCCATTGAGTCCGTAGACCGGCACTCGAAAGCGACGCACCACTTCGTCATGTACACGCTCAACGCGGCGCTGAAATTCTTGCTTGGCGTCGTCCAGAATTTCCTGTCGCACTTCCAGCCCGAGCGTTACTGACAGATATAAGCCGAGCAAAAATATGAAAATTGGCATGGCATTGGAAAGCGATTTTCTAGAAGGTAAATCCATGCACAACGCCCCTTAATCCGATCATTGTCGCGATAAACGGCCGCGACTTCCTTTTTGCTGTGTTGTCCAATCAGTTTATTTTAGAAATGTTCTAAAAAATTGATACCCATTAAATTTCTAGCTTTTTTAATTAAAAAATATATTCAGAGATTTGGTGCGCAAAACCATTTTAAATAAAGCAAAGACACGTCTTTTTTTGAGAGAAAAACGCAATGGCGATTAGCTACATGCATTTTTTATGTGGCAATTCTTAGAGAAATCCGATTCATCAAAACCAATATTAAGAAAAATAAAACGACGTAGGCATCGAGCGAATTGAACGAAAAACTGCGCATGTATTGTGTTGGTGAAAGTCATAAATAAATGCAATACAAGATCAAAGTAGATTCTGACTTTTTAGGCATTTCGCAGAATCGCGCGTGAGATTGTGTCAATCTGTGCTCAACCTCATTGCGACAGAGGAAAAAGCGGACGTGGTGTAAAAAAGTTTAGATGTCAAAAAGCTGGTTTTGAACGTGGCGCAAGAAAACCGCCGCCGGTTTTAACGCAAGGCTTTGACGTCGTCGAAAGATCCGCCAGTGATGTTGCTTATCACGCCAAGGCGGCCCTTGTGCGCAGACCTTCACGCCACTCATCAAAACGATGGGCGCTGTGCGACAATGCGCAGGGATCTT
>CAZWRK010000196.1:0-5969 GCA_964635875.1 uncultured Aquaspirillum sp.
CTTCTTGTTAAAGATCGGCGCCGCGTCTGCAGCGAAGAAGACGAACTATACGCACCTCCAACAACCCCGTCAACCATTAATTCAAAAAAGTTAAAACAAGACTTATAACGCGCCCAGCCTCTCTGCCCATAAGTCATGCTCATCAGACTCTGTAATCTGAACACGAATTACATCGCCGGGCGCAACTTGACCAGGATCAGATACGTATACGAGCCCATCAATTTCTGGCGCATCTGCATATGTCCGAGCAATAGCCCCTTCCTCATCGACCTCATCAATAAGCACGTCAAATTGATGACCAATTTTTGCGGCTAGCTTTGCGGCACTAATTTCAGCCTGAACCGCCATAAATCGCTCCAACCGCTCTTGTTTTAACTCTTCTGGCACATGATCATCAAGCAATTGAGCAGAAGCACCGTCCACGTTGGAGTACGCAAAACAGCCAACGCGATCAAGCTGCGCCTCTTTTAAAAACTCTAAAAGAATCTCAAAATCTCGATCAGTCTCACCAGGGAAGCCAGCAATAAATGTGCTACGAACAGCCAGATCCGGACAAATTTGACGCCACTTTTCGAGCCGGGCAAGCACATTTTCAGCATTAGCAGGACGGCGCATCGCCTTTAAAACGCGTGGAGAGGCATGCTGAAAAGGAATATCCAAATAAGGCAACACAAGGCCATCAGCCATTAGAGGAATCACCTCATCGACGTGAGGATAAGGATACACATAGTGTAAACGAGTCCATACCCCCAACTTACCCAACTCAGTCACCAACTCGGTCATTCTTGTCCGCACAGGACGGCCATTCCAAAAACCCGTGCGGTATTTCACATCTACTCCATACGCACTTGTATCCTGAGAAATAACTAAGAGCTCTTTGACGCCTGATGCAACCAACTTCTCAGCCTCAGAAAGGACATCGTGAATTGGACGACTCACCAAATCACCACGCAAAGAGGGAATAATGCAGAAACTACAGCTATGATTGCACCCCTCTGAAATTTTCAAGTATGCATAATGCTTAGGCGTTAATTTAACGCCTGCCGCAGGCACCAAATCAGAAAAGGGGTCATGTGGCTTAGGCAGATGTTGATGAATATGTCTCATCACATCCTCTTTAGCATGAGGCCCTGTCACCGCTAAAACAGATGGGTGAGCCCCTTTGACCATCTCACCTTGATCTCTTGCACCAAGACATCCCGTTACAATGACCTTACCATTCTCGTTTAGTGCTTCACCGATTGCGTCTAGAGACTCCTCAACCGCCGCATCAATAAATCCGCACGTATTCACGACCACCAAATCCGCACCCACATAGTCGGGTGCAATTTGATACCCTTCAGCCCGCAATTGGGTAAGAATTTGTTCAGAATCTACTAACGCCTTAGGGCAACCAAGAGAAACAAAACCGACCTTAGGTATACGCTGTGTCATATATCTACCGCACTTATCATTAAAAACAAAGAAGGCCGGAGAAAAAGCCTCCGGCCAACAAAAAATCCGAGTCAAAAAAGCATTGAAATTATATTAGAAAGAACGAAAAGCCGTTACTATTTTGGCTTGATATCCGAACGGGCAGGGGTCAACTCTGAGCCCGCGGCGTCACTTTCGGGATAACCCGAAAAACCAAATCCTGTGAACAAAGTTTTTGCACGTTCTTGCATCTGGCTTTGCATTTCAACAAACATATTCGTACTTTGTTCCAAATAACTCGTCATCATATTCTGCATGGCAGGCCCTTGGAACTTCATAAACTCGCCCCATAAGTTCGGACTATTAAACATCTGGGGAGTCCCGCCGCCATACAAAGAACATGTTTGATCTTGCAGCTTTTCCTGCATTTGCACAAATAGTTCTAGATTTTTTTCTAGATAATTACCCATCAACCCCTGCATGGCATTACCATAAAAACGAATAATTTGCGTTAATACATCATAGGTAAACAAGGGAACGCCGCCGGTCTCTTCATCAAGAATGATTTGCAACAAGACACTCCGTGTAATATCGTCATGCGACTTAGCATCGATCACTTGTATTTCGATATTATCAAGGACTAATTGCTTGACATCACCCAAGGTGATATATGAACTCGTGGCCGTATCGTACAGTCTGCGGTTTGGATATTTTTTGATAACCCGCTTTTCAACACTCATCTAACAGTCTCCGGCTATATCTGTGCATATTGATGTGCAAATGCGCGATTAGACTTTAGCATAATTACGGAATGGGCTGTTCATCGTTTCAGCACAATACCCGGCAATGACAAGCAAAAACTCTTTGAATTATGGCGACTTAACTATTTTGACCTGAGCATCACTCGCAACGTTAAAAACGCTCAAACAGCAAGACTAACCCTCTAAATATTTCTCGTTTTTTTAAAAAAACCTCTCGAAAAGCAACAGGCCCTGGTAGAAATATTTGTTTTCATTGGCTCGGAGCCGGTCATAACGCAAAGCGAATAGCGCTTACCTATACCGACTATATACAATCACTGGGCCTTTATCTGGGACATAAGCCAAATAAAAGCCAGACAGACAATCTGCCTGACTTTTATTTAAATATACTTAAACAGAGACATGTCCATTACCTTGGAAAAGGTCATCTGAGAAGCTTCTAACGCTGACTTACTGAACAGTAAATCACTAGCAGCTTTAGGGTAATCTAAGTCCTCTAAATCACTAATTGTTTTTTTATACACCAACCCTAAATCCTCGCCGTTGTTTCTCAAAGCCTCCGTCTCATTCATCCGAGATCCCAAAGCAGCTTGAGATGCAACAACCTTCGTAATACCTTGATCTAGACCGGCCATCGTGTCTTTTAGCATGGCACTATAATCACCACCACCAGCAGCCATTCCAGCTCGACCAGCCTCAAGCACTCCAACCAAATTTTGGACAGCCTGGAAAACACCATCACTACTATTCAGAGTCGTCGCACTAAATGCCGAAGAAGTTCCACCAAACGTGCTTGAACCGGAATCAGTAATAGCAATCCTACGAGAAGTGGAAATTTGCAACTCAGTTTGTCCGTCATTACCATCATACTGAACACTGCCATCGCCTTGAATTACATAAGGAGTCGTAGTCGACTTTGTACCAGAAAACAAATAGTTCCCTTGACCATCAACACTATTCGCCAGCGAAACAAGCTGCTCAAACTTTGCTTTTGCCTCACCACCCAGCTTAGCTAGCTCAGCATCACTGTACGCACCATTCCCTCCAGCCACAGCAAGGGTTTTGAGTTCTGTCAGAATATCTGCAAAATTCCCCAGAGACACCTCTCCAAGCGCTAACGAAGCGTCAGCAGCCTGAGTATTGCTAATAAACTGGGTATTTCTATTGTCCGTTTGACGTGTTTCAACAATGCGAGACGCCGCAACAGGATCATCCGAGGGCGTATTAACCCGCTTCATCGTAGACAACTGCTGCTGCAAGCCAAATAAATTCGTTTGCTGACGATTAATGGCATTTGAGCCAAGCACGTAAGTTTGTGATGAACTAATTCGCATAATAATGCCCTTTATATGTTAGCGGACAGCCTGAAGCACAGAGTCAAATAAGCTCCCAGCTACCTGAATAACCTTGCTAGAAGCCTGATAAGCCTGCTGGAAGCGCAACAAATTACTCGCTTCTTCGTCCAAGTTAACACCAGAAACCGCCTCACGCGCCTGCGACACCTCCGTTAACACATTCTGTTTAGCCGCACCGACCACTTTTACCTCATTAGTCTTACTGCCAACCGCAGTGACCATTTGACCAAACGCCCCTTGCAAACTGGTCTTAGGTGTAATACCCGGAACAGAGATTACATTTGCAGTCTGCAAATCAGTCAATGCCAATAAGTTGCTGTTATCAGCTTGTTCAAGCAAAGCAGAAGGCGTCACACGCTGCTTGATATCAAAACTACCGCCGCCCGTTCCATTCAGCGAACCAGCCACTTTAAATCTTACGCCGGTATCATCACCAGCAGGACTAGTTAAAATTTTATAACCACCGCTTTGCCCCGGAACAGACAAGACCTGATAACCCGCGGCAGGTGTCGTAACAGTCAGTGCACCCGCGTTATCGTAAGCAACTGTTAAAGTTGACCCGCCTTGAATTGAAGTCACTAACGCATTATTCGTCATACTTGCATTGTCGATGGACAGAGCACTGAGTTTTGCTGACTGAGTAGATGTTGCAGGCGTATTTGTCAGTGATGATGCGGCAGCAATTTTATCTGCTTGCGTTATACCAAGAGATAAAGCACGCATAGCAAACTGCTGTTGTTGCGCATTCGTTGGATCCAAAGTAACAGGGGCAACAAATGGCGGAAAATTATAATCCAACTTGAAAAATTCATTGCTTCCTGCGTCGCCATTTTTATCGACACCTAAAGCGTGCTGCTTATTAAACGCATCTGCAAAATTCATCACCATCGAACCCAAGCGGGTCTGAGTATCATCCAACGTTGCCCTAACCGCCAATGCTCCCCCGACTGACCCTCCGCTTAGCAAATTAGAGGGCAACTCAAAAGATGCACTTCCGGCATAAAAAATAGACAGCTCTTCAGGATTTGCAGCAGAAGCTTTGGCCTCAAGGGTATAAGCATCCCCACTCAGAACCAAACTCTGCCCATTACCAATAAATAAATTCACCGTCCCATCTGACAATGGAACAGATGTCGCATTAATATATTTATTAAGTTCTGTAATCGATTGATCGCGCTGATCGATTAAATCATTCGGCAAATGCACACCATCTTGCCGGGTCAACTGAGAAATTTGTTTATTTAACGCGGCAACTTGCTGTGCCAGGCCATTAATTGCAGTCACAGATGAACGCAACTCAGTATTTACGCCCGAGCGCAGTTCTTGAATTCGATCATCTGCACTTTTAAATGCTGTGACCAGTGAGGAGGACTGATCAATAAGTGCTTGGCGAGATGCAATAGATGCCGTATTGCTGCTCAAAGTTTGCAGCGCACTGAAAAAACTTTGGATACGCGGACTTAAGCCCGTTGTAGAGTTCGCAACAACAGCATCCAATTGCTCAAGATAGCTCGTTTGAGTGTCATAAAAACTATTCGCAGAGGTTGCAGTTTGAACTTGGCGATCAAGAAATTTATCGTAAACTCGACGAACATCCGTTACTTCAACGCCATCGCCAGGAAAACCATACCCAGAACTAATAGGATAAAGCGCACTTTGATCGATTGTCTTGCGGTGATATCCCTGCGTATTTACATTACTAATATTTTGAGAAGTGGTATTCAGTGCAGCTCGCGCGGCATTTAACCCCGTAACAGCGATACCAAAAATAGAGGCCATATCACACACCCTGACAGATAGAAAAGGTTTTCTTCTTAATCGGCACTAAAGCGCAAAACTTGAAAGGAAAACGTCCTAACGCATAGCGACCATTAGTTTATTACTTGTCGCGACTTGACTTAGTTTGCTGGCATAGTTGGGATCCGTTGCGTACCCGCCACGCGCCAAGGCTTGAGCGAAACCAACAGCGTCACCGCCTTTATTTAAAGCCTCTTTATACCGAGGATTGCTTTTTAACAAATTCGCATAATCAGAAAATGCCTCACTATAAGAGCCATAAGACCGAAAACGCTCAACCCGCTTCTGTGCCACGCCATCCACATACTCAGTAGTCATAACATCAACGGTGTTGCCTTTCCAGTTACCAGTCGCCTTAATCCCAAACAAATTATGGCTATCTTGACCATTGGAATGCCGAATATTTCTCTTACCCCATCCAGACTCAAGCGCGGCATGCGCCACAATCAAATGAGGAGAAACACCTATCGATTGGGCCGCCTGAGTTGCGTGAGGCGCCAAATTTGCAACAAATTCAGAAGATGCCAGCGGCTGAGAAGATGACTGAACAGCTGCCGGCTTTTCAACACGCTCCTGCGTATCCACGCCAAGCGCCTTTAAACGCGCTAAAGCTTTTGCGATGGCAGGCTTCTGAAACGAAAGC
>CAZWRK010000197.1:0-5951 GCA_964635875.1 uncultured Aquaspirillum sp.
TTCATTTGATACTCCTTCCGTCTCTAACGTCCTTCAAGTACTCCACAACGCGGAGGCGTGGAGTGGGAAGATGTTTGTATTTTGGTAGATGATTGTCATTGGCTACGGTAATGCTTGGAGCAATAAAATACAGCCTATACATGCACCCTCTTCCAAAATTCTTTTGGATATGTCCAGCAGCGCAACATTTATCTTCTAAGTAATAAGTATCCTCACACCACTTATCATCCGGTATCCCTTCAAAGAATTTAATAAAGTCGTCTAGTGTTGATTTATGGGTAAGCATTTATTCCTCCTTCCAAAACGGTTTAACTTCCTTGCGGTCGATGGAGTATTCGTAGCCAAGTAAAAGGTTTTCATAGTCAAGAACTGAACCATTGCAGAGTTCTATTTTATTATACGAAATTTTTCCGACTAAAAACCACGTTGCTGTATCTCTGATTCTTACCCAAAACACAGGCGGTAAATCGTCCATTGTTAAAGGAACGCGCTTCTTTGGTTGTGGAAGTGGATGCTTTGTGCGATGGCAAATTCCAGCAAAACCCCCTAAAGATGTTGCGCTATCCCATCTATTTTCCATTTTCGAGAAAAATTCAAGATCATCGTAAACTTTGTTTTCTTTACACTCTTCAAGTGTCAACAATCTCCATCCATCCTTCACTCCGACCTGCTCTTCCGTGAGTCCTTGAGGATTCCAGCCAGCAGCAATTTTAGGTTTATGTTGTGGGTGGATGCGGAAGATATATAAATCCCAATTACGAGATAAAATTTCTGAACTATACCAATTACTTCCTAACGCGGTCTTTTTATAAGTCCATTGTAAAATCCATTCAGGATGATCTGCCTTAGCCTGCGTAACTGCTGCTATATAAGCGTCTGTTACTTCCGGCTTGTCTGCGAAGATGTCTATTTGGTTTGTCATTATGAATCTCCTTTATGTAATAGTTTCTTTTGTCTAGCTCGCTCCTGATCAAAATCTTTTTCCTTATCCAAGGCGGGTCTTTGAATATTTAAAACTCTTGAATATAAATCACCGAATCTCTTTGCCATCTCTTCCTTTGTTGGTCGTATCCAATCCTTGTGAACAGAAAGAGCGTACGCCTGTAATAGTTCACATATACGATCTTCCATAGGTCGGCATATAATATTAAATATCTGATCGTCCGTTTCTGCTATGCGAATCAGTCTCTTCAGTTCTGCAACCTGTACGTTCTGCATTCCTTCTGGCGTACAGCAACGAACCATTGCATAGTCGTAGTTGTTTCCACCAGACTTTACGGCCATTGATTTTCTCGAAACATATATCTGATTAATCAAGTGAGACAGTTTTGGAAATGGTGGAAGAGTTTTGTCGGCACGCATTTCACGTATAGAGTGACACACCTCATCTTCGGTTAACTTTATTATCCTTGATTCACCATGAAACAGTTCATAGTTCCAAGTGTCGATCTGCTTGGGTGAAAGCTCTCCGTAATATTCTTTCCAAAGTTCAGGCCAATTCATTTTAATTCCTTGAAGCGTTCCATGTTTTGGGATCGTCTAAATATCGTTCGTGTTCAAACCATCGGTAGCTATGGGGTGCATATTGTTCGCGTCTGTGCATAGCATTAGCATAGTCTCGTACCTTCTGCAACAATTCCTCTGGTGAAATCTTTTTATAAGCTTTAAGGATGGCGTTGAATGTTTTGGATTTACCAACTCTTCGATCTGGTGGATACGATTGCCATGTTAATTCGAGGTACTTATTTATTTCCTCGTTGGTTTTTACTGGTTTCTTTTTGCCTTTAAACTGTGACAGATTTAGGTAGTAGGTAGCTGGTGTATGGTGAATCGCTTCTGTCCTTACGCCAACCCTTCCTTTTTCTTTTAGAGTCTTTAATGTCTTTTGGGTTCCGCGAACGGTCAGTGATGTATGTTCTGCTATATCTTCTACGGACATAAAGATGTTGTCACCTTCGTTGTCGGCTTCCATCGCCATAGCGTAAAGAATTAATTTCTCCATCGCCTTGACGGAGTTCGTTTGGTGTACCTTCCTTGCGGCGCGGTAGCTCATACATCGAGTTGGCCTTCTTGTAGCTTTTTAATTAATTCATGGCCAAGCATTTGCCATGACAAGCTATTGGATTCACTTAGCGGCGCTCCAAGGTATCTTGTTATGGCTATCAATAGGTTGTTTGAGTTTTTATAAATTTCTTCAAGGCATTTTTCTTTTTCTATGTATCCACTAAATCCTTCTTTGTATCTATCGGGATGACACAATTGCATTATAACGGCTTGATAAAGTATGATCCGAATCATCATGGGATCTTTTATATCAATAATATTTACTTCATTTTTTTCATTCAAGCGTCACCTCATCATATGTTTTTATACACGGATTTGTTCGTTTAATTACAATCTTGCGCGGCGTTGTTAAATCAATTTGCACTGGATCAAATGCACATATATCATTTTCGATATCCATAACTTCGTTATCTAAAGCTTCGTTACACAGCTGATCCGCCTCTTTATTGTACCGGCGCGGTATATGTTTAAAGTTATAGGACTCGAATGATTCTAAAAGTTTTCTGGCATTGTATTCCTCATCTGCAATGCGTTTACTTTTGATCTTCCACTTACCCATCATCTGCTTAACCATTAGCATGGAGTCAGATCGAACGATAACCCTTCCACGAAAAGGAAATTTAAGAAGGGCTTCTAATCCAAATATTAACGCCTTATATTCAGCCACGTTGCATGTAGTTATTCCGATACACTTTGAGTCTTTTAAAAATAATTCGTGGTTCTTATCTCGAACGACGAAGGCACAGGATGAAGGGCCAGGGTTTCCGCGTGAGGCCCCATCCGTGTACAGGTACACAAAATCTTTTAGTATAAATCTGGTCATCTATAAATCAATCCTTACAAGATATTTAAGATCTTCATCTGCTCTTCGTATTATCTTTTTTCTTCCGGCTTTAAAACCAGCCGGAACTTAGGAACGCGAAGCGCAGACGCCACCATGTTAGAAAAATATTATTCTTCTAATTCTTTATTGATTCATCCCTCGTCTCAACAGCTTCGCTTCGGCCTTTCTTAGCCTAGCTTGAGAGCATAAATCAAAATATTATTTGTGCGACGGTCTGTGATTTCTTTTGGGGCCAGCCGTTTACTTGAGGTATCCTCGCTTGAGCCTTTTATAACAGCATCTTTACCATTCACGCGCTCCCGAAGTAATGGTTTATGCCTAAGACTTATAGAACGTAAGTCATAAAGGCTTGCTGTTACCCTTTTTACGGGCTTCATGTATCCTGTCCTATTTCTTTTCGCGTTAACTTTACCGTCAGTCGATATGAAATTTTGCTGGAGGCCCAAGCTGCGGGGGTATGCAGCTTGCCCTGGCCATCCAGCATCCCAAAATTTAGGCGATCTATAGCCAGAACAATGTCGGGTGTGGGTTTTATAAAATCGTGTCAAATTCAGGCGTTTAAATAGTTTCGGGGTTTTATGCGATTGCCCCGAATGGCATATAAGTCTAACCACAGGATATGAAGAACCCGCGTCGCAATACCATACCCGCTGAGCTAAACTAGCGTTGGTAGCGGGGGAGGGAGTCGAACCCACGAGCTTCTGGTTATGAGCCAGACGAACAGACCGCTGTTCATCCCCGCGATTTAAAAGTAAAGACCCCCAAGAGCGAACCCTTGGAGGTCTTGAAGGTATGACTTGCGATCTAACCTTACAAATTCCTAAATTATTAATTTCGCAAGTCATAGTGTGTGTATATATCTTTGTTGTAATTTATGGTCAATACTATAAATTAAAATAATTGTCTGTCAAACACTTATTTGTGTCAACACCATTAATAGTTCTGACTGAAATTAAAGTTGTTATGCTGCTGAGTACTTGGTGTGGAGTGTCTTTCATTTAGTTATCCTTTCACGTATAAACATGGAGAACATGATCTTCATCACTAAGCATCCGACAACAATACCGATCACACCGCCGCATATTGATGGCCAGTAATTTATTTTTTGTTGCTGTTCTGGTGTCGGTACTATAGTCATTACCTTTTCTCCATTTCGTAGGCACATGGTTATAGTTGAGTCCGAGTTGTATACGGCAAACATATCGTTTGATGTTTCGTTTTCGATTAGCATTGGAGCATCCTTATAATTATAGCCAGCAGAATAATGATGAAGAACCATCCAATAATAGATGGCTTCATGCTAGGCTGTATTCAGCCACGGTTACTTTCTCACCGAATCTATTCGTGACCCATACTTGTTTGGTGTTGATGTTGAGGTTATGCGGATCTCGTTTTAAATCCCATACCCTTGCCCCTAGTCTGTAAATTCCAAGCTCAATCCACGCTTGAAGGGGGTTGATTGTCCTGCCCTGTAGTAGCCACTCCTTCAGCCTTTCGTTTTGATTCTTCATACGCTTCCTTTAGTTGTTGCGCCTCTTGTTCTAGTGCCTTAACCATATTCGCCCACCGCTGATAGAAAGCATTATCCAGATCTTCCATGTTGAATCCAAGCAACCATCCAGAACACTGGAGCAGAACGTCAACCTGATTATGTAGGAAGGCTTTATACTTCTCGTCCTGTACGTGGGTGTTGATATGTCCGTGAAGGATGATTGAAGCTTCGCACGAAGCGTCTTTTATTTGTTCATGGGTTGGGCGCATTGGTTCCTTTCATAGATTCTTGAACGGCGATGTCGTGTGCTGCTGTGGTTATAATAATCATTGATCGTTGATATACTTCCTGATGATTAAGCCATGATGCTTGCATATCAAGTAAAGCCTTTCTTATTTGTTCTGATGGTGATTCTTTTTTATCCTCGTTATTTTTCATTATCTATCTCCATATTTTGTTGCATTAGTTCATCGAGAGTCCATTCGTAATCGGACATGACATCGTGTCCGGTATTCAGCGCGTTGATGTGAACCAATTTATAGGTTGGTTCATCGTGTTCAAGTCGGCGCTTAGGTTTATTCAACTTTACAATACGGACAACTTGACCGTGCGGAGATATTAGTCGATCCCCTGATTTCAGTTCGGGTAGTATGCTCATTGAGTGTTAGCTTTATTGCTGCGCAAATCATGGCGATGACAATACCAATTATAAATATTTCAATTGGTTTTATTCTTGGGTTGTCTAGTTCGGAGAAGTTTTTGCTTACCATTTTTATATGTTATACACCTGCTTTATTGTGGTCAATAGCTTGGAAACGGTCTGCTGGTATTTTTCGTAAGCACACGTATAGCCTTGCGGGAACTTTTCTTTCAGCTCATTAACGTTGTAGACAACGATTTCAATCGTTCTCATACCTCAACTCATTCCAAACGCGGCGCTGGCTTCGTTATTTGCGTCATTAATAAAGGCCATTAGTTGTTCTTTTCTCTCGTCTCCACGAGTTGCTAAACATTCCCTAATATTGCGCATGTATGCCTCCAACTTCAAAATCCTTGCGATCATTTCCGGCACGAGGGCGATGGCTTGGGCGTTGGCCTCTGCGTCCGCGTTCAGAAATACCGGCGTCGCGCATATTGTACGGCCAGATGGCACGGAATATATGGCCATTTGATGCCTACCAAATTTCCAGGGACCGGGTTCTATCTCCGCTTGCAGTTTTTTAAGGTCTACGTTTTTCAGTTTCATGTTAGGCTCCTGTTGCTTACCAAATTGTTATATCAAGCGTACTGCTTTATTCCTCTTGGTATCCGTCAAAGAATTGTTCTTGCTCTGGCCCTGTGTTTCGTTGCGTTTCGGGATTGTTGCAATGTTCTTTAGCCTCTTCTAGTGTGTCCACTCGTTTAATTATTTCTCTTCTACCGCCGCCGGATGGATGCCAGTGGCGTATAATCAAATAGCCCTTAATGTCTTTGTTATCACGTCTACCCGATAGATCTTTTAATATTTTAATCATTTTATTATTCCTATCCTTAATCTGTTACAGATTTGTT
>CAZWRK010000198.1:0-5930 GCA_964635875.1 uncultured Aquaspirillum sp.
GTCCTCCTCGTCCACCGACCCGTCGTCGAAGATGTCCCGGGCCTTGCGGCCGTCGACCGCCGCCTGCACGGCTTTGTAGGCGCCACGATCGGCGCAGTGCCGCGCCAGGGCGTCGAGGAACGCCGCGCCGCTGGGGGCGATGCTGTAGAAGCTGTCCCAGCGCTGCTGGATCCACTCGTCGCCGGCGCCGGGGTAGGTGAGCAGCCACTCCATCACGAAGTCGGGGATGCTCTGGCCCTCGCGGCCGAGGATCCACCGCAGGCCCGCCATGACGCGCACGGCCTCATCGTGGTTCGGCATGATCTCGGCGTCGCACGGCGTGGCCCGCAGGGCCCCCTGCAGGGCCTCGAGCGGCACGAGGGCCTCATGACCGTCCGGATCCTGGTAGGCGCCCTGCTGGCCCCCGCCCGGCCCTCCCGGCCCCGTGGGCAGCAGCTCCGCCCCGGCGCGCTCGAGGGCGTCGACCACGGCGTCGCGCAGCTCGTCAGCGTGCGCCTGGTCGCGCAGGCTGGGCAGGCCGCACATGGCGTCGGGGATCTCGTCGGGGAGCCACCGATAGTCCTGCCCGTCTGGGTGCTTCCCCGCCGCGATCCACTGCGTGCCGTGGGCTTTGAGCTCAACCATGCCCGTCATGCCGTTGGGCATCTTGAACCTGATGGGGCGCCACGCCGCGATCGTGCCCGGCTCGAGGGCCTCGAAGGGCGCCAGCAGGCGCTGGCTGGATGCGCGGCCGCGCCAGGAGAGCTGTTGCCCCGCGAAGGCCTCCGCGGCCTTCAGCACCTCATGCACGGCCACCTGGTGCTCGCAGTCGATGTCGAGGGCCGGGTAGTACGTGCTCCGCACGCACAGGCCCTCCCAGGGCCACGCCTGAATCTCGTCCCACGTCGTGGGGTCCTTGGCACCGGCGAGGCCCTCCTTGAGGATGTGCCCCTGCAGGCCCACCCACCGGCTCTCGTGCGCCAGCCACCGGCCGGGCCTCTTCTGCTCCGGCATCTTCGGCAGCAGCGCGTCTTTCGCCCAGCCCTCAACCAGCCACGGGTTTACACCCACGGCAAACGTGCTAGATCTTGCGTCGGTCATGACATCTCCGCCAGGTGTTGTGTGCCGCCCCCTCAGGACGGGACAAGACGACCCCGCGGTGTGAGCCGCGGGGTCGTTCTATGTTCAGCAGTCTTTCGCTGGGAGCGCAAGGCTAGGCGCGATCGACGACCACGACCGAGGTCGTGGCGGCGTAGGCGAAGTTGCCGTTGGCGTACTTCAGCCAGAGCGTGCCCTCGTGCTCTCCGATGACGGTCAGGACCGTCTCGTCCCCGTTGCACCGCACCACCTTGTCGCCGATCTTGGCCGGGCCGGGCCTCACGAGCGTGAGAAAGGCCTCCTTCACCGTCAAGACAGAGGTGTCTCCGTCCCCTTCCTCAATGCGGATGGTTATGTAAGGCCCGCTCGCCTCCAGCACCAAAGCCTCGATCGACACCACGTCGCCCTCTGCGATTTCCATCACACTCCTCCGTCGATGATTGCGCCCGCCTCGGCCGTGAGCGACGCATCGTCGTCGGGCAGGGCGTGGCTGTAGATGGACAAGGTCGTCTCGACCTTGCTGTGGCCCAGGCGGCGGCTGACCGCCTTGGGATTGTGTCGCGCCCGCAGCAGCATCGTCGCGTGGATGTGCCGCAGGTCGTGCACGGTGCAGGGAAGCTGGAGGCGCACGAAGAAGCGCCGCACGGCCTCGCTGAGTGCGCCGGGCGAGTAGGCCCGGCCGATGGCGTTCAGGAACACCGACAGGCCCTCCACGTCCCGCTTCGCCTTCGTGGCCCATTCCTGGTGCTTCGCCTTCTCGGCCCGCAGGTCCTCGAGCAGGCCCGCGGGGATGCCCACCGAGCGCCGGCTGCCGTCCGTCTTCAGCTCCGTCGTGCGGACGTACTGCAGGGCCTCGCCCTCGCCCTCCAGGTGGACCTGCGCCCGCACGTGCGCCACGCCGCGCTTCAGGTCCACGTCAGCCCACGTCAGGCCGCACAGTTCGCCCCGCCGCAGGCCCGTGGCCAGGGCGAAGCGGATGAGCAGGCCGAGGTGGTGGCCCCTGCAGGCGTCGAGGACGCGGTCCAGCTCGTGCGGCGCCAGGACCTGCCCCGCCGTGGGCGCGACCTTGCCCAGCTTCACCTTCCGCACCGGGTTGTCGATGCGCAGGTTGGCGCTGTCGATGTGGTGGTTGATGACCGTCGAGATCCGGCGCCGGACGTTCTGCAGGGTCCGGGCGTTGAGGCGCCCACCGAGCGTGGCGAAGTGGGCCTTGAGGCGCTCCGGCGTGATCGCCTCCACCGGCAGGACGCCCAGCTCGCCCAGGTGCAGGCGCCGGATGATCAGGTACTGCGCCGCACTGCTGTCGGCGAGGGCCTGCACGGCCTTGCGCTCTTCCACGAAGGCCTCGAAGGCCTGCCCCAGCGTCGTGCCCGGCGCGGGGGCGAACACCCCCTCCGGGGACAGGCCGCGCACGATCTCGAGGCGCCGGGCTTCGGCCTGGGCCTCCGTGCCCTTCACCGTCTCGTAGGCGTAGGCGCGCTGGCCGTTGGCGTCCTTCGTCTCGATGCGGAGGCGCCAGCTCTGGGGCCCCCGCTGCAGCTTCGTGACCTTGGGCATGGTCATCTCCTCAGCGGTAGAAGATCAGGGAGCCGTGGCTGTTGCGGTAGGCCTTGCCGGCCGACACCGCCTCCGCCTCCAGCTCGATGCAGGCGGAGTGGAGGCGGTCGTACTCTTGGCGGAGATCTTCCGGGGCTTTCTCCAGGCATGTGAAGAAGCGGTCGACCGAGGTGCCGTAGGCATAGACGCGGCCGACAACCTTGTCCTTCTTGGCGATGAGCGCAGCCAAGCGCTTTTTGATGGACTGAGCCATGGCTCTCTCCTCAGGCGTTCAGGGCGGGGGCGGCGTCGACCACGGCCCAGAAGCGTTCCGGGCCCATAGCGTCGACGATGCGGTCGATCAGGATCACGGCGGCCTGCCGGTCGATGGTCTTCGTGTAGGTCGAGATCCGCGCCATGCGCTCGACCTTGATCGGGCCTACATCACCGATGCGGTAGCCGGAGCGCACGTCGGAGACGGTGCCGTTGGCGTCGATCATGATGCGCAGGACGCGGCCCGCGACGGTGAGGCGGTAGAACCGCCCGTTGACGTACTGCGTGGTCTTCGGCTTGCCGTTGACCTCGACCGGGATGCGGATGCCGTAGCGGGGCATGTCAGACCTCCACGATCTCGACGGACATGACCGTGCGGACCTCGCCGCTTTCGCGGTCGATCAGGTTCTGGCCGATCTTGCGGCGCTCGCCGATGGCCCAGTTCTCCGCCTGCGCGGCGCCGCGCGCCTGATGGAGGCGGCTCTTTCCGTTGACGTAGGTCGTCACGACGATGTGCGTGACGGGCTTGGCGAGTTCGCGGGCGATCAGGGGGTGCATGGCTGGCTCCTCACCAGGTCGCCGCGAAGGCGCGTGAGGCGTCAGCGAGGGAAGCGCTGCGGCGGCGGATGCGGCGGTAAAGCTCGGCGTCCTTCTTCGTGCAGAACTTCTGGACCTCGGCGCCGGGGCCGAAGACGGCGTAGCGGAGAGCCTTGTCGTGCCAGTCGCCAGAGGCTTCAGGGGCAACGAGCTTGGTGATGATGATGTTCATGGCGGGCTCCTCAGGAAGGGAAAGGGCCGGATCGCTCCGGCCCATTTAACCTAGCGGGTACTCGCGGAGAACGCAAGTGGGTGCGGTTAGCGCCAAAGACGTTTTTTAACGCGATGCTCGCGCGCCTTGCGCTCCACCTCCTCCACCCGCGCCACGATCTCCCTGCCGGGCCACCGGCCGGCGAGGGCCAGGATCTCCAGCGCCGGCCGCTGATCGCCGCCCAGGCGGGCCCCGATCACGTACGCAACCATGTCCTGCAGCATGTCAGGCCTCCGTCAGCATGAGGACGGTGAGGAAGACGAGAACCACGGCCCACATCAGGCCGATGATCGGATCCGGCATATCGAAAGTCCTTCTGTGGAAGACGAAAGCATGTGGGCGTGCGGAAGCGTTGGTTGGGCGGGATGATCGTTAATGGAAGGTTACCAGTACCATCTCCGGTTGTGCTTCTGCTCGTATCAGCTCGTCCTTCACCCAATCGAATGACATCGCGCGGTCCCTCTGCGAACGACTCAAATTTGAGCGAGAATAGACGCTTTTCGCGGAACGCGCAATTTCTTGCGATCTGAGGAATTCTTAACCATACCGTTGACACGGCGCAAAATCGCAATCAATTTGGCGATCAACGAAAGCTGAAGCGGGACACACCATGCGTATCGACCCCAGCCCCAAGCCCCCTGCGCCCCAGCCGCCGGCCTCTACGCCGCTCGCCGCTGCCGACGTGTCGCACGAGGTCATGACGGCCAGCGAAGTCTCGCAGGCCCTGCGCCTGCCCCTGCGCACCGTCTACGACCTGGCCGACAAGGGCGACATCCCCCACTTCCGGATGGGCCGGCGCCGGCAGTTCCTGCGCGAGACGATCGAGATGATCAAGGCCCGCGGGCGCATGCCCGACCCCGTCGACATCTGAGTTCCACCATGCTCTGGCCACACCAGGCGCGGGCAGTAGAGATGCTGCAGGCCCGCCCCAACTGCGCACTTTTTTGGGAGCAGGGCTGCGGCAAGACCGCCCCCCTGGTCGTGGCAGGGCAGATGGTCGGCGGGCGCCAGCTCTGGGTGACGCTGGCCAGCCTCCGCCTCCAGACGGCGCGCGAGGTCCGCCGGTGGCGCACCGACCGGCCCCGCATGCAGGTCGTGCTGGAGGGCTCCGACCGGATCCGGCAGGACGCCCAGGTCGTGATCGTCAGCTTCGACCACATGCGGATGGAGAAGATCTGGAAGCAGCTCTTCAGGATGAGCTGGGACGTGATCACCGTGGACGAGGCGCACCGCCTCGCGTCCCGCGGCGCCCGCACTACGAAGGCCATGTACGGCGCCCGCGTGACCAGCAAGGGCGCCCTCATCCGGAGGGCGAAGCACGTCTGGATCTCGACCGGCACGCCGATCGTGAACTGGCCCCACGAGATCTGGACGCATGTCTCCCGCCTGTGGCCCCAGCTCTGCGATGACGCGCCGACCTACGACGAGTGGCGTGACAGGTTCTGTCACGTCGTCCGCTCAGACTACGGTGAGCAGATCGTGGGAGGGAAGGAACCCGTGGAGCTGATGCGCCGCCTCAGGCAGATGGGCTCGCGCCTCCGCCTGGAGGACTGCGTGGACATCCCGCCCCTGACCGTCGACCAGGACACGGTCGCCGGAAAGGATGTCGACCTGGACGCCGTGGACGAGCGCGTGGCGCACGAGGTCCGCGTCATCCTGGCCCGGCAGGAGGGCGAGGACTGGGACCCGGCGATGCTCGAGCAGCTCGGGTCGCCCGTGACGACCATGCGCCGCCTGATCGCCGGGGCGAAGGCGCCGGCAGTGGCCGAGCGCGTCCTCGAGGAGCTGGCGGGCGGCGCCGACCGCCTCCTCGTCTTCGGGTGCCACGTCGAGCCCCTGCAGGCCCTGCATAAGCACCTGCAGGCCGAGGCCGTGCCCACGGGCCTGATCATCGGGGCAACCAGCCCCGCGACGCGCAACCAGCTCCTGCGCGACTTCGACGCCGGCAAGCTGAAGGTGCTCGTCGGCAATATCCAAGCAATGGGGACCGGCCTGAACATGCAGGCCTGTCGCCGCGCAATATTCCTGGACGCTTCGTGGTCGCCCGCACAAAACGCCCAGGCAATAGGACGGATCTACCGAGCCGGCCAGACACGTCCGTGCCATGTCACGTTCGTCAGTCTGGCGGGTTCTGTGGACGACAACGTCCAGCGCGTCCTTGCCCGTAAGGCGCGTTTCATTGGTAAACTTGAGGGATGGCAATAATGTCCGACCAGTATGTGACCGTGGACCTCCA
>CAZWRK010000199.1:0-5917 GCA_964635875.1 uncultured Aquaspirillum sp.
TTGCACCAGATAGTAACTATAGTTACTATCACACCATGAACGAATATTCTTGCGGCCATAGCTTTGCCGCCACCGAAAACGCTATCGACACCATCGCACGCCGCATGCCAGGCAGCCCACGTCAAGAAGTGATCCTGACGCGACTAATTGCGCACGTACAAACGCTACTACAAAGCTACAACAACGAAACGCTCAGCCCCAAAGGCATCAACGAAACCACGTGGATGGCGCTCATGGTGCTGTACTCGCGGCCAGAACAAAAAATGATGCCATCCGAGCTTTCTGAGTCGCTGGCCTTCTCTCGCACCAATGCGACCCGTATTGTCGATGACTTAGAACAACGCGGCCTGATTGCCCGCCACCCCTGCGCCATCGACCGGCGACGAACCTATCTTGCACTCACAGAACAAGGTCTCGCTTTTATCGCGGAGGTGATGCCCGAGCAACGACAACGCTTACGCGAGCTCTGGGCCGAATTCAACCCCGAAGAGCGCCAGATTCTCGAAACCCTCCTCCGTAAATTATTGGCTAATCTCGGCGGCTAACCCCAACCCGCCCATTTCGGCGGGTTTTTATGCAGCAAATAATCACGTGAGTGACTATTTAATCAGAAACCATTTACCAGACTCCGCGCCAATGCGCACGACCGATCAATATTTGGACAATTACCATGGACAAGACGCCCACAACAGCCCGCCGCACCGCCCTCACCCGCCTCACCCTCGCCCTAGGCCTGCTTGGATTATGTGGCGCAGCTTATTGGCAATTTGCGCTGCGCTATCACCAAAGCACGGATGACGCCTACGTCGCGGGGAATCTCGTCCCGATTTCGTCGCAAGTCACCGGCAGTGTGGTGGCCATTCATGCCGATGACACCCAAAGCGTCACCGCGGGTCAATTGCTGGTTCAGCTCGATCGCAGCGATGCTGAACTCGCTTACACTCGCGCCCAAGCCGACCTTGCACAAGCCGTGCGCCAAACCCGCCAGCTGATCTCCAATAGCGCCAAATCAAATGCCCAAGTGCAACAACGCGAAGCCGATCTAGCCCACGCCGAAGCCGAATTGCGCCGCACCCAAGGCGACCTCAAACGCCGCGAAGCCATCGACCGCGACCAAGCCATTGCCAAAGAAGAAGTGCAACATGCCCGCGATGCCGTCGACAGCGCGCGCGCCCAACTCGCCGCCGCCAAAGCCGCCCTGACCGCGGGACATGCCGAACAGCGCGCCAGCCGCGCCCTCGTTCTCAGCGATGCCGCCGAAGATCAACCCGCCGTCGCCCGTGCAGCCGCCGCTGTGCGCGAAAGCTACCTCGCCTTAGCCCGCACCGAAATTCGTGCGCCCATCGCTGGACAAATTGCCCGTCGCAGCGCCCAACCCGGTGCACGCATTCAAGCCGGTACACCTTTAATGGCCCTCGCCGCCCTCGATAGCGCATGGGTCGATGCCAACTTTAAAGAAGGCCAACTCAAAGACCTCCGAATTGGCCAACCCGTTGAATTACATTCTGATTTATACGGCGACAAAGTCACCTATCACGGCAAAATCGCCGGACTCGCCGCCGGAACCGGTAGCGTGTTTTCGCTCCTTCCCGCCCAAAACGCGACCGGCAACTGGATTAAAGTCGTACAGCGCGTGCCGGTGCGGATCAGCCTCGACCGCGCCGCCCTCAAAGAACACCCGTTGCGCTTTGGCTTGTCGATGACCGTCGAAGTCGACACCCACCAGCAAGATGGCCCACTTCTCACCGCCGCGACCGCAAACCCCGAACTCAGCACGGCGATTTTTGACCGACAGCTGACACAGGCCGATCAAGTCGTGGCCAGCATTATCGCCACCAACCTCGGCCAATAAGGACGCACGCCCATGTCACACCCTCCACTCGAAGGCCGCGACCGTGCACTCGTCACGCTGGCCTTATCGCTGGCGACCTTTATGCAGGTACTCGACACCACCATTGCCAACGTTGCGATTCCGACCATTGCCGGCGACTTAGGCGCATCGACCAGCCAAGGCACATGGGTGATTACGTCGTTTGGGGTTGCCAACGCCATTTCGGTGCCAATTACGGGCTGGCTCGCCAAGCGGATTGGCGAAGTGAAATTATTTGTCTTTGCCACTTTGGGATTTGTCTTGACGTCATGGCTGTGCGGCCTGTCACCGAGCTTAGAAATGCTGATCGTGTTTCGAGTGCTGCAAGGTCTACTCGCAGGCCCGATGATCCCGCTCTCGCAAAGCCTTTTGCTGCAAAGCTACCCGCCCGACAAGCGCGCGATGGCAATGGCGCTTTGGACGATGACGATTATTGTCGCGCCGATTTTTGGCCCGATTTTGGGGGGCTGGCTCTCGGATAATTGGCATTGGAGCTGGATTTTTTACATCAATATTCCGATTGGACTCGGCGCGGCGGCCTTGGCATGGCGCACGCTCAAAAACCGCGAAACGCAAATTTTGCAGCTGCCGATTGATAAGGTCGGGCTGATTTTGTTGGTGCTCGGCGTGGGCTGCCTGCAGATGATGTTGGACCGCGGCAAAGAGCTGGATTGGTTCCACTCGGGCGAGATCATGCTTTACGGCATTGTGGCTTTGCTCGCGCTGTCGTATTTGATTGTGTGGGAATTGACCGACGCGCATCCGGTGGTCGATCTCTCGCTGTTTCGAGATCGCAACTTTGCGGTCGGTGTAACGGCCGTGAGCATCGGCTTTATGCTTTATTTTGGCGCAATTGTGCTGATGCCGCTTTTGATGCAAACCCAAATGGGCTATACCGCGACCGAGGCGGGTTTAGCGACCGCGCCGATTGGGATTTTGCCGGTGCTGCTCTCGCCCATCATCGGCAAAAACGCCCACCGGCTGGATATGCGCTGGGTGGTGACGATGAGCTTTTCGATGTTCGCCATCTGCTTTTATTGGCGCTATAGCACCTTTAATCCGGATATGGACTTCGCGTCGGTCGCATGGCCGCAGTTTGTGCAGGGGTTAGCGATTGCGGGATTTTTTATGCCGCTGACGACAATCACCTTATCCGGCATGAAACCGCAACAACTCGCCAGCGCGTCGAGCTTGTCTAACTTTATGCGCACCTTAGCGGGTTCTATCGGCGCATCGCTGACCACATGGCAATGGGAGCACCGCGAAGGCTTACATCATGCGCAGCTCACCGAACATATCAGCCTATACGACACCGCAACCCGTGAGGCGCTGGCCAATATGCAACAGCTCGGCCTCAGTACCGAACAAGCCGCCGCCATTATCGCCCGTGATATTAGCCGCCAAGGGTTATTTATCGGCGCAAACGAAGTGTTTTGGTTATCGGCGATTTTGTTTTTGCTGTTGACCGGATTGGTTTGGTTTTCCCGCCCACGCAAAGCAACGGCCGCCGCGCCTGTCGTCGATGCAGGGCATTAGAAATAACGTTGGCCCATTTGCCAAATCTCCGAATTTGTACGATATTCATTCCTTCGTCATGAAAAAACACGTCGCTAGGAACGCAAAGGAGATTGGGCAATGGGCACTTACAATATTGTAGACACCGCGCAAACGGCAGACTTTGACAACAGCAACACCATTACGAAACCCAGCCCAAGCTCGGCCTTTTATGGACAAGATGCCGACTATCAAGGCCTCCAACCCCATTATCAAAACAATGGGAACGGCACCATTACCGATCTCAATACCGGCCTCACGTGGGCGCAAAGCGTCGCCACCCAAGAAATGACATGGGCGCAGGCCTTAAGCTATGCCGAAAGCGCCGAACTGGGCGGCTATAGCGATTGGCGCTTACCCTCCATTAAAGAACTCTATTCCCTGATTGAGTTCACCGGTAACACCGCGCAAACCGCCGCCGCGTCAACACCCTACATCGACACCCAATATTTCAATTTTAGCTATGGCGACACCAGCGCCGGTGAGCGCATCATTGATGCGCAAGAATGGTCATCGACAAAATATGTCAGCACGACCATGAACGGTGACCCGACCGCTTTCGGGGTCAATTTTGCCGACGGCCGCATTAAAGGCTATCCGATCTCAATCGGCAGCACGACCAACACCCTCAATGTGCGCCTTGTCCGCGGCAACACCGACTATGGCAAGAATGCCTATGTTGATAATGGCGATGGCACCATTACCGACACCGCAACCGGCCTAATGTGGCTGAAAAATGATAGCGGCTCGGCCATGACGTGGGAAAAGGCGCTCGCCTATGCCGAGGCCATGACCGCCGCCGGTCATGGCGATTGGCGTTTACCCAATGCCAAAGAACTGCAAAGTATTGTCGATTACACCCGCTCGCCCGACACCACCGGCACCGCCGCAATCGACCCCGTTTTTCAATCCACCAATATCGGCACCAGTAGCAAAGCGGAATATGGTTTTTATTGGAGCGGAACGTCTCATGTCGAAGCCGGAACGGGAGACTATGCCGTCTACGTCGCCTTTGGCCGTGGACTCGGCTGGATGCAAAAAAATGGGCAATACACGCTGATGGATGTTCACGGCGCAGGCTCGCAACGCAGCGACCCGAAAAGCGGTAGCGCCGCCGATTATCCGCATGGTTTTGGCCCACAAGGCGACGTGATTCGGATTGAAAACATGGTGCGCCTCGTCCGAGATGTCGGCAGCACCACCACCGACAACACATCAACATTTGTGAGTAGCAGCGGAAATGATCAGGGCTATGTCGCACTTGGCGCGGGATTAACTGTCGATGCCGGACAAGGTTACGACGTGCTACAACTCCACGAAAACCGCAGCGCCGTCACCCTCACAAAAAATGGGACAACACTCACGCTCAGCCGCACCGCAGACGGTTCGACGCTCGCAGTGCAAAATGCCGAAACCGTGCTTTTTGACTCAGGGGAAGTCGTCGCGCTGGCACACAACAACGTCGAAGCGATTATTGGCCGCCTGTTTCAGGCCTTCCTCGATCGCGATATGTCTGCAAGCGAATGGCAGGCGGTTCGTAGCGTCAGCACCGAGCTTTATGCCGGTCGCGTCAGCGCATTAGCGGTGTTGGATTGGTTCAACAGCCATGCGACGACGCTCAGCAGCCAAAGCAATAGCCAATACATCCAAACCGTTTACCAGCAAACCTTTGGCCGCGCCGTAACCAATAGCGAACTGAGCACCCACCTCGCTCAATTCGACAATCACCAAATCGACCGCAATACCCTTGCCGTTACCCTCGCCGCCAGCAATGAAGCAGTGACAACCGTCGGCTCAGTGATGCTGTTTGAAACGTGGCAGTGAGGCCTATCACGGCACGATTTTTATGGTGAGGTTAAACATGACATACGTACCGATCACGACATCGTAACGCATGCCAATTGAAACAAAGCACCACACCACCCACGCTTAAATGTGGAGGCAAAGCAGCGATGCGGGTAAAATCGCGCTTTCCCTCCCCATTTTGCTTCTACCATGACTGATTTCCGTATTGCACCCAGCTTGCTCTCCGCCGACTTTGCCCGCTTGGGTGAAGAAGTTCAGAACGTGATCGCGGCGGGTGCCGACATCATTCACTTTGACGTCATGGACAATCACTACGTGCCCAATCTCACCATTGGCCCGCTCGTGTGCGAAGCGATTCGCCCCCATACCACCGCCCCAATTGACGTTCACTTAATGGTCAAGCCAGTCGATAGTCTGGTACCGATGTTTGCCAAAGCTGGTGCCGACATCATCACCTTCCACCCGGAAGGCTCCGAGCACATCGACCGCACCTTGGCGCTGATTAAAGAGCAAGGCTGTCAGGCCGGTTTGGTCTTCAACCCCGGCACGCCGCTGCACCATTTAGATTACGTAATGGACAAAATCGACATGATTTTAATCATGGCAGTGAATCCGGGATTCGGCGGCCAAAAGTTCATTCCGCAAGCCCTGAAAAAAATCACCGAAGCGCGTCGCCGAATCGACGAA
>CAZWRK010000200.1:0-5817 GCA_964635875.1 uncultured Aquaspirillum sp.
GTGAGGTGGCCGGTGGCGATGATGGGTAATTCGGGTCGCCCAAGGGCTTCACGGTGGTGCTGGGCGAGCTGATACATGGCGTTGTAGTGGGCGGCAATCGCTTGTTGCAAATCGGAATAGCCGGTTTCACTGGCGCTGTGGCTGCTTTGACTAAACAGTACGTCTTTGGGGCGAATGAACGGGATGGCGCACAAAATTGCACCCGCTTGCCCGCTGCGGTCGGGTAGAACAATGATGTTTTGTGCCAGATTGTGACGGTCGATCGTGGCCACGATATGGGTCGATACGTGGCGCGCAAGGCTGCGATGTTCGTTAAGGACGGCGGCAGCGTCGTGGTTCCCGCCGAGAATGACCAGCTGTGCACCGGCCTCATGAACCGCGACGATGAGCTCGTTGTAGCATTCGCGGGCATAGCTGGGCGGGGTGCTGGTGTCGAATAGGTCGCCCACAATCAGAAGGGCGTCTATGTCGTGTTCGATGAGTTGTTGTGCGACCCAGCGAATTAATGCGCGGTGTTCGCGCTCGCGGCTGCATCCCATGAAATGTTGACCAAGGTGCCAGTCGGAGGTGTGAAGGATTCGCATAGAGGTTAGACGCCTTTGGATCGAAGTTCAGCGATGTTTAGGTCAGAAGCTGGCTCACGCTATTGATACCGTCGTAACACAGGCCAATTGCCATGAGGTAGCGAAAAAGTCGCTCCCATTTGGAGTTGGTGCGCATGGTGATCGGGAAGCGAAACCGCGCGCGCCACGGCCAGACCAGCGGCACGCCAGCAGGGGTGAGCATGTCGGCCATGAGGTGGCTGGCGTGTCCGGCAATGACACCAAGCATGAGGGCATGCCAAGCGGGCGGAAGTTGTGCTGCGCCAAACAGCAAGACGGCGACCATAAAACATGAGTGGGTCATGCCACGATGGCCGGTGGTGGTGCTGAGTAGCCACGATAGGGGTTTTACACGACGGCCAAGCATGCTGCTGGGGTGGTCGAGGTCGGGAAGAAGTGCGCCGAATGCCGCCGCTGCGAGAATCATCGGTGACGGGGGCAGCATCGCGCCGTGTTGCATCAGCCGCGCGCAGCTAATGCCTGCAATAATATGGGTGATTGACATCATAGTAAGGCGGGACTATCCCGATCTGTTCTGGTGTCGTCAAGGCTTGTTCTGAGGGGCGCTTGGGTGCGTTTCTCGTGGTGATCAGGCTTGATCTAACAAAAGTCGACGTTTTGTCATGCATTACTTCTTGCCGGGTTGTTGCGGCAATAGCATAATTCCGCGCATGAAATTTCTTTCCGACCTTTTTCCGGTCATTCTCTTCTTTGGGGCATTCTGGCTGACACGCGATATGTTTATTGCGACAGCCATTGCCATGGTTACCACGGTTGCTCAGGTTGCTTGGACTTGGTTTCGCACCCGAAAAATTGAAGCGATGCAGTGGCTATCTCTTGGGCTGATTATCGTCTTGGGGGGCGCGACGCTTTTATTTCATGAAAAAGCCTTCATTATGTGGAAACCCACCGTCCTCTATTGGGTGATGGGGATCGGCTTGCTTGTGTCTACATGGATTTTTCATAAAAATCCGTTAAAAGCCATGATGGGGCAGCAGCTCACTTTGCCAGAGCCTGTATGGAAACGTTTAACGCTGGCATGGGCGGCTTTTTTTGCGGCGATGGGTGGCCTGAATTTGTTTGTGGCCTTTCATTTCAGCGAAGAAATTTGGGTGAATTTCAAGTTGTTTGGCGGTATGGGGCTGATGTTCTTGTTTGTATTGGCGCAGGGGCTCTTTTTATCCCGTTATATGGAAAGTGACGATTCGTGATGCAATATATGATTGTGGGCCGTGATGTTCCCGACTCGCTGCAAAAGCGCTTGTCGGTCCGTTCTGAACATTTAGCACGTCTGGAAGCGTTGAAAGCAGAGGGGCGCTTGACCTTAGCAGGCCCGCTCCCTGCGATCGATAGCCCAGATCCCGGCCCTGCTGGTTTTACCGGTAGTCTGATTGTGGCGGAGTTCGCCTCTTTGGCGGCCGCGCGTGAATGGGCGGATGCTGACCCGTATTTGGCAGCGGGTGTGTATGCTGATGTCGAAATTAAACCTTTTAAGCATGTATTACCGTGACTCAAGATCCTATTGTTGCCTTGATTCACCAGCGCTTGAGTGTGCTCGCACCCGAGTATATTGGGCTAGATGATGAAAGCGCCGAGCATGCTGGGCATGTTGGGGCCGCTGGTGGCGGAGGTCACTACGCGCTCACCATTGTGAGTCCTCAGTTTGCCGGTCTGAGTCCAGTTGCACGTCATCGTTTGGTGTATAGCCAGCTTGGCGACTTAATTCCTCAAACCATTCACGCTCTCAAACTAAAAGCATGTACCCCGGACGAAATTTAATCAGTCTTTCGGGTGTATCGCACTGTATTTCAAGGAGTTTTTATGCGTTCTCGTTCTATTTTGGCGCTAGTTGTTGCCGCTGCTTTTGCTACTCAGGCCTATGCTGCCGATAAAACCGTTGCAGTTGTGAACGGAACCGATATTCATCAGTCCGAATTGGATGCACTGACCCAGCAAGTGATTAATGGCAGCGGTGGTCGGATTAAAGACGCGCCTGAACTGCGCGCCGAGCTCAAACAACAGCTGGTGAATCGTCAAATTATTCTGCAAGAAGCGAGTCGTCGTGGCTTGGATAAGAGCAGCGATTTCAAAAGTCGTCTAGAGGCCATTCGCGGTGATTTGTTGCAGCAATCTTTATTTGAAGACATTGCGCGTCAAAATCCGGTAAGCGAAAGCCAAGTGAAAGCTGAATACGACCGGATCAAAACGCAAAGTGCTGGCCAGCAAGAAATCAATGCGCGCCAAATTATCGTAGGTAGCGAAGAAGAAGCGAAGCAGATCATTGCCTCGCTGAAAAAAGGCGGCAAATTTGAAGATTTGGCGCGTCAAAAATCTAAAGACCCTGCGGCTAAGCAGACCGGTGGCGATATGGGCTGGGGCAATCTGTCTTTAATGCCGAAACCATTGGCTGATGCCTTGCGTGGTATTGGCAAGGGTAAGGTCAGCGCCGAGCCGTTCCGTTCTGATCTGGGCTGGCATATTTTCAAAGTCGAAAATTCTCGTGATGTGAAGCTGCCAAGCTATGACCAAGCACGTCAGCAGCTCACGCGCCAAATGCAAAATGCTCAAATTGAGAAAACCTTGGTTGAGCTGCGCAATAAAGCCAAAATTCAATAATTTTTAGAAAGTTGTTTGTATGAATTGTAAACAGTTTGCGCTTGGTTTATTGGCGGCGAGCCTTGCTTTACCGGCTTTTGCAAAAGATGTTGCGACCGTGAATGGCGTTGTGATTCCGGGTTCACGCATGAGCGTGTTGGCCGAGCAATATGCGGCACAAGGTCAAGGCCAACAAGGTAACCCTGCTGAGATGCGCAACAACTTGCGCGAAGAGCTCATTACGATTGAAGTGCTGCGCCAAGCCGCTGAAAAGAAAAAGCTGGATAAAACCCCCGAGTTCAAAAACGAATTGGACTTGTTGGGCGCGCGCGTGATGGCAAATTTGGCCGTTCGTGATTTTGTTCGCTCTCACCCTGTGACCGAAGCTCAATTGCGTACCCAGTATGAGCAATTGCGTGCGAAGGCTTCTCAGAAAGAGTTCCGCGCACGTCATATTTTGGTTGCGACTGAAGCGGAAGCGTTGGCGGTCTTGGAATTGCTCAAGAAAGGCAAGCGCTTTGATGAGCTGGCGCGTGAGCGTTCGAGCGATGCGGGTAGCAAAGAAAATGGCGGCGATTTAGGTTGGATGGCGCCGAATCAACTGGTTCCTGCTTTTAGCAAAGCGATGCAAGCGCTGCATCGTGGCGAAATTGGTGCAAAACCGGTTAAAACGGAATACGGCTGGCATGTTCTGAAGCTGGATGATGTTCGCGATGGCGAATTCCCTCCGATGGAAGCCGTTCGCACACAGTTGACCCAGAAAATCCAAAGCGAAAGCTTGCAGCAGTACCTCACTGATCTGCGTAAGAACGCAAAAGTCGAATAATCTGACTTGATTTTGGTGTGTGAAGCCGCTGCGTCGACTCTTATTTGGAGTTGGCGCCGCGGCTTTTTTATTGTCTGGATGATTAAATCGAAAATCGAGCAATTGCTTGGTTGGTTTTTTTGATGCTTAAGTGTGGTATTTTCTTCACAGCGATGGCGTATCCGTATAAAATACGGCCGTTTTGCGTACCGTTTTCGGAAAACGCTTTCTCTCCAGCGGGCCACGCCGCCGGAAATCCGGAAAAGGTGCGCCGATCGCGATTTTTTCCAAAAAATTGCGATCGAGCTCAAGACGATTTCCACACCCAGACTCTAAATAGAGAGAGGAGAAGCCGTGCTAGAAGCCTACCGCCAGCATGCAGCAGAACGCGCAACTTTAGGAATTCCTCCGTTGCCCCTGAACGCCAAACAGACAGAAGATCTGGTTGAATTGCTGAAAAACCCGCCCCAAGGCGAAGAAGACTTCCTCGTAGAACTGATTACCCATCGCGTGCCGCCGGGTGTTGACGATGCAGCAAAAGTGAAGGCCTCTTTCTTGGCTGCCGTTGCTGAAGGCTCGGTGTCTTCCCCTCTGATTTCTCGTGAAAAAGCAACTGAGCTGCTCGGTACCATGCTTGGTGGTTACAACGTGAAACCGTTGATCGATTTGCTCGACGACGCACAAGTGGGTGAAATCGCTGCGGCTGCACTGAAAAAAACCTTGTTGGTTTTTGATTCTTTCCATGATGTTCAGGAAAAAGCCACTCAAGGTAACGCTAACGCCAAGTCGGTGATCGAGTCTTGGGCGAATGCAGAATGGTTCACCTCGCGTGAGCCTGTTGCAGAAAAAATCACCGTGACTGTTTTCAAAGTCCCAGGTGAAACCAACACTGATGATTTGTCTCCTGCGCCGGATGCAACCACCCGCCCTGATATCCCGATGCACTATCTGGCGATGTTGAAAAACACCCGCCCAGATGCAGCCTTCAAACCAGAAGAAGACGGCAAGCGCGGCCCGATGCAGTTCATTGAAGACCTGAAGAAAAAAGGTCACCTCGTTGCCTACGTTGGCGATGTGGTCGGTACAGGTTCTTCGCGCAAATCCGCAACTAACTCTGTGGTTTGGGCGACCGGCCAAGATATTCCGTTTGTACCGAACAAGCGTTTTGGTGGCGTCACACTCGGTGGTAAAATTGCACCAATCTTCTTCAACACTCAAGAAGACTCTGGCTCTTTGCCGATTGAAGTTGATGTTTCCAAGCTCGAAATGGGCGATGTGATCGACATCTACCCGTATGAAGGCAAAATCGAAAAAGACGGTCAGCTTGTCGAAAACTTCAGCCTCAAATCTGACGTTCTGCTTGACGAAGTGCGCGCCGGTGGTCGGATTAACCTGATTATCGGTCGTGGCTTGACTGCGAAAGCACGCGAAGCTTTGGGCTTGCCGCCGTCAACCGCATTCCGCCTGCCGAAGAACCCTGCTGATAGCGGCAAGGGCTTCTCTCTGGCTCAAAAAATGGTCGGCCGTGCCTGTGGTTTACCTGAAGGCCAAGGTGTTCGCCCAGGGACGTACTGCGAACCGAAAATGACTACTGTAGGCTCGCAAGATACTACTGGTCCGATGACCCGTGACGAGCTGAAAGACTTGGCTTGCTTGGGCTTCTCTGCTGATTTGGTCATGCAATCCTTCTGCCACACTGCAGCTTATCCGAAGCCTGTTGACGTTAAGATGCACAAAGAGCTGCCAGCGTTCATTTCGACGCGTGGCGGTGTCTCTCTGCGTCCGGGTGATGGTGTGATTCACTCTTGGTTGAAT
>CAZWRK010000201.1:0-5813 GCA_964635875.1 uncultured Aquaspirillum sp.
ATGAAACTTAGCGACCTGAATCCCTTACAAAAACTCACGCGACCGCCCCTTTTCCGCATCGACGCTCGTCCTTATCCTTACCTCTGGACGGCACTTTCGGCGCTCATGTCCTGGTCGTTGAATCATTCGGTTTGGTGGGCCGTTTTGCATGGGTTGATTCCCATTTTTTATATTCCCTACTGGATTATAAAATACACCGCACTGGCTGATTTTATTTTTCAAAACATTATAGTTAAATGAGTGAAATAGCATGAAAAAGATCCGCGTCGCGCCAGATCCAGAACCGATGGTCGAAGGCGAAGAGCCCAGCATGCACACGCTGTTCACCTGCGGCGTCGAGGTAACGATGGACCAGCACCTAGAACTCCTGGCCAGCCCGCGCAAGTGCAATTTATTAGGTGTCGATAATACCAACGAGCGTATAATCTATGAACATAGGCGCGAATGGTTCGGATGGCCAGAAATGCCGCCTATCAATCCGGATGAGGAGGAGTTGTGAAGCGATCATGGAGCATAGATTCTATGGCGGCCGAGGATGGGCTTCGGGACTTGACCATAGACGGCGTTATATATCGAATTGACGATAGAACAGCAGCGATTTGTCACTCGCTTGCATTGTTATTATCGGGGTTTTCGGGAATATCTAAAACGGTTGAAGAAAAAGAGGAGAAGCTATGAGCTATCCATTTAACCCCCCCGTTGACACATCTACTGGCGGCGCAGGGGGCGGCGGCTGTGGCGGCTATTCAGGCGGCTCAGGCCGCGTTTCTGTCGCCATTCCGCCCCGCGCAAGGCCCTATCCTTGGCCATTGCCCTATTCCGCAACGCAAGGGGCTGTGGGGGGCGCAGGAGGCTCTGGACGGGTGCAGGTGCCGGCGGTGCCATGGTATCGGCCGTATCAGCCTTATTTCCCGTATGCCGTGCCTCAGCAATTTTATAGCGGCCTTCCAACGCCTAGCGTGAGGATGTGATGGATAAAAGCCTGAGGGGAACAGAAGATGAGCTTAGGTTTCAGTTGGATTGCCTCAAAGAGGCTATGGAAGCCCACGGCTTTAGCCCTGTTGCCTTTGTCAACGACTTCGTGGGCGTCTTCATCGACTTATGCCGCAAAGAAGAGTGGGATAAGAGCAACTGGCTCGAAAACAGGATGACGGAAAAGGAAGCCGTCTGGACGGATGAGCAAATGGAGAACGCGATTGCGGTTCTTGGTGTTGTCGCAGACTACAAGATTAAGGTGATGGAGCTGGAAAACTTGCCTATTTTTAGGCCGAAGGAAGATTAACCCATGAACGAAGCCATTCCAAAGTGGGCACGCCTTGCGATTGGCGGCCTTTGTAGTATTTGCGGAGCCAAAGAAACGTTTTACTCTGAAGTGGGGACCACTAAAGAAAACGTCGAATTTTGTAACGGAGCCAAAATTACCCAGTTCAAAATGTTCCCAAAGATTTACTGCAAAGAGTGCTTTGAAGAGTATGGGGGCGCGGTGTGAAGTGTAGGGCGTGTGAGCGTGAAAATTTGATGAAAAAGAAGCCGACTGCGATATTCAATCTTCGCGCGGAGGAGCACACCTGCGAGGAACCTGAATACAAGGAGAAAGAGGCCTGCACCTGTTCCGACCTTAGAAAGTTTCTTGGAATAAAGACAAAGTGCCGATGCGGTGCTATAAACGACAGAATTGCTAAGGATAGTCAATGAAGCCTAATTGGATCAACATACAAGACGCCCTCCCCACTGAGGACGGCACCTTTTTGGTGACCGACAACGAAGTGATCGACCTCGGCATCTGGGATCATCGCGCCCAAATGTTCTTTGAAAGCCGATGCGAAGACTTGGATATCACGCACTGGATGGAATTGCCCTGGACGCCAGCCGAACAGGACAAGGAGTCTTCTTCTTGTAAACAAAAAAAGAGAAAATGATGAATTGGATAGACGCTAGGAAAGAGTTGCCTGATGATGGACTGATAGTGGCCGTCCTAAGGTACCACTGGAAAGAGTGCTGGCCCCTAAGCGCGGAAATAATTTTTGGCGAAGTTGAAAGCTACATTAATGAGCGCGGCTTTCGGATTTGCAGAGCGAACACGAGTGACTTTACTGGTGGAGGTTCTTATTGCTGGTACTTTCCAATTGATGGACTGGGAGACTCTAATTCAATAGCATGTTGGACTCGGGCTTCTGAATTTAAAAAGCCAGACTTCTTGCGCCATAACCCTCATTGGGGAGGGGTTCATGCCTAAAGGCCTCGTCCCAACGCCCCGCCCTCCTAGCCCTGTGCCTCGCTCGCCTATGAGCCCGATTGGCGTGCAAAGCCCCTACGTTCCCTTTCCCCGGATCCCATATCCAGCCGGCCAGGTGCCACCAGTCACGAACAAGACACCTTAGCTTCTATAGAAATGTCGAGAGCTTTTGCCAGCTTTAGCAAACTCAGCAGCGTCAGATTTTGCTTTATGTCGAAAAACCGCTGTAGGCTCGTTTTCGAAAGTCCCGTGAGTTGCCTTAAAGCGAAGCTAGTGCCATACGGGAGCCCTCTTCTGCAAAGTTCAAGAGCAACCTTTTCCATGAAATCCTTTTTCCAGTCATAGACGTCAAGACCGACCTGGCCATTTTCTTTGACGCCTCCTTTTCGTTGGTTCGAGATCTGATCCAGGTATAAATTGACGTGCGCTACTGGATTTACCGTGCACCAGCGCCATTTTTTGATGGCCGTGTTGTAGATGTGCCCCAAGGTCTGCAAATACTTGCGTCGCGTTTCTAAGGTGTAGGGCACGCCGTAGCGGTTTATTTTAGTAAGTAAACTATCCGCTTGTTTCTCAATCTCATCAGTCGTGATCTCAGAGGCCTCTCGATTGCCAAACGCCTCACGCCAAAACTTGAGGTAGACAAACTCTTTGTTTCTGTACTTGGGATTTTTAAGCGGGATCTCCTCGACTTCAAACCGGTCTATGTAATCGCTTAGGCTGAACTTTGGAAAGGCAATGGGCGACGCCATTGATTCTTCCATTAATTGCGCCCAAACACGCGCTTCTTTTTCAGTAGCAAACGTTTTGCTCGTTGTAGGAAAGCCCTTTTTCCTAATCATCGCCTGATATGAAACGACCCCGCTCTCGCTAATCCTTTTATTGATCGATGCCATTAATTGCTCCTTGCTAAAAGATTATTTGCCACAAATTCAGTTATTGGCGGTACAAAATTTATCTTGCGCTTCATTAACTGGTCTATTTGCCAAGGCGTTGCCGGTCGTTCGTAAATGCTATTTTTTAAAATGATTGACACCTTTTCCACAATCACCTCGCCTCCAGTCGCCTCAAGCTCTTTTTTGGCGCGCTGCATCATATGCTTGAGGCTCTCGCCTTCTTTTCGCTTGAAGCCATTAACTTTCGCCTCGATCAGGTCCTCAAGACAACAAACGTCAAACGCATTGTCGGTGAACTCTAGCACCTTGCAATGAGCCTTTCCAGGGTGCTTGCGGCTTCCGCGCCCGATCATTTGCATGTAGAGGGTCTTAGAACACGTAGGACGGGCCATAATTAGCGATGTAATAGATGGTTCATCAAAGCCCTCGGTCAAGATCTGGCAGCTCAATAAAACGCGAATCTGGCCCTCTTTGAAGTATTTGAGGCGGTCCGCTCTTTGTTGCCTTGAAAGATTCCCATGAATCACCGCAGCATTTATTCCGCGCTCGTTGAATTCAAAACAAAGGTCCGCACAATGCTGTAGCGACGTGCAAAAGCAAAGGGCCTTTTCATCGCCACAAATCTCTTTGTACTTGGAAACAATGATCTCGTTGCGATTTTTTACGTTCACGACGCTAGTAAGGCCTTTATTCTCGAAATCGCCGCGGATTCTTTTGATTTTGGAGAGGTCGACGGAGGTTTTGATTCGATATCCCATAAAATCGCACAAATGTCCCTGTTCTATGAGGTCGGGAAGGGGAACCGAGTAAGTCGCCGAGCCAAACACGCTTGAAAGCTTTTTGAGATCGGTTCTAAATGGCGTAGCGGTCACCCCAAGAAGATGTTTGGGGCGAATGGCCTCGATTACTTTTAAATAAGATGCGGCCGGCGCGCGATGACACTCATCGATTACCAAAAGCTCGAAGCCCCCATCTCGAACGATCCGCAAAGACTCCTCGCTTAGCAAGCTCTGTATCGACCTGGATTCTATCCCATCAATGCGCAAGGCCTTGGCCATTCTTGCGGCCTGGGAAACAAGCTCGGTCGTGTGCGAAATGACAAGAGTTTTTGCACCAAAATACTCAGCGATTTTGCAAAAGACGACCGTCTTGCCGGATCCTGTAGGCATCACAAGAAGATGCCTTTTACTGGAGGATGAGGCCTTGATCACCGCCTCGATCGCTGCCTTTTGATAGCCCCTAAGTTGCATAATTTTCCTCAAAAAGAGGGGATTATAATCCGCTGGTCTTTTAGCCGTCAATCTAACTTTGTCTATTGTTGTTAAATTAAACTTTTAACTATATAATCAACTTTAATCCACTATAGGCAAGTTAATGTCCAGCCCCATGTCCTCTTATTCCCGCTCTCAAGATTCAACTGAATTTCTTGAACATTACAGGCGCGAAATCGTAAAGAACGATCCCAGGCTCGAGTTTCACCAGGACATTATCAAGGACTTCGGCGAGAGCTACGAGCGAGCCTATCAGCTTTTAAACACATTTTATGCCCGGGCTTACAAGTCGGTCAGCTATTATCTCGGCAACCAGTGGTCTTTAGAGGAGCTTGCCTACCTCAACAACCAGCGCCGATCGAGCTTCACTTATAACCGGCAAATGCCCCTCGTCAATCTAGTCAGCGGGCGCCAGGTGAAAAACCGCCGATCGATCATTATTGATCCAGTTGAGGATTCTTCTGAAGAGACAGCGCAAATCCTGTCCGATGCCATGCAGCACGTGATGAAGTATGGCAAGGGCTATGAGGCGATCAGCCGCGCGTTTAAAAGCTCGCTGATTTCAGGCCTCTCGTTTTTGTCCCCGTACATCGATTATCGCAATGATCCCGTCTCGGGAGACATTAAATTTCACCAGGACGATTGGAATGCGATTATCTTTGATCCATTCCTGACAAAAAGAGATCTTTCCGATTGCTCCTTCATTGCGCGCCGTAAGTTTTTGAGCAGAACTGAAATCATTTCCCTGCTTCCCGATAAAGAGGACATCATCAAGGCACTTCCTTGGGGATCTCGAGATGATAAATTCTCTTATCTTCCCTATGCGCGTCAGTGGGGAATGCAGAAGCTATTAAATTACACTGAGTACTGGCGTACCAAGTGGACTGTGCAGGATGTTTTGGTCGACATGCAAACGGGCGAGACCAAGAAATGGGATGGCGACCGCAAGCGCCTCAAAGCTTATCGGGATCTTTACCCGCAAATTGAAGTGATCAGAAAGCCGGTTCGCTCTGTCGAGCTCGGCATCATTGTGGAAGGAGAACTACTTTATTATGGAAAAGACCCAAACGGCATCTCTGACTATCCTTTCGTTCCATTCTTTGCTGTATTCGAGCCGAGTTATGATCTGTTTGAATGGAAAATCCAATCACTCTGCAGAGTCAACGAAGATAGTCAGACCGAGCTAAATAAACGGCGCTCTAAAAAGATCGACCTTGTCGACTCGCAACTTAATTCCGGTTGGATCGCCAAAACAAATAGCGTCAGCAACCCGACTTCTCTTTACAAATCAGGCCAGGGCCAGGTCATCTTCTTGAAGCCTGAAGCGCAAATGACCGACGTGCAGCGCCTCGCTGCTCCAGACATCCCACAGAGTTTCTTTGAGATGGAAAGCCAGCTTGATGACGACTT
>CAZWRK010000202.1:0-3744 GCA_964635875.1 uncultured Aquaspirillum sp.
AGCCGGCCACCGTAGGTGCGCTGCTTGCCCCACTTCTTCGTCTTGCTGTCCACGCCGTCGTAGACGACGCCCAGCTTGTCGAAGCGCTCGTCGCGCTCGAGGCGGGGGTTGCGGTAGCGGATGAAGGAACCGGTCGGCAGGCGCATGATCAGCCAGCCGTTGCGGACGCTCATCCGGACGCGGCCCTCGGCCGTCTCGAATGTCTCGCCCGGCCGGCGGATGGCCGTCATGGCGCACTCCTCCATGCCGTACCAGAGCTGCGGGATCTTCGGGAACGCCTCCCGGTAGGCGGTGATGGCGTCGATCGCCAGGGACAGGGGCACGGCGCGTCCCTGGGCGGCGCACGTGCCCTGGAACTTGTCGGCGCCCATCTGGTAGCCCGAGCCCAGCACGACGCCCTTGCCGACCCAGCGCTCGAAGCTCTCCTTGCCGATCGAGGCCTCCGGCATGTCGAAGATCCTGCCGGCCATCCGCTCGTAGATCTTCGCGCCGGAGCGGAACGCCTCGACCAGGTCGTCCTGGCCGGCGAGCCAGGCCACGCCGCGGGCCTCGACGGAGGAGTAGTCCGCCCAGACCAGGGTGCCGGGTTCGCGCGGCGGCAGGGCGATGGCGCCCCGCAGCATGCGCGAGATCACGTCGAGGGTGGAGCCCTCCACCAGCTCGACGGCGTCGGCTCCCTCGGCCAGCAGGCGCCGGGCGCGGGCCCAGTCCTTCACGCCGTCGCGGGGGAGGTTCTGGAGCTGGATGCCGGAGCCGGCCGCCGACCACCGGCCGGTCTGGGCGCCGTAGTACATCAGCATGTCCCGCACGCGCTGGCCGGGCCCCAGGCGGCGCAGCATGGCGTCGACCTTCTTCACGCTGCTCTTGCCGGCCTCGAGGCGGATCGTCAGGGCCTCGTGCTCTGGCGTGCCGGGCTGGACCTCGAGGAGCAGGCGCTGCACGTCGCGCCGGCGAAGCTCCGGCAGGGCGTCCTCCTCGTCGTCCTCATCGTCCTCGGGCGGGTCCTCGAGGGGGTCGATGTTGGAGATCCGGGGGAGGAGCCACTCGCGCAGCTTGCCGACGTTGGACGCCTTCGGCACGAAGCCCTTCGTGACGCGCTTCATCTGGCCGTCGAGGAGCACGCGGGCCTCGGCCGCGGCGGCCTGGGCGTCGTGCAGGAACTCGATGTCGAGGGGCACGCCGCGGGCGTTCAGGCGCCGGTCGGCGAGCCAGGTGGCGTGCTCCTGCGCCGTCAGGGGAGGGAGCTTGAAGTCCAGCCAGCGCTCGCCGCGTACGTCGTCCACGCAGTAGGCGATGAGGCGCTGCACGCGCTCCTCGTCGTCCCACCAGACGATCCGGCCGTCCGGCTCGATGCGTCTGGGCTTGCACATGCGCATCATCAGGGCGTGCCCGGCCTTGTCCTTGGCGATCCTGGCGCCCATGGCCGCGAGGGCGCCCTCCAGCGAGCCAGGGAGGCCCGCAGCGCGTGCGCGGGCCATGGTACAATCGAACTGCTCGAGGCGGGCTGTGGGCCAGTCGTAGCGCTCCACAAGGATGTTGTGGATGGCGATCTCGAAGGGCGCGTTGTGGGCGACGATCCTGCCGCCCTGGCGGATGTGCTGGTCCCAGGCGAGCGGCACTGGGTCGCCGGGCCTCCAAGCCAGCACGTCGCCCTTGCCGATCGCGCCGCAGGTGATGATCACGTCGGTCGTGGGGTCACGCCTGTAGATGTCGACCCCCGTCCGGCGGAGGTCGACTGTGCTGCGCGTCTCGTGGTCGAGGTAGAGGGCTTCGCCGGTGCTCACCGCAGCACCAGCTTTCCGAACTGGCCCTCGGTCGTAGGACCAGCCTCGATCTCGGTCCACGACACATCCGGCTTCGTGGTCCCACCGTTGCTCCGGAGGCCGATGAAGCCGCCGGCGTAGCCGGCGTAGAGCGCGGCCTGGCTGCCTTCCTTGTGGCTGTAGACCTTCGCCTGCCGGTAGACGCCCTTCGTCCGCAGGATCACGGCGGCGTCATCGATCACGTGAAAACGGTTCATCGTCCGACCCTCTCTACGAGGAAGTCCCACGCCGATCGGTCGGCGCGTTGCTGATTGCAGGGCACGCACGCCAGGACGAGGTTCTGCTGGGTGTTGTCGCCGCCCTTCGATCGGGGCGTGACGTGGTCGAGGCTGGCGTCCACGCCCGGCGTGACGGGCCGGTCGCACCAGACGCACCGGCCGCCGTCGCGGGCGAAGATGTTGGCCTTCCGGCGCCGGAGCCAGCGCTTCTTCTGCTGAGATCCGCGGCCCCCCATCACGCCGACCCCTTCGTCTCGACATCACAGTTGCAGCGGCCGGCGAGGGCGATCTCCATGCGCCGGAAAAGCTCGCCCCGGCACATGCCGGCCTTGAGCAGCTCGTGGGCCATGCCGCAAAGGAGGGACACGCGCAGGCTCTCCTGCTCGTATCCCTCGCGCTCGGCGAGGGCGTCGATCCTGCCGATGCCGTCTCGGGTGATCTGCAGGATGACCAGGCTGTCCTGGCGCTCGAGGACCCGCTTCATGCCAGCACCCGTGCGCGCTCGCGGCGGATGGCCGTGCCGACCGCCGTGTGGTGCATGCTGATGCGGCGGCCGATCTCGTTCATCGAGAAGCAGCCGGTGTCGAACACGGCGAGGATGAACTCATCGCGGGCCCGCACGATCTTCGGCTGCTTGCACTTGCCGGTGATGAGGCCGGGCGGCACCAGGTGCCGGTTGGCGATCTCGCGGAGGAGGCCGGACCAGCGCTCCTGGATCTCGATCTTCCGGCGGGCCTTCGGGGTGAGGATCCGCACGTGCGGATCGAGGATGTTCACAGGTGTCATCTTTCGTCTCGCTCAACAGTTTCGTCAGGAACAGAAGGCAGTCGACACGGCTAGACGCCGCAGATCCCCTCGCACTCTTCGAGGAAGCCAAACTCACGGGGCGCGGCCGGGTCGGCCTTTGGCGCCAAGTCCACTTGGTCGAGAGGAACGCGCTGGCGGTGGACGAACGCCTGGCCCTCCATGCCGTGGAAGCCGGGTCGGATCGCGGCGTCAAATTTCACCGCCTTCGCCCAGTCATCGGGGTTGTTGTCGCGCATCTCGCGCCATTGGTCATCGCCCCGATAGGGGCAGAAGATGCACGAGGATTTCGGGGGGCGCGGGTAGAAGCGCTCCTCCATCCACTGCAGGCAATCGGCCCGCGACATCTTGAGGTCGACCAACGGGAAGATGTTGCGGACGTAGGCCAGCTCGCTGTCCTTCATCCTCTGGATCTCATCCGAGGAGATGCCGATCCACTGTTCGACCACGACCTCCTTGGGCCCACGCTGGCCCTTCGAGAGGCCCAGCCTCCGCCGGACCTCTTGCTGGATCACGCGGACCTTGAACTCCTTGGAGCACTGCCGAGGCAGCATGCCCCTCGGGTTCTTCGTGAACCACGGAGGGGAGGCCGTCCTGGTCACGGGCGCCGTGGCGATCTCGATCGCGTGCGCCCCCAGGTCGAGGCCCGGCCGCGTGACCCGCACCACGGGGAACGGCAGCTCGCCCTCAAGCCAGTCGAGGTGCTTGTAGACATGCGCCGGCTCCCAGCCCGTGTCTGCGAAGATCGCGGCGTCAGGCATAGGGCCGATCTCGCCCTTCGCCGCCATCAGCGCGAGCGTGGTGCTCTGTACGCCCGCGCCCAGTGAGAGGAACCTCATCATGTTTCGTCTCGCTCAACAGTTTCGTCAGGAACACAAGGTCCAGGGCGCACGTCGGGC
>CAZWRK010000202.1:3844-5779 GCA_964635875.1 uncultured Aquaspirillum sp.
AGATGTCGTCGTCGTCCATCTCCTCGGCCATGTCGTCGAAGATGTCCTTGGCCGGCGGCGGGCCCGCGAGGCGGGTGTCGTGCCGAAGGAGCTGGACGTGCACCAGGGCGAGGCTCACGCCCTTGGATTTGTTGTTGTACGGATAGGGCCGGACGGCCAGGCGGGCCCACCGGCCCGGGTAGACCTCCATCGGGTCTTTCACCTCCTGCCGCACGGCGTCGACCACCTGCGGGGGGCTCGCGGCGTCGCAGCGCGCCGCGAAGAACAGCCAGCCCTTCTCGTAGCCGGCATATTTCGCGTTCTCCTCGGCGTCCTTGATCACGTCGTCCGGCTTGCGAACGTTCTTCGGCCACTTGGCCGGGTCCTTGCCGAACTCGAAGTCGAAGGCGCGCTGCAGCTCCTTGCGGATCTCAGCCAGTTCCGGACTATCGACGCCCTTCGGGCCGGGCGGGACCAGGAGGTTCGTCTCGTATTTCGGGCCCAGCTCGGTGTCCCGCGTCTCGAGGATACTGCAGAACGACAGGCGCCCTGCAGGGGTCTTCATGATCTTGCCGTCCCACTTCTTATCAGCCATCTGGCTCTCCTATTCAGCAGCGTAATCATCGAATACCGCGGCGGCCCCACGCGGCAGGGGGTCGCCAGGGTGGTCTGCCGGCACCAGCTTGGCGCCGGAACTCTTGGCCTCCGCGAGGTCCGCCACGACAGGCTTCAGGGCCTTGTCGAGCTTCTCGATCTGCGCGGGGGACTTCAGCTTGCGGGAGTAGAGGTCGTCGTCCTCGAGGCCTCCCTCTCCCTTGAGGCGCTGGATCGCCGCGGCCTCGTCCTTCCACTTCCTGATGGCTCGCTTGGCGACGAGCTTCAGGCCCGGCACCTCGGCGCCCTCGTTCAGGCGGTGGAAGGCCTCCGCACGCACGGCCTTGAGCCAGCGGTCCAGATTTTCACCCCGCGTCAGGAGCTTCGCCAGCTCCTCGTCGGTGAGATCCACAACCTCTTTCGTGGGCAGCGAAAGGTCCTCGTCATCGAAAAAGGCCTGCGCCCCCGCCAGGGCAGCCTCCCGCAGCTCTGGGCAGGCCACACGGGCCCGGCAGAAAGTGCAGTGCTCGCCCGGCGTCCTGGGGGCGCCGTCCTTCTCGCCGGCCTCGACGGCGTCCATGATGTCGGACGCCAGCATGGCGATCTGCTTCCTGCTGACCTCGATCGTCTTCGCGCCGCCGCGGGCGGGCTGCACCACCGTCAGGCGGAACTTCGAGGGCGTGCCGACCTCGCGCACGGAGCGGATGGCACCCAGCAGGTAGCCCCCGAGCTGGGGACTGATGCGGGCCGTGGTCGACATCAGGTCGACAAGGATGCCGCCGGTCTTGAAGTCGAAGACGTGGATCCACGGCAGAGCGACGATGACGGCGTCGGCCGTGCCGAAGAGGATGTCGTGCATGTGGTCGAGGGCGAACTTCTGCTCGACGTAGAGCACCGGCTTCGCGCAGTCGCCCACCAGGGCCATCTGCTCGTAGCGCTTCAGCTCGCCCAGGACCGTCTCGACGTACTGGACGACGGCGGCGCAGTCATCCGGGTCCTCGGGCTCGTAGGGCACCAGCGGGTCCTGCGTCTGCAGGGCCCGCGCAGCCACGTCGTGCAGGCGGGTGCCGCGGTCAGCGGCCTCCGTCTTGCGGTCGGGCCGGCCGCGCTCGGCGGCGGCGGAGCCGGCGCATGCGATGCGCCGCTCCATGACGGACATGCCGTAAAGGCTGTGCGCGACCGGCCCCGACATCACACGCCCTCCAGGTCGCTCATGAAGGACTGCAGGTCCTTCGCGGCGAGCTCGGCGACGCGGCTCACGCCGTAGGTGGCGAGGTAGCCCCGGATCTCCTTCTTCGCCTGGTTCTTGCCGTCCGGGTGCTCGGCCATGAACTTCTCGGCCGCGGCCTTCGCCTGCTCATG
>CAZWRK010000203.1:0-5759 GCA_964635875.1 uncultured Aquaspirillum sp.
CCGTCGGCGTACCACTTGCGCGCGCCCTCGATCAGCCAGGCGAGCACGGCCGGCGCCTCGGCCCGCAGCTTGCTCGGCAGCGCCATGTCTTTGCGGTGGCCCTCGAACACTTCGAGGAACGGGATCAGCACCATGCGCCTGGCGATCGCGGGATCGCCGCCGCGCAGCCGTGGCTTGTGGTTCCCGGCGATCAGGTGCTTCTGCGTCTGCACGAACTCGAAGTTGTCCTGGCGCATGAACCTGGCGGTGAGCGTGTCGTCGCCGGTCAGCTCCTTGATCCGCGATTCCGCCCAGAACGCGCCTTCCTCCAACTCGTTGGACATGGCGAGCCGCTTGCCGCGCAGTTGTGCCAGCTCGGTGGGGTGGCGCTCGACCTTCGAGAGCATCAGCGCGGTCGTCGGCAGCTTCAGCGCATAGGTGCCCATCAGCCACAGCCACAGGTCGAGCAGCGTGGATTTGCCGTTCGCGCCGCTGCCGTGAGCGAAGAAAAGCTTCTGCTCGCGCCGGTCGCCGGTCAGGATGTAGCCGCCCATCCGCTGCACGAACTCGATCACGGCGTCGTCGTGCGCGAACACCTCGCCGACGAACCGCAACCAGTTGGGGCAGCGCATGGTCGGGTCGGGCGAGACGGCCGTGATCTGGGTCAGGTAGTCGTCGCGGTTGCGCTGGCGCAGCTTGCCGGTTTGCAGGTCCACCAGGCCGGCCGGGGTGTTCAGCAGGAACGGGTCGCGATCCCATTCGCCGGCCGGGATCACGATGCGCGGATCGGACTGCGCGAGGGTGAGCACCGCCGCCACCGTCTTGGCGCTCGCCAGCCGCGCCTGCATCTTTGCATCGGCAGCGTTGGCTGCGGATCGGCAGACCAGACGCGCGGCGTTGAACCGGATCAGGTGGTCGTCGCGCGTCCAGTGCGTGCCGGTGTCGCGCATCCAGTCCAGGCCCGGCGACCAGCGCAGCCCCGCACCGTACTGCGCGACGAACTCCAGAGCTAGGTGGTCGTCGGAGAACTCCGGCGTGACGACATCCTCGTCTGCGGTTCCGATTCCGACGGCGGCGAGGAACTCGGTGTCGGTGCGCCCCGCACAGTGGTCGTGCTGGCATTTGAAGTGCCCGCGCTCGTAGCCGCCGGTATGCGGCAGCAGGTAGACCGTGCTGGAGTCGTCGGTCGTGTGCTCGCGCGAGTGCTCGGCCTCGAACGGGCAGCGGATCGCAAACTTGCCGCCGCCCATGTCGCGCAGGATGCGGCCCTGATCGCGCAGCGCCACCAGTACCGGGTCGTTCGACTTCAGACCCTCCAGCGGCGACGCCCTCTGCGGCTCATCAGGAACGCTCAGGAGCGCCTGATCGACGCGCACGGGTTCGCCGTCGAACTGCCAGACGGTTGCGCCTCTGCGAGCCGTGTAGAGCGGCTGCTCGGGTTTCGAGCAGGACGTGTCGATCTCGACCGGGACGTGCGCGAGATAGGACAGCCCGGCGGCCACCGCCTTGCACAGCCTCGGGTATTCGGCGCGCGTCACCTCGCGGTCGAGCGCGAAGATCAGCCGCGCCTTGTTGATGCCCGCTTCGGGGTTGTGCGAGAACGTCGTGTAACCGACGCCACGCCAGCGGTCGGCGGCCTCCACGATCGCGGACAGCGCCACGTCGTCGGGGATCTTGTCCAGGTCGAGTGCGACGAACGCGAGCGGCTCGGCCGACTCGGTGTTGCGCCGCCCGTCCCGCAGCGGCCCGCAGATGTACGGCCCGTCCTTCTCGGCGAGTCCGTTCGGCTTCACCCGATGCACCAGGTCGTCGAACGTGCCGCGAACCTGCTCCAGCCCATCGGCGTGGCGCGCGTGCAGGCCGATCGAGAAGGCGATCTCACTCATCGCCAGCCCCCTCGGCCGCGCGCCGCCGCTTCTTCGACGCACCGTAGGCGGTCATGACCTCGTTCGCGGTCAGTCGCCAGCCGGTGCGCTCGGTGCCATCCTTCGCCGTCCAGTGCGTCTGTTCGAGCACGCCGCAGGCCGAGACAGCGCCGCCTGCGCGCATCTGGCGCAGCCGTGCTGCGGCCTGCTCGTTGAACGCGGCCAGACCGATGAACAGCGCATCCTCGCCGGCTGCGACCCGCGCGGTCGCGGTGACGAACGGCTTTCCCTCGCGCGTCGTGCGCTCGACGGGATCGCCGACCAGGGTTCCGGTGACGACGGCGCCGATCATTTCGACACCTTCTTGTCGATGCCGAGATCGGCGAGGGTCGGCGCACGTTCTACTGGTTCCACAATGGAACCGGTAGCCTGATACGGCTTCCCGCCAGTCGCCTTCGGACCCGCCTTCAGCATCTCGCCGAGCCGGGTCAGCGCAGGAACTGGTTCCAAGTCGGAACCAGTTTTGCTCGGCGGTTCCCGGCCGGAACCACCGAAGCGTGGCGCGTCTTGTTTGCCGTCGCCGCCGCGCTCGGCCAGACTGGCGGTGCGTTGTGTGTCCTCTGCGGATTCGGTCGCCTGCCAGCGGCCGGCCGCGCTTTCTGGCCGGTTCACGACGACGCCTTCCGCGCCGCTGCGACGCGACGCTCGAGCCATGCATCAACCTCGGACTCGATCCAGCCGGTAATGCCGCCTGAGACTTTGATCGGCTTCGGGAAGTCGGGGTCCGACTTCGCCAGTCGCCACGGGGTAGCGCGCGACTTCGCGCCGATCTTCTCGGCGGTTCGCGCGTCGCGGATGATCTTCATTGCTGCGCCTCGGGTCTGCACGTCGCGGGTTGCGACGATCTGACCCGATTGCAGCCGACGAACAAGGCCGGTAACAATGCCCCGGCGATTTCGCCTACTTCCTTACCGGCGATTTCGGCTCGTTTGCCTGAGCGACGCGGCAGACACTTGCACGCCGGACCGCGCCGCCATCGCGGCCACGATCGTCGCGGCCCGCGTCTCGGACACCTTGAGCGCGCTCTCCACCAGGCGCACCGACTCCATGAGGAACTGCGTGCGCCGTGCTGCCGGCCGTCCGTCCTTCTTCTTCGGGATCGGCCTCGGCGTGCGATAGCTGTCGATCACGTCGCGCAGCGCAACCGCGTACTTCTCAGCCTCGGCCAGATCGACGCCGTGCTCGTCGCAGGCCCGCGGGTGGTCGATCAACGCATAGGTCGGATGACTGGCGAGCGCCTGCTCGAGTCGGTCCCAGGCCTCGATAACGGCCGCGCTGGCCTTGTTCCACGCGCGAGCGCGCATCTCTGCAGTCGGGACCGAACGATCAGGCAGTCCGAACGTCATTTGCAGGTGTCGGCCGATCGCGTACAAGGTCGTGCGCGTCTCGGCCGTTTCCGCTTCCGGCACGTTCTCGACGATCCACTGATCGTCTGCGTCGCGCTCGCTCATGACTTGACGACCCGCAGCGTCGGCTTCGGCCTCTCCGCCTGGCGCACGATGCCGCCGGATGCCAGCGCTTTCCCTATGGCCTGTTCATGCGCGGCCTTGTCGAACACGATCCGGCCGCCCTCGAACAGCCGCATGATGGCCCCCGTGAGCGCCTCGCACTGAGCGCGCACCGTCGCGTCGAACGAATACCCGAAGCGACCGAACATTCGACGCTCCACCGATTCCAGTAGCGCCTCGGCGAAGCCGCAAGCATTCTCCCGGAACTGCTCTGCCGACGTCGGGACGTCCCGCAGCAGCCATTGCTCTACCGTCATGCCGGCGTCGCGCGCCTGCTTGGCCATATCGATCTGCTCACGCTCGGCCTCTCGGCGCGCGTCCCATTCAGCCATCCTCCGGTCTCGCTCGGGGAAGTCCACAGTCACCTCGACGGCAAACTTGCCGCCGCGCTTGACGATCCTCCGCGCGCCCGGAACGTACCTCGACGACTCCCCCTTGCGTATCTCGCCGCCCTCGGGGCGAAACGTTCTCATCATCTTGTTCACACCCGCCCCGCCAGGCAGTTGCTCGGCGTGAATCAGCCCGGCAGCGATCAGCGCATCGGCCGTGCCGGTGTAGATGTCGAACGCGCAGTCCTCCGTGCGCTTGATGCCGAGCCTCGCGATATCCTCTCTCTCAGCCATGATCCGATCCTCCATTGATCGGGTTGTGGTCAGGGTCGGCTAGTGTTCCCGCACTGGTCGGCCCGCTCTTTGCGTGAGTCCGTCACGCGGCGGTCCTGCGCTTTCTCAGCGGCACGACGGCGCCGGCCTTCGCCGACGGCGTGCCGCAGAACTTCGCCCAGTCGGCCATGAGCCGGCGGCGCTTGTCGAACAGGTCGCCGCGCCGGTAGGCCGCTTCCACCTTGTTGCCGATCGTGTGCGCCAGCGCCATCTCGACCACCTCCGACGGATAGGCGGTCGTCTCCGCGGCCCAGTCCCGGAACGTCGATCGGAAGCCGTGCGCGGTCACGTCCAGGCCCATGCGCCGAAGCACGGCGGTCAGGCTCATGTCCGACAGCGGCCGGTTCTTCGTGCCGAAGAAGATCAGGTCCGTCTCATCGGTGCGCGGCAGCGACGCGAGCAGCTCGAGCGCCGCATCCGACAGCGGCACCTTGTGCTCCTTGCCCGCCTTCATGCGCGAGCCGGGAACCGTCCAGATGCCGGCCTCCAGGTCAATCTCTGACCAGGTGGCACCGCGGACCTCGCCCGAGCGCGCAGCGGTCAGGATCGTGAATTCGAGCGCCCGAGCGCCCATGCCGGCGGCGGCGCGCAGCTTCACCATGAAGTCGCCAAGCTCGGGGTAGGGGAGCGCCGCATGGTGTTCCGTCTGCGCGACCTTCGAGGGTTTCGGCAGCAGCTTGTCCAGGTGCCCGCGCCAGCGCGCCGGGTTCTCGCCGTCCCGGTAGCCGCGCACCTTCGCCCAGTCCAGTACCGACTCGATCCTTCCGCGAACGCGGGTCGCGGTTTCCGTCTTGGTCGTCCAGATCGGATCGAGCGCGGCCATGACGTGCCCGGTCGTCACGTCGCGGACCTGCAGCTTGCCGAAGTGCGGCGAGGCGTAGGTGTCGAGCGTCGAGCGCCACTGTGCGCCGTGCTTCGCGTTTTTCCAGCCGGCCTCGTGCGCGGCGATGTACTTCTCGACGCACTGGGCGAACGACAGGGACAGGACGGCGCCCAGTTGACTGCGCTTGGCCCTCGCATCCTCGATCGGGTCGATTCCTTCGCGCAGCAGCTCGCGCGCTTTTCGCGCGGCCGCGCAGGCGTCGGCGAGCGTCACGCTCGGGAAGTTGCCCAGGCCCATCTCGCGCCGCTTCGGTCCGGCCGAGTACCGCAGAATCCACGATCGCGTGCCGGCCGGCGTCACCTGCAGCGCCAGGCCGACGACGTGCCCGACGAAGTGCAGGCCGGGTGCCTTTAGCCGCTTGACCTCGATGGCGGAGAGTTCCTCCGCCAAACGTCTGCCCTTTGTGCCCATCCTGTTACCCACCAATTAGCGTGTAATTGGATGGTACAGGCGGCGACGCTATGGGTCTAGCAGTTTATGCGTTTCCCTCTGAAAACGCGCGTTTCGGCAGCGTCATGCGACAGCCGGAAACATGGCGGAGGGTTCCTCCGTCTCCGCCAGAACGCTAGGATTGGCGCGGGTTTCCAGCCGGTTCGACCCACCTACCCACCGAATCACCCGCCAGATTGCAGAGTGTTGTACGCCTGCACTGGTCCCTGCGCGCCGACCGGAAGGGTGCTCCGGCCGGCGCTTCGTGGCGGAGCGCAAACAACCGCCACGCGGGATTCGGGTGCGCCTCGTCGCTCCGCTCGCGCAGGCCGCCAGAGGCGCGCGGTGGCTAGCCGCTGCGGTGCCAGGCATG
>CAZWRK010000204.1:0-5742 GCA_964635875.1 uncultured Aquaspirillum sp.
AAAAAACCACCCGAACATGCGTTCAAGGTGGTTTAAACACTCAAAAGCGCTCTAAATCAGCTACGATAGTCTGCATTAATCTTCACATAGTCGTAAGAAAAATCGCAGGTCCACACGGTTGCAGCCACATCGCCCCGATTGAGACACACGCGAACAGTGATCTCCGGCTGTGCCATCACCCGCTGCCCATCGCTCTCTTGATACGCCGGATTACGGCCGCCATTCAGCGCCACCAGCACATCATCGAGGTACAACTCAACCTGATTCACATCCAGATCATCCAAACCCGCATACCCAATGGCACACAACAGGCGGCCCAAATTCGGATCAGACGCAAAGAAAGCCGTTTTCACCAAAGGCGAACGCGCAATCGCATACGCAACCGCCTTACACTCCGCGCGATCCCGACCGCCCTCAACCGTGACCGTCATGAACTTGGTCGCGCCTTCACCATCGCGCACAATCGCCTGCGCCAACTCAATCGACAAGCTGCTCAAAGCCGCACGGAACGCCGCATAGTCAGCACTATTTGCATCCACAATCGGCGCGTTTCCGGCTTGTCCGGTGGCGATCAGAATGAACGAATCATTCGTCGAAGTATCGCCATCGACTGTAATGCTATTAAAAGACTCATCTGCCACATCGCGCAAACACGCCTGCAACAGCGCCGGATCAACCGCCGCATCCGTGGCGACAAAACCCAACATCGTCGCCATATTCGGATGAATCATCCCTGCACCCTTTGCGATGCCGGTCAACGTCACCGTCTGACCCGCAATCGTGACTTGACGCGAAGACGCCTTCGGCTGAGTGTCCGTCGTCATAATCGCAGCGGCAGCCATCGCCCAATCCGCCTCATAACGCGAAGGCAAGGCCGCAACAATTTTATCCGCAGGCAACGGCTCCAAAATCACGCCGGTCGAAAATGGCAAAACCTGCTCCGGTGCAATGCCCAAATCGGAAGCCACGGCCTGACAAATCTGACGCGCCCGCGCCAACCCATCCACACCGGTGCCCGCATTCGCGTTGCCGGTATTCACCACCAGCGCCCGAATTTCTGTCCCAGCGGCAAGATTCTCACGGCACACAGTGACCGGCGCGGCACAAAAACGATTGCGTGTAAAAACGCCCGCCACCTGCGTCCCTGCATCCAACTCCATCACCAATACATCTTTACGGTTGGGATATTTCACCCCCGCCTCGGCGACACGCAACCGCACACCCGCAACCGAAAACAACTGCGACGGATCAGGCAAAGCAAGATTCACCGGCATGAAAATCTCCTTAATATCAAAAAGTCACACAGTATCAAAACATCACACATCACGATTCTGCCTGATGCAAAATCGCCAACAGTTCTGCGCCATAACTCGCTAATTTACGCTCCCCGACACCATACACCCGCCGCAATTCAGCCTCATTCATGGGTCGCTTTTCGGTGAGTTCACGCAAGGTTTTATCGGGGAAAATGGCATAAGCAGGCACATTATGTTCTTCAGCCAAGCGCTTGCGCCACACCCGCAACGCCTGCCACACCCGCTCTTCGCGCTCAGTGCGCAACCAACGGTCGGCACTGGATGCCTTCACGCGCTCACTTTCTTCACGCAAAGGCCGTAACCGCACCGTGGTTTGCCCTTTTAAAACCGCGCGACAAGCTTCGGTCAACAACAAAGACTGACCACGCGCGACATCGACTTGCAATAAGCCCTGCGCAATCAATTGCCGAATCAACGACCGCCACCCACGCTGTTTAATCTCTTTTCCCAAGCCAAACGTCGAAAGCTGATGATGACCACGCGCAATCACCGCTTCAGTCAAACGGCCCAACAAAATATCAATCACATGATTCATCGCCGCGCGTTGCCCGACGCGATACACGCACGATAATAATTTTTGTACTGGTACTGTGGCATCAAAGGTCTGCGGCGGTTGCAAGCAATTATCACACTTGCCGCATGGCGCAATTGTTTCGCCAAACTGCGCCAGCAAAACCTGCCGCCGACACGTCGCCGTTTCACAGTAGCGCAACATCGCGTCGAGCTTTTCCAGCTCGACTTGTCGCCGCGACTCGTCTAAATCGCCATCAAAAATCATTTGCTGCAACTGCACCATATCGCTCAGGCCATAACACAGCCAACTCGCAGCAGGCAGCCCATCGCGCCCCGCGCGTCCAGATTCTTGATAAAAATTTTCAGGGCTACGCGGCAAATCCAAATGCGCCACAAAGCGCACATCGGGCTTATCAATCCCCATCCCAAATGCCACCGTTGCCACCATCACCACACCATCATCTTGCAAAAACCGCCGCTGATGCCGCGTGCGCACCTCCGACGCCAAACCTGCGTGATAGGGCAACGCATCAATGCCATTTTCGACCAACCATGCTGCGGTTTCATCGACACGCTTGCGCGACAAGCAATAGACAATCCCTGACTGACTCGGATACTCATCTTCGATAAAGCGCAGCAGCTGCTTTTTAGCCAGATGCTTCTCGACCACGCGATACACCAAATTCGGCCGATCAAAGCTCGCCAAAAATACTGGCGCATCCTGCAAAGATAAATAGTGACGAATTTCATTTTGGGTTTGTGGATCGGCGGTTGCGGTCAGGGCAATGCGCGGCACCTCGGGAAAGCGCGCCGCCAACACCGCCAAATCTCGATACTCCGGCCGGAAATCGTGCCCCCACTGGCTGACGCAATGCGCTTCATCAATCGCAAACAAGGCGACTGGCATCTCGGTCAAAAAATCCAGAAAGCGAGGGGCCAATAAGCGCTCGGGCGCAACGTACAACAACTTAATCGACCCCTCGCGCAAGGCCTTTGCAACCTCGCGCGCTTCTTCAGGACTTTGCGCCGAATTCAGTAAGGCGGCTGATACGCCTAATTCGTTGAGCGTCGCGACTTGATCTTGCATTAACGCAATCAGCGGCGACACCACCACCGTTAACCCCTCACGCAACAACGCGGGAATCTGAAAACATAAGGATTTTCCGCCGCCGGTTGGCATTAATACCAAAGCACTTTCGCCCGCGGTCACACGCGCAACAATCTCCGCCTGCTGGCCGCGAAAAGTGGAATAACCAAAAACCTGCTGCAAAATCTCTAACTGGGTGGTCATGCGAACTCGAAAGAATAAGAAACCGCGAAAAACACGCATTGTACGGGATTGGAGGACATAGCCTGCTTATGCGACACTTGGCACTTTCCAATTTGCATCGTAAGAATCAAAGCGCACACTCATCGTGTTTGACCTTACATCGCTCAACAATCTGCCATGAATCTATTTATTCGGGGATACCACCCGACCATGAAATCCCATCTCACCACCACTTTATTACTCGCACTGACCGTTCTGACCGGCTGCGCCATTGCGCCGGATCAATACGGATCGCTGCAACCCGGCGCACAAAATGCCGCATGGAAAAACCTCGGCGTGACCCCCAGCGGCAATATCATGAATGAACTCGACGAATTATCGATTCGTCGCCAAGGCAATCGCGTCACCTTCCGCGACCGCAAAACGATCTTCAACCTCAAAAAAGAAGACTTTCAAGGCTCGCCCCGTCACAAAACCTCGATCAACACATGGGAAATTGATTGCGCTCGCCAAACCTACCGGCTGCAAACCATGAGCCTCTTCGACGAGAATGGCCGCCTCATCACCCGCTACAGTTATAGCGATCGTGACCTCCCTGCGACACCGATCACCGCCAACACCGCCAGCCATTACCAAATGAAGCAGGTTTGCCCCAATCGCTAACCCCCCGCCTCGTGCGGACAATAAATAAAGGGAATCGTATGACAGCGGTCACTCGAGTGATCTTCAATCAAAAAGGCGGCGTCGGGAAATCGACCATTACCGCCAATTTAGCCGCCGTTGCCGCCAGCCAAGGCAAACGCACCTTGGTGATCGACCTCGACCCACAAGGCAATCTATCGCACTATTTGCTAGGTGCCGCTGCCGATGAAGCACGTCTCTCGCTTCTCGATTTTTTTGATCAAGTGCTGAACTTCAGCCTTTACCCGAAAAAGCTCCCCGAGTTTATCCACCCAACCCCGTTCGACAATCTGTCCCTGATGTGCTCTCACCCCAATCTAGGGGAGCTCGCCAGCAAGCTCGAAACCCGCTACAAAATGTATAAATTGCGCGACGCGATCCAAGAGCTTTCCACGCAATTTGACGAAATTTATATCGACACCCCACCCGCGCTGAACTTCTTCTCTCGATCGGCACTGATTGCAAGTCAACGCTGCTTGATCCCGTTTGATTGCGATGATTTTTCACGGCGGGCGCTCTACACTCTGCTCGAAAACCTTCACGAAATTCGTGCCGACCATAATGACCAACTCCGCATCGAAGGCATTATCGTCAACCAATTCCAACCGCGCGCCAGCCTGCCGGTCAAACTGGTCAATGAACTCGAAGCCGAAGGCCATCCGGTGATGCAAACACGGCTTTCCAGCTCGGTCAAAATTCGCGAATCTCACCAAGCCGCCAAACCGATGGTCTATCTCGACCCACGCCACAAACTCGCACAAGAATATTGCGCGCTCTATCAAGAACTCAGCGCCTGAGTTTAATCCCCCTGCGACTGCGCCCGAAAAGCGTCCTGACGATGCCAGTAGCGGGGGGATTGAGTGCGCCAGGTCTGCACCTGAATAGCTGAGCCATTCAAAACGAATGAGGCCGCACCATCACGATCGGTGCGCAAACGGCGTGCGCCGATGTCTTGATAGCGCTGCCACACCGGTGCAGCCGGATGACGATAGCGATTGCGATAACCGGCACTGACCACCACCCAAGACGGCTGCGCCGCCTGCAAGAAATCCCAAGAAGACGCGGTCCGGCTGCCGTGATGCGAAGCGATCAACACATTCACCCGCTGCCCATTTAAATGGGCGATGAGATCCGCCTCAATGCGCGCACTCACATCGCCCATCAGCCAAATCGTTTGTTCGCCAACCCGCACTTGCAGCACGCAACTGCGGTCATTGTCATCGCCCTGCGTCTGCGGCGTCGGATGTAAAAACTGAAACGCCACCCCGTCCCATTGCCATGCCGTCCCCGCTAAACAGGGCTGCACTGCGGCTCTTGCCTCGGGAAAGGCGGTCGGTGGCGCGCTGGTCCACACGTGCCGAATCGGTATCATCGGCCATAACGCCGCCGCCCCGCCGATGTGGTCGCTATCGTGATGGCTCAACACCAAGCCCTCTAGAGAAGACACCCCGCGCCCACGCAAAAACGGCAACACCACCCGCTCCCCGACATTGCCCCCCGGCCATGATGGCCCCGTGTCATACAGCAAGCGATGCTGCGATGTCTCCAACAACACTGATAAGCCCTGTCCCACGTCCAACACCGTCACCCGCAATGGCCCCACCTCTGTGCGGGAAATCGGCACCGGAAATAACAGCGGCAGCATCAGCAACCCGCCCAAGCTGCGCCCCGCTAAACCGGCCGGAGCCAAACACAACACCGATCCCAGCGCCGCCAAGCCCAAAGCAATGCGATCCGGCGCGGCCTGTTGCCACATCGGCCAACTCGCCAGCCACGTCACCGGCTGCAAGCTCCACGCCAAAGCGGCATGCACCAGCGGCAAAGCACCCTCCCACGGCAAACACACCGCGACCAATAAACTCGGGGTGATCACACTACCAATCACCGGAATCGCCCACGCATTGGCGAGCGGCGAAATCCACGAAAACTGCCCAAAGCCGTACAACAAGGGCACGGCCGATA
>CAZWRK010000205.1:0-5737 GCA_964635875.1 uncultured Aquaspirillum sp.
TGCAGGCGTCTGAATTAACAAAACCCCGCATCATGCTTGGCATGTGCGGGGTTTTAATTTTTGTTTATTTGAGGAATTTTTCGTAATCAGCCTTTACGCCGCTAGGAACGCTGGCTGGATCAATGAGCGCTAGGTTTTGTTTGAATCGCTGTCGGCATGACAGCAGGCTGCTTACACGACGGCCGAGTATTGATTCTGGCGAAGTCGCCAAACGAATCATTGTAGCAATCTCGCGGGGAGAGAACGACTTGATGATTTGGTCATAGCTGGTTGAAGCTGCCCACGAAACTCCGTATTGATTACCAACATTGCAACAGAGCACTACTTGGACAAATCGCTCTTGTACGGTTTCGGGAACGGCACCATTTCGTGAGAGTTCTAACAAACGCTCAGCGAATGGGGGTTCGTTGTAGAAATTGTTCATCCCATTGTGAACGTTCCAGAGGCGATCTACCGCACGATAGAAGACAGCATGTTGCTCGGACTCATCTAGCAGCTGCACAAGCCCCAGCTTCTCGAAGAATTGCAACGATGCTGTATGGCGCTGCTCATCGCCCTTCGCAGCGTATTCACTGTGTTTGTTGACCAAGTCAGAACGCAACGCGGCAGTAAACCCAGTTTTTAGCGCGTCGCAGATATCTAGCGAGTTGAGGCGCGAAGGCTCGGATGTATTCGGATCACAGTAGATGCCGTGAACCATTCCAACAAGCATTTGACGCTGTGCGTCATGGGTTTCGCTAAGCCGTTGAACCCATACGCTGCACTGATTCGCGTTGAACCGCGCACCTTTTACTGCTGTAATGAACGCGCCGATATCAACGCCCTTTGGCGATGACGCATCAGCGAGTGCATAACGAACACAACGATTCAGGAACGTTGTGAATTCGCGGTCGTTGACCGTTCCGAGGGTTGGATGTGCGGCCGAAAAGTTGTTTCTAACATCCCTGCATTGATCGAGAAAGAAGAAACCATCCTCATTAACGAGGTTCAGCTTGAGACACAGTTCCAGCAACTTGCTGTCTTGAAGTTCAAGCAGGTGCTTCTCTTCAAAATCGGACTGAAGAATCTGGGCAACGATTGGTAAGCCAAAGTTACGCACCTTCGTACGAAGCTGAAGGATCGCCGCGTTCCAGATGTAGTTCATCGCCCCATCAAAAAGCCCAGTGCTCACGGCCACGCACATTCTCGCGATTAGTTCCCCTCTAAGTGGAACGGGGATTTCTCGCAGTTCGCGCGGCAAATTGCGCCAAGCGTAGTGAATTTCCTCATCACTCGCCAGCACAGTGCGAGGGATTCCAAGAGCCGTTGTGAGATCCGAAAGCGTTGGTAAAATTGTTGTCGGTAGTGCTGGAAGTAAAGGGGCAAGTGGTGAGGGGGTTATGGCTGACATGGTCTTCTTTCCGTGGGGGCATCTATTTAAAAAATAATCATGCCACAAACAAATTAATTTTTATTTGTCATTTTGTATTCATTGTTCTTTTTCCTTGTTCCATCATCAAGCCCCATTTTTTCTCAATTATCTCGACGTATACTCATTTAATTTCTAACCAAAAACCGAATTTTTCATGCCATTTCGTTTTTTGATTACGTGTCTGATCGCTTGCCATCATCTGGTTGTATTTGCCGACCCCGCTTTGATGTCATTACCGCGTCCGGTGCTGGCATCCTCTCCGCCGATGGTGTGGAAAATCGATCCGCAAGAGCAACGGCAGCGCGACCGCTTACGCCGCCATATTTTAGTCAATGAATTAAATAACGAGCGCGCAGCTAAACAGCGCCTAGAAGCGCGGCGGGCTTTGGTGGCGCATGACCCGCGTCAACTCGCGCAAATTCAGCTCGCCTCGCAAGAGCGCGACCAGCATATTGCAAGCTTACAAGCCGAACTCGCCGAGGCTATGCATGATGAGCCGTAGTGTGCACTGTTTTTGTGCATAAGCGCGCGCTAAACTAGGGGTGTGCTTGCACTGGTATGCATCATTCTCTGGCTCGCTTCTTGCTAACCCTGACCACGAATCTTACTTTTTATTGATGACGGCTATGAATGCACCCGTTTTTGCCGGACTAGATCTTCTCGATACCGCCATTATTGCTGTCAAGCAAGATGGCGCGATTCGCTACACCAACCCCGCCGCCGAAAACCTCTTTGCGCTTGGTGTCCGTGAAATTTTGCGTCACACCTTGGCGAGCTTATTTATCGATAGCCGCCCGTTATGCAATGGTCTGAGAACATCTCTCAGCAACAATGTCAGCTTTACCGAGCATGATTTGCAGCTCATGACCTGCAACCAACAGCCCTTGCATGTGCTCTGCACGATTACCCCCATCGATAGCCCGCAAGCAGATGCTTTAATCGAACTCCGCCCGCTAGATCAGCAAATCCGCATTGCGAACGAGGAGCGGCTGTTGATCCAACAGCAAGCCAACCGCGAACTGATTCGGAACCTTGCGCATGAAATCAAAAACCCGCTAGGCGGTATTCGTGGGGCGGCTCAATTGCTTGGTTTGGAGTTGAGCGATCGTCCCGAACTAAAGGAATACCTTGAGGTCATTACCAGCGAAGCTTTGCGCCTACAGTCCTTAGTCGATCGGCTGTTAACGCCCAATCGCAAGCATGTACTGATGGATGTCAATGTGCATGAAGTGCTGGAGCGCGTGCGTAGTATCGTGCTGGCAGAGTACCCGCAAGGACTGCGCATTCAACGCGATTACGACACCAGTTTGCCTGCCCTGCATGCCGATAAAGAACAGCTGATTCAAGTCGTATTAAACATCGTGCGCAATGCCGTTCAGGCGATGCAAGGCGTCGGCGAAATCACCCTAACTACCCGTGTTGCCCGCCAAGTCACCTTGGCGCGGCGGCGGCATCAATTGGCTTTGCAGCTGCAGATCATCGATAACGGCCCTGGTATCCCTGCTGAAATCAAAGACCATGTGTTTTACCCGCTGGTCACGGGGCGCGCGGAGGGCACTGGTTTGGGGCTGACTTTGGCGCAAACCTACGTTCATCAGCATCAAGGCACCATCGAATTTGAATCCCGCTCGGGCTACACCTGCTTTACCGTGCTCTTACCCTTTGCCGGAGCGCGTCACGGAGGAGAAAAAACATAATGAATCAACCTGTCTGGATTATTGACGACGACAAATCCATTCGCTGGGTCCTCGAAAAAGCGCTCAGCCGTGCCGGTATTGGCTTTGAAAGTTTCTCCAGCGCTGACGATGCGCTGAATGCCTTATACGACAAAACGCCGCGTGCGATTTTGAGCGATATTCGGATGCCCGGTACGGATGGTTTGAAGTTTCTGAGTAAAGTTAAAGAAGATCATCCCGAATTGCCGGTGATCATCATGACTGCGCATTCTGATTTAGATAGCGCCGTCGCAGCCTTTCAAGGGGGTGCATTTGAGTACCTGCCGAAGCCCTTTGATATCGACCATGCTGTTCAGCTGGTCGAGCGTGCTTTAAACCAAGCCGAAGCCGGTGATGTTGATCGTTTTGATCAAGATCCGAGCACCGTTCTTCTCGGGCAAGCGCCTGCGATGCAAGATGTGTTTCGCGCGATTGGCCGCCTGAGCCAATCCAGCGTCACGGTGTTGATTACCGGTGAGTCTGGCTCCGGCAAGGAACTGGTCGCGCATGCCCTGCACCGCCACTCTACGCGTGCCCACCGGCCGTTTATCGCGCTCAATACCGCCGCCATCCCACGTGATTTGCTCGAAAGCGAGCTATTTGGTCATGAGCGCGGCGCATTTACTGGTGCGCATGCACAACGTCGGGGTCGCTTTGAAGAGGCCGAGGGCGGAACGCTCTTTCTGGATGAAATCGGTGATATGCCCACCGAGTTGCAAACCCGCTTATTGCGCGTGTTGTCCGATGGGCAGTTTTATCGCGTGGGCGGCCATTCGCCGATTAAAGCCAATGTTCGCGTGATTGCCGCGACGCATCAGCACTTAGAGGATCGGGTTAAAGCGGGCCTATTCCGTGAGGATTTATTTCATCGCCTCAATGTGATTCGTCTGCGCTTACCGCCTCTACGCGAACGCTCTGAAGATATTCCCCTCTTGGCGCGCCATTTTTTGGTGAAGAGCGGTCAAGCGCTTAATGTCGAGCCAAAGCGGTTATCTGATGCGGCGATGGATGCGCTGCGCCAATATGCGTTTCCGGGTAACGTGCGCCAGTTAGAAAACGTTTGCCATTGGCTCACGGTGATGGCCCCCGGTCAGGTGGTGGATACGGGCGATCTTCCGCCTGAAGTGCGCGAGATGACACCGCTGGATATGCCGACGGCTATGGCGCAGCCGCTGGTCGCGGGCGATTGGATGACGCAGCTGGCCACGGTCGCAGAAACGCGCTTGCGGCATGGAGAGGTTGGGATTATCGACAGTCTGACTCAAGCATTTGAAAGCACCTTGATTAAAGTCGCTTTGCAGCATACCGGCGGCCGTCGCGTTGAAGCGTCGCATTTATTGGGGTTGGGACGGAATACGCTGACTCGCAAAATTCAGGAGCTGGGGATTGATACTGCCCGTGAAGAAGAGCACAGCTAGTTTGTGCGTTCGCCATCAAAAAAACCGCCTGCATCGGCGGTTTTTTTGATGGGGTGTGGTTGGGGTTTTGCTGGGTTTAGTCGAGTAGCCACGCCCCGACAAATACCCCGAGCATTGCAAATGCGCTAGCAATTTTGGCCGCTGTGCCAACGAGCAAGCCGAGCAGGGTTGCTACGCCCACTTTGCCCGCTTGTAGCGAGTCGCGGCGTGCGAGTAGTTCGCCAATCACCGCGCCAAAAAATGGCCCTGCCACCAGCCCAATGAGGCCAAATGGAATACCGGCGAGACCGCCGATAAATGCGCCCCATAAAGCTTGGTTGCTTGCGCCAGAGCGTTTTGCGCCCAATAAGCCCGCGACAAAATCCAGCGACATGCCAAACACCGCCAACACGCCAATTATCGTGAGAGAAAATGCGCCAACATGCTGAAAATCACCGACCCACGCCAATAGTAATAAGCCGCCAAACAAGACCGGTAATCCGGGTAGCGCAGGCAAAATGGTGCCCGCTAAGCCGATGGCGCTCAGCGCAAGCCCCGACACAATGATCAGAATATCGACACCGCTCACTTGGTATCACTTTCTTCGTATTCCAATAGCAGCTCGCTTTGCGCGCAGCGCGGCTTGCCGCGAGAGGTGCGTTTGCGATAGCTGCCGTCGTCTTGCATTTCCCATGCGTTGACATTGTCGGCTAAATACAGGCGCAGGCCTTCGCGGATAATGCGGCGTTTAATGCGGGTATCCAAAATCGGTACGCAGGTTTCGATGCGTCGGAAGAAGTTCCGACCCATCCAATCGGCGCTGGCAATGTAAAGATTTTCGATGCCATTGTTATAAAAATAGAAAATCCGTGGGTGCTCAAGGAAGCGCCCGACCACCGACCGCACCGAGATATTCTCGGATAGGCCCGGCACGCCCGGCCGCAAGGCGCACACGCCCCGAATAATCAGCTGGATTTTGACCCCTGCCTGACTCGCGGCATACAGCGCTTGAATAATTTGCGGTTCAAGCAAAGCGTTCATTTTAGCGATGATTTGCGCCGGTTTACCTTCGCGGGCATGGGCGGCTTCTTGCTCAATCGCCGCCATCATAGTGGCATGAAGGCTAAACGGTGATTGCAAGAGATGGGTCAGCTGATTGGCGCGCCCGAGGCCAGTGATTTGCACAAAGATATCGTTCACATCGCTGGCGATTT
>CAZWRK010000206.1:0-3440 GCA_964635875.1 uncultured Aquaspirillum sp.
CGGAGCCGGTGTGTGGTTCGGTCAGGCAGAAGCAGCCGAGTTTTTCACCGCGCGCGAGGGGTTTGAGCCACGTTTCTTTTTGCGCGTCGGTGCCGTATTTGTTGGGGATGCCGCAGGCGAGGGAGTTTTGAACGCTGACGATGGTCGAGGTCGCACCATCTCCGGCGGCAATTTCTTCGATGGCGAGCACGAGGCTCATATAGTCCATACCCGCGCCGCCCCATTCGGTCGGGACGACCATGCCGAGCGCGCCGAGTTCGCCGAGTTCTTTGAGGGCTTCGGCGGGGAAGGTGTGATTGCGATCCCATTCGGCGGCAAAGGGGGCAAGGCGTTCTTGGGCGAAATCGCGCATGGCGTCGCGGATCATTTCTTGTTCTTGTGTCAGTATCATTTTGATGTCTCCATAAAACCGCCGCCTGCGTGGGCGGCGGCTGTTTCCTGATCTCGCGTGGAGTTCAGGCGGTGTGCGCTCGTGACACACACCAAAGAGCACAAAAGATACCTTGCGTGCACCAATCTGGTCACGCAAAAACCAAGCAAGCGCTCGACTTTTTTGCAACAGGGCGCGTTTAGTCGAGCTTGAACTGCATCACCACCCCTTGCAGCTCGCCCGCAAGGTCTTCCATCAAGCCCGCCGATTGCGCGGTTTGTAGGGCGGCGGTGCTGGTTTCTTCCGTCATTTGCGTGACCCGTTCAACCCGCTCGGCAATGCTGGCGCTGGCATGTTTTTGCTCGGATAAAGCGTAAGCAATGGTTTGGAAGCGCTCGCGCACCTGCTGGCTGGTGTGGCGAATGTCGTGCATGGTTTGGCCTGCGCCTTGCGCATGTTGCACGCCGATATGCGCTTGATCGGTCAGATGCCGCACCCCTTCGCCCACTTCGCGGCTGCTGCTTTGCATTCCGTGCACGATGTGAGTGATGTCGGCGGTCGATTGCGTGGTGCGTTCGGACAATTTGCGCACTTCGTCCGCCACCACCGCAAAGCCGCGTCCGGCTTCGCCTGCGCGTGCGGCTTCAATCGCGGCATTCAGGGCGAGCAAATTGGTTTGGTCGGCGACTTCGCGAATCATGCTCACCATGTCTGAAATTTGCTCGGATTGGGTTTCGAGGGCGTCGGTGAGGGTGCGCGAGCTTTGCACCGCCTGCGCCATCGACTGAATGTTGTCGGCGACGCCCAAAATCACATGCTGACCGGTTTCGGCCAAGGTCGCCGCATGATGGACATCATTTAACGCGGCATCGGCGTGATCGGTGACTTGGCCAATGCTGACGGTCATTTCTTCGACTGAAGCGGCCATTTCGTTGGCGGCCTCGGTTTGGAAGCGCGCGCTTTTTGCGACTTGCTCCGAAGCGGCGGCCAGTTCACAGGCGGTGCTGGATAAATGCGCGGTCATGGCATGAATGCGCCGTAGGAGCGCGCGCAAGGTGTCTTGCATCACCGCCATCGAAGCAATCATGCTGTGGGTGTCGCCGTGGCGCACGGGCAGCGCTTGCGAGACATCGCCGCTGGCAATCCGTTGCGCGGCTTCCAAAACATCATGCGGTTCGCCGCCCAGCTGGTGGCGGAGCTGCTGAATCGTCAAAAACCCGAGTCCCCCACCCAAGATCAGCCCCAGCATTAGCAGACCGATCGACACTTTTTGGGCGTGTTCCGACTCGGCTTGTGCGGCGGTAAATTCGCGCTCGGCTTCTTTAAGCTGTAAATCGACCAAATCGGAGATACGGGCCGACACCGGATCAATCGCCGGATACAGGGTGTGGTCGGCAAAGCGGGCAAGGCCTTCGCTGTCGGCTTGTCGAATCAGGGTTTCGAGCTGTTGCACGGCGACATCGGCCGATTGCATGACACGGCTGGCCTGTTCGGCCAGTCGCGCTTCTTCGGGGGTGAGCTGGGTGGCTTGATAATCCTGCCATTGCTGGTGAATGGTTTTTTGTGCCTCGGCAATCGCCTCGAGGGCGGCGGGCGGGTGCAGTGCGCCGGAGCGGAGTTTGTGGGTGGTATCGACGATATTGACCGCATAACGGTCGGCGACCCATTTCAGCTGGCGTAGCGGTACCACGCGATCGTGATAGGTGCTGGCAAAGTCCGCCATGATTTGTCGTTGACTCGACAGGCCTAACACACTCATGCCGACAGAAATCGTGAGCAGAACCCCGACCATCATGCCGAGTCGTTGCCCGATTGTGGCTGTTGAAAACACGCTTCCTCCTCTTGTGGGTTAAGTGCTGTGGTGTATGCACAAAAACAGGGAGCAAGAACCGCACCGTGTCGGGTCGTGAGGACGAAAAAAAATGGCAAAACCATATTTATGAGTGAAATAAAGTGTTGATCGGGTGAGGGCACCGATTTGGTGCGGTGCTTGGCGCGATTGTCGCGCGTGATGCCGATTTACTTCTGCGTGGGTGTGAGAAAAATGCGCCACGGGGACGCATTTTTTGCACCAACATGGTGGTGTGTGAATAAATTGTTTATTTATTTCAATGTGTTGTAATTTTGGGCACTGTGCTTGCTTATGGTGCGCCTCAAGTTTAAGACTGCACTGAGGAGGGACATCGATGACTGCCACTTACTCCGCAAATGATGTGTTATTCATTTTGCTGGGCGCGATTATGATTTTGGCGATGCACGCCGGTTTTGCTTTTTTAGAGCTGGGCACGGTGCGCAAAAAGAACCAAGTCAATGCGCTGGTAAAAATTTTGACGGATTTTGGCGTGTCCGCGCTGGCGTATTTCTTTGTCGGTTACAGCGTGGCGTATGGTGTGAACTTCTTCTCTTCGGCGCAGGCGCTCACCGCCAATCATGGCTATGAGTTGGTGAAATTCTTCTTCTTGCTGACTTTTGCGGCGGCGATTCCGGCGATTATTTCGGGCGGGATTGCGGAACGCGCGCGTTTTCATCCACAAACCATCGCCACCTGTATCTTGGTCGGCTTGGTGTATCCCTTCTTTGAAGGCATCGCGTGGAACGGGCATTTTGGGTTGCAAGATTGGTTACTGCAGCAATTTGGCGCGAACTTCCACGATTTTGCCGGTTCGGTCGTGGTGCACGCGGTGGGCGGTTGGATTGGTTTGGCGGCGGTGCTGCATTTAGGCGCGCGTCGGGGTCGCTACAGCCGTGAAGGTCATGTGGCCGCACATCCGCCGTCTTCGATTCCGTTTTTGGCCTTGGGCGCGTGGATTCTGATTGTTGGCTGGTTTGGTTTTAACGTGATGAGCGCGCAAAAAGTCGAAGGCATTAGCGGTTTGGTCGCCATGAATTCGCTGATGGCGATGGTCGGCGGCACCTTGGTCGCGATGGTTTTGGGCAAGAATGACCCCGGCTTTATCCACAACGGCCCCTTGGCTGGTTTGGTCGCAGTGTGCGCCGGTTCGGATGTCATGCACCCGATTGGGGCATTGGTGGTGGGCGCGTTGGCCGGTGCGATTTTTGTGTGGATGTT
>CAZWRK010000206.1:3540-5685 GCA_964635875.1 uncultured Aquaspirillum sp.
GAAGAAGAGGAATTCAACGGCGCAGATTTGTCGATCCACAAAATTACCGCCTCGCCTGAGCGCGAAACCCACTGGTAAACCGATGGCGGGCAGTGGCAGAAAAGAAGGTTTCTTTGCCACTGCCTGCACGTTTTTGCGGGGCGGTTTATGTGCGGCGACTCACCAATAACACCCCCGCGACCACAAACGCCGCCCCGATGATTTGCGATGTTGAAATCGGTTCGTCGAGTAGGCTCCAGCTAAAGAAAATCGTCAGAATCGGCCCGAGGGTGCCAATCAACACCGCCCGCGCCGCGCCAATGCGACGAATCGCTGCCGACTGCCAGAAGATCGGCAACACCGTCGAAAACAAGGCCATCCCCGCGCAATACAGGTAAATCGGCAGCGGTTGCACCAAGGCGGATAACGGCTGCGAAACGAAGAAATGCACCTGCGTTGCTGCCGCAGAAACCAACAAGGCTAGGGTGGAAAACCGCACCGACCCGAGTCGATGAATCGCCACTTCGGCACCGGCGCTATACATCGCATAGAGCAACGCCGAGCCAAACACACACGCCGCCCCAATCAGCACCGTATTCACCTCGCCGCTGATCTTGAGGTCGTGAAAAAATGCAAAGCCAATCCCGATATACGACAGCAGCACTGCCCCGATCACGCGCCGCTCTAAGGCTTTGCCCATAAACAACACCCCGATCAAAATGGTCAGCGTCGGGTACGTGAATAGAATCAGGCGCTCCAGCCCCGCCGAAATATAGTACAGGCCGATAAAGTCCAAAATGCTCGAACCGTAGTAGCCGACCAAGCCCAGCCCGCCCAATAGCCACAGGTCGCGGCGCGTTAGCGCAGGCCCCGCGCGCAAGGCCGAAAACCCCGCGATGACAAACAGCGGAATCGAAAACATCATCCGCATCGACAGCAAAGTGACCGCCTCGACCGAGGCCGCCGCATAGGCCAATTTGACGAAAATCGCTTTGAATGAAAACCCAAAAGCCGCTAGCGCGGCCAACCCAATCCCGATTCGTTCTGGCGACCCATTTTTCCACAACATAAACAGCGCATTCCCTTGATGATTGATCCGGCGTTTGAGGGTGTGGAATGATGCAAAGCTTTGCGGCCTGATGACAATTGGCCTTTTCCTTAACCTTCGTTCGTGAAAGCCGAATCCTTGTGCAATATGACCTGATCGACCTGCGCCTCTTTGTGGCGATTGCCGAGTTGCAAAACCTGACGCGCGGAGCCGAGCGTGTGCACCTTGCGCCGTCGTCGGCGAGCCATCGCATCAAGTTGCTCGAAGAAACGCTGGGTACGCCGCTGCTGAAACGGTTGCCGCGCGGCGTGGAGTTAACCCGTGCCGGTGAAGCGTTGCTGCGTCATGCGCGGCAGGTGTTTGCGCAGTTGGAGCAAATGCATTCCGACCTTTCCCCCTACGCAAAAGGGGTGCGCGGCCATGTCAGCGTGTGGGCCAATACCCATGCGACCCATAGTTTTTTGCCGGATGACTTGGCGCAGTTTTTACGGCGATACCCACAAGTCAGCATCACGCTGGAAGAGCGCGCGAGTCCGGAAATTATTCTGGCGGTGGCGAGCGGGGAAATTGAAGTCGGGGTGGTGGCGGAGCGGATTGAAGGCGCGGAGGTCGAGCTGTATCCGTATCGTGCCGATCATTTGGTGCTGATCGCGCCACACGATCACCCGCTGGCACATTGCGCCCATCTGCCATTTAGCGCGGTGCTGGATTTTCCGTTTGTGATGCTGCACGCGGGCACCGCCATTCATACCTTCACCATGAACGCCGCCGCGACCCTCGGTAAGCATTTAGATGTGCGGATTCAGGTACGCAGTTTCGAGGCGGTGTGTCGAATGGTCAGTGCGGGGGTGGGTTTGGGGCTGGTGCCACGACGGGCGCTGTCGCGCACGTTGCAAGACTCGCCAGTGCGGGTGATTGAGCTAGATGAGCCGTGGGCGCCGCGTAATCTGCAAGTGTGCGTACGCCAACGCGCCCAGCTCTCGACCTTTGCTGCGGATTTGGTCGATTTGCTGGTGGCTTCGACTGTGGTGTGAGCGCATAAAAATCCCCCGTTGGTCGATGCCAAGCGGGGGATTTTGTCTGTCGGCAGGCTTAGAACGCGCCGCCGAGGTCGTCGG